>NZ_NKHR01000099.1:0-808 GCF_014467285.1 Xenorhabdus sp. PB62.4 | reverse complement strand
CCGCTGAGTTGGATGCCGTTGGCGCACACCTATCAGGAATATATAGCCGGCTTTACGAGGCAGGCACTGCTTGACGCGGGAGTAGTGACGGAAGATAAACGGGTTTGTGCGCTGGGTTTCCGTCGCTGGGTACAACGTCAGGGCATTGTGCTGAATGGGCAGGCATTGGCCGATTCACGGGAACCCGTCCATGTCCTGACGCTGGCCACTGACCGTTATGACACCGATCCTGAGCAACAACTGCGTAAGAGCGTCACTTACAGCGACGGCTTTGGCCGTTTACTGCAAAGTGCGGTATACCATGCGCCGGGAGAAGCCTGGCAACGCGCCGCAGACGGCAGCCTGATGACGGACGCGAAAGGAAAACCCATCGTCGCCCATACCACCACCCGCTGGGCGGTCTCAGGCCGGACCGAGTATGACGGCAAAGGACAACCTGTCCGAACCTACCAGCCCTTTTTCCTGGATGCCTGGCAGTACCTCCGCGATGACAGCGCACGGCAGGATTTGTATGCCGATACATACCGTTATGATCCCCTTGGCCGGGAATACCAGGTGAGAACCGCCAAAGGCTATTTACGTCAAAATCGGCTGACACCTTGGTTTGTCGTGAATGAAGATGAAAACGACACGCTCTCTTAGTTAACTCGATAACGTTAAATAATTAGACCTTCCTGCCAGAGACGGGGGAAGGTTAACTACTCTATAAAGGCAATGTCTTATGACTTTAAACCGCGGCAATAACTTGTATCAAAACACGCCGGAAGTGGCTGTCCTGGATAACCGGGGGCTGACCGTTCGCGAGCTC
>NZ_NKHR01000098.1:0-828 GCF_014467285.1 Xenorhabdus sp. PB62.4 | reverse complement strand
TTTTTTTATTGTCCACATTGATAATTTCAAATGATACTATTAACAAAATAATGGAAAGTAATGAAAGCGCAATATATAACCAATGGTTTTTTTTCATCGATTTACACCAATATTGTTTAATATGCTTCTGCAGTCTTTAGTTTTGTTATTTTTGTCTAAGCCACATATACCTATAAAACTAATTTGTGTGTCCTGACTGCCACTACGTGTTTTTTTATAGTAAATATTACCCTTCGCGAGGTCGCAATTAATGATTTCTTTGTTGATATCTTGTTTGGCTATATCAATATAATTCTCACCCACATCTATTGGAAGATCTCCCAATGCATAAACGTCACATTTTCCAATGCTATAAAGAAATGTTGTTTTTTCATCGCGTACGTTTAGGTGTTTGAATGTAATAAAAGCTTCATAAGAAGCGTAGCTACAGAAGAAAACGAATGTCATGCATATAACGAATTTTTTTATTTGTTGGTTTTTTGGCCTTGTGAAAATAGTTTTATCAGCGGGGTGCTTTAATTGCGCCTCACTTTCATTAATAGGAAAAACATTATTTTCACTCTGTTCAATTACTGGCTCTACAGCACCCTCGAAACGAAAACCTACTTTAGGAATGGTGATGATAATCTTTGGATCCCTTCCCAAGGATTCAAATGATTTTCGAATCTCGCTTACAGCGACATTGAGGCTATTGTTTGAACGTGTAAAACCATAATCCTCCCATACCCTTTTCAATAAATCTTCCCGATGAAGAGTTTCATTGCTGTTAGTGACCATTTCAAGCAGCAGTCGCGCCGCTTGGTTTGATAGTGTGATTTCATGATTGCT
>NZ_NKHR01000097.1:0-859 GCF_014467285.1 Xenorhabdus sp. PB62.4 | reverse complement strand
TTCCCGCCGTTGATACCCTGTTGGCAAATGAATTCTGGCACGGGGACAAACAGGCTTTCCCGCCCTTTACCTGCCGTTTTACGCATTTTGACCCTGATAAAGAACAGGATGTCACGTTCGTGCCCTCAACGGAGGAGGCTTACTGGCTGCACCGGGCATTAAAAGGCCAACCGTTACACAATGAAGTCTATGGTGACGATGACACGGTGCTCGCGGGCGTGCCGTATACTGTTATGGACAGCCGGCCCCAGGTCAGGCTGATTGCGGGTTTGCCGGGCAACTCGCCGACAGTCTGGCCCAGTGTGATTGAGCAAAGAACCTGGCAATATGAACGTATTGCCGAAGATCCGCAATGTCATCAGCAGGTGGTATTGAACAGTGACCGCTACGGTTTCCCACGGGAGACCGTCGAGATTGCTTATCCCCGCCGCCCTAAACCCGCTGTCTCGCCTTACCCGGATACGCTGCCGGCGACATTATTTGACAGCAGCTATGATGAGCAGCAACAGCAATTGCGGCTTACCCGGCAACGGCAAGGTTACCATCACCTGACTCACACGGAATATCAGGTACTGGGGCTGACGGATGTCGTGCGAAGCGATGCCTGGGCCTACCCGGCAGAACGGGTACCCCGTGAAGGTCTTACGGTAGAGGACTTGCTGGCCGCAAACAGTCTGATAGCGCCGGGGATGCCCCTGACCTATTTGGGGCATCAGCGTGTGGCCTATACCGGCCCCGAAGAAAACCCGACCCGGCAGGCATTGGTGGTTTATACCGAAACCGCGGTTTTTGATGAGCTGGCGTTGCAGGCCTTTAATGGCACATTAACCCCTGAAGCCTTGGAAAAGAAATTAATTGA
>NZ_NKHR01000096.1:0-875 GCF_014467285.1 Xenorhabdus sp. PB62.4 | reverse complement strand
TGGGATGACCTCAACGACTTGCCTGTCGCAGAAACACTGGGCGAAGATACGTTGCATTTTGGTTATAACCGGATGGGCTGGTTAAACCATTTCCAGTTTAACCAACACAGCCCGTTGTCTTTACAGCATGACCCATTGGGACAAGAAATGGTGCGGGAAAGTGCCCACGGCTTTATCCTTGCCAGCCGCTATACCGCATCGGGTTTGCTGTCTCATCAGTCAGCCGGACGGGCAACCCCCCTGTTCCGGGAAACTCTGCAACAAAACGATCCCCATTTTCCGCCACAGGCCACGGTGGTTAACCGTAGCTGGCAATATGACCGGGCGTACAACCTCCAGGTGATTGATGATGGCCGCTGGGGACAAACCCGTTACCGTTACAATACTAACGGTCAGATAATACAGACCCGGTATCAGGGGACACGCCCGTATGAAGAGCAGTTCAGTTATGATGCCAATGGCAACTTAAGCCAGCATATCCCAACAGATGCGCAAGGCGCAATCACACAAATCACGCAACGCCAAAAAGCGGGACGGGTGATACAGCACGGCAATATTCGCTACCGTTATGACACCAACGGGCGGCTTATTGAAAAAACTGAGCAGCGTGACGGTTTCCGGCCACAAGTGTGGCGCTACCGCTGGGATGTGCTGAATCAGTTGACGCAGTGTGAAACGCCGGACGGCTCACGCTGGCACTATCGATACGATGCGTTTGGGCGGCGTATCCGCAAGCTGAAAGTGCACGATGGAAAACTGGCCGCAGCCAATTTACAGCGCTGGCTGGATGGCAAACCGGATCTCAGTGTTAAGCCCAGTGCTATTATAGGCCATAATTATTTGTGGAGCGGTGACCAGCTTATCGAAGAAACGCC
>NZ_NKHR01000095.1:0-914 GCF_014467285.1 Xenorhabdus sp. PB62.4 | reverse complement strand
TATAGCAGAATCATACTAATATGTCATAATATCCAACTCCAAAATGATAAGGCATAAAGTGAAATGGGTTACAGTTTAGATTTTCGAAAAAGAGTCCTGGCATACAAAGATAAGCATTCGTTGA
This sequence comes from Xenorhabdus sp. PB62.4, assembly GCF_014467285.1. Taxonomy (NCBI): domain Bacteria; kingdom Pseudomonadati; phylum Pseudomonadota; class Gammaproteobacteria; order Enterobacterales; family Morganellaceae; genus Xenorhabdus; species Xenorhabdus sp. PB62.4. Next base: position 790 of record NZ_NKHR01000095.1, on the reverse strand, counting down.
CTTTCGAACAAACGAGCGCCCATTTTGAGATTTCTATTCGTACCCTGTTCCGATGGAGCCATAAAATAGAACCTTGCATGACGCGTGATAAGCCTCCCATAAAAATTCCTGATGAGGTACTCATCGCGGATGTCCAAAATTTTCCTGATGACTATCAATGGGAAAGAGCAAAGCGCCTAGGGGTCTCACAATCGGCGATTCATTACGCTTTGAAACGGCTTCGGCTCACGCTTAAAAAAAACATTAAAACATCCTCGCGCTAATCCTCAGCTTCGTCAGGCGTTTGTCGAGCGCATCAGCGACTATGAACAGGAAGGCAAACCGATTGTGTATTTGGATGAAAGTGGTTTCGCGCAGTCAATGCCACGGATATACGGGTATTCAGAAAAGGGGCGACGTTGTTTTGGTACATATGATTGGCACGCGAAAGGCCGTATTAACGTCATTGGTGCAATTCTCGAAAATACGTTCATCACCTTAAGCTTATTGACTGGCAACATTAATGCCGATGTCTTTCATGCGTGGGTGACGCAGGATTTATTGCCAAAACTCCCACACGGTGCGGTGATAGTCATGGATAATGCGCGCTTTCATAAACGACTTGATACGATACAAGCGATAGCAGAGAGTCAACATCAATTAGAGTGGCTTCCCGCTTATAGTCCGGACTTGAATCCCATAGAACACAAATGGGGTGGGGCAAAAGCGATAAGAAGACAAAAAAGATGTTCCGTTGATGAGTTGTTCACCGAGCACATCGAATGTGTCAGATCATGTTGATTCTGCTATA
>NZ_NKHR01000094.1:0-926 GCF_014467285.1 Xenorhabdus sp. PB62.4 | reverse complement strand
TACTGAGGATCGTATCGATTCCGGTTGTGGCACGCTCCACTAACTGACGGGCAAACAAGGTATTGAGGCGGATACGGTAAACGCCCCACTGCATATATTGGGCGCCATTGTCATTATGGTACAAGGTCAGAGCGCTATCCGTACTGACTTTGCGAGTTACCGGGATGCTGAAACTTTCCCAACCTAGTTTGCGACCATCTTCTGCAACGGCGGTGAAAATAATATCAATGCTGGCTGTATTATTGATAAAGTTCAGATCTGAGATATCTGCATCGATTTCAAGTTGATTAAACTGATACAACATCTCTTCAAAACTGGGAGCAGGTTGAGAGGAGACATATTGATCTGCGGTAAAAATGTGTTCTTTTCTACCGATTTTTACGGTGACTTGAACTTTTTTAGGGGAAATTGCGGTGTAGATAGGTACTGGTTGCTTAAATAGAGTGTAGCTTTTAACAGGATACTTATCATTAACTATTAAAATTTCTTCATGAAAGTCAAGTATTTTTGCCTCTGAATCTATAATGTAATCATAGCCAATATTTACATTCTCTTTTTTAAAAAGAAAATAATTCTCTTTTTCATCAAGGATTGCTGCCTCTATATAATCTGAGTAATAAGCTAGATCCTGATGGAAAAGTATTCTTCCTTCATAGGAGGGTTCGCTAATATTTATTTTAAATTGATATATTAGGGAAAAAACTGGCTTATCGAAAACACTTTCCTGTTTGGTATAAACAAGAAATCCATCACCTATTTTCCCATATTTTTTCATTAGATTGCATTGATGGCGTGTGTTGCCTTCATGCCCATTATGAATAATTCTTAGCTTTGGCGTGATATGAATTTTAAAACCATTTGATACCACTTGATAATCAATAGCCGGAATGTTTCCACCGAATACCATACTGAGATGGTAATCCCCC
>NZ_NKHR01000093.1:0-950 GCF_014467285.1 Xenorhabdus sp. PB62.4 | reverse complement strand
GCTGTAAAGACAACGGGCTGTGTTGGTTAAACTGGAAATGGTTTAACCAGCCCATCCGGTTATAACCAAAATGCAACGTATCTTCGCCCAGTGTTTCTGCGACAGGCAAGTCGTTGAGGTCATCCCACTCCCGGGTAATTTCCCGCCCGTTCAGTCGTTCACCAATCACACGCCCTGCATCGTCATAGTCAAACTCCACCACCGCATCCGCTGAGGTGGCACAGATCATCCTGCCCTGAGCATCGTAGGTATATTCGGTGACGGCCTGTAATTCACAGAGTAATTTTCCCGTTTGCCAGTACTCCTGCCGCTGAATTTGGTCTTTGGCAGTGTAACAAAAACGGATGAACTGACCGTTGGGATACCGTGTCAGGGTTCGACGGCCTGCCCGGTCATAGGTATAGTCGATCGCGCGTCCGGTAAAATCGGTTTCACGGATAATTTGTCCGGCTAAATCCCGCTCATAGCGATACGTTTCACCGGTTGCCATCGTCACGCTGTTCAGACGAATTAAGCGATCATAACCAAAATGTAGGACTGTCCCATCCGGGCGGGTTAGCCGGGTCAGCAGATCAAAGGCACCATAGGTATAACGGGTGATATTTCCCTCACCGTCAGTGACCGCAGTGACCCGTCGCTCATTATCATAGTCGATATGCTGTTTTACCCCATCCGGTAATTCAATTTCCGTGACACTGTTGGCTGGACTGGCATGAAACGCGCAGTGCTGATAACGGGTTTGCTGACCCAGCGCATCCGTCACACTCCTCAGCCGCCCCAGCCCATCCTGTTCATAGCGGGTGGTGTAACCATTGGGCGCCAGAACACCATGAAGCCGGTGTTGTTCATATTCATAACGCCATTGGGTGCCATCCGGCAGTACCCGTCTGAGGATTTCGCCATGTTGGTTGTAACGGTACTCTTCCAATCGCCCCTGCGGGTCGGTTACG
>NZ_NKHR01000092.1:0-955 GCF_014467285.1 Xenorhabdus sp. PB62.4 | reverse complement strand
CGTTCGCAGTGATTCATTTGCATATAATTGATTGATTTTTATCATGGTTGAAATACCAACCATCTAAAAGTGATGGAAAATGGCACGAAGAAAGCAAAAGAATTCACAATCGATAGTTTCCACGGTCACAGGGAAGATTACCGTTGCACCCAAGCGTATAAAGTACCAGACAGGTAAGGTGATGGCAGTCGCTACCATGCAGGCACAGGTGATAAGCGCAGTGATTATCCGCTGCGTGTCGTGGGCTTTGATGAGATGGCGCTGTCGGTGATGTTATTGAGGAAAGGTCAGGTGATCACGGTAACGGGAAAGGCTTCTTACTGGCAGGGGTATCAGTTAGCTGTCTCCTCAATCACTCAATAGGTTCCGACGAAATTCGGCGTAACCTCTTCACAAGGTTGGTGCGTTTAACGTACTGACCTACTACTGAATACGAAATTCGTTGTCAGTCATTAATCTAAGCTCGGCTTCCTCTTTTACCGCAAATGATGGGTTCTAATATACTCTGCAAATATTTTGTTCTCATGTTTTCTTATGTGCCCTCCTTTGTGTGATTACGAGGCAATAGTAATAGTACGAAGACAGTAAGAAAAGTCTCAAAATGACATAAGTGCAATTATTGGGAAATCTTTCATTGGCAGGGAATACCAGCTAACAGAAAGCGCAATGAATTAGAAAAAGAGCAAAATAATTCAGGGGCATAAAAAGGGGCATCATAACAATCAGTTAAATATAAAATTAATATATTCAGTTAGTTATAGTTATTTGCTAGTCCCGCTCTGGCACCAAATTAAAAACCACTGATAAAACAGTGAGTTCGGGAATAAAAAATCTATGGTCACCCCCGTTTTTGCAACACTGATTTTGATTTATGATGGGCTTGCTTAAATCTATCCGGCGTCACTATGGGCAAGGATGCCCGCGCCTCGATGAGTTCCGCACCTGATATTCCTAA
>NZ_NKHR01000091.1:0-962 GCF_014467285.1 Xenorhabdus sp. PB62.4 | reverse complement strand
ATATTGGGAAGAGTACCGTCATCCTCTTACCTAAATATTACGTCGGTTGATAAAGATCTTTACATTTTCAACGAATTTTCGAGGCCTCTTTTCTTGTGTAAACGATTTTAAATATCCCAGCCCCCAAGTAAAGGGGGCTGTTCGAAACGCTACCTGGAACGTGTTCTGTTGTAAAAAGTGTATCCATATTTATCTTCTACGGGGGCGTTTAATCAAGCCATTCCTCGCCATTCCCTGATGTCGTTCTCCGAGACATTAAATCAATTTTCATCTTTATAGGATGGGCGGGGACACTATATCCGTCAGGTGTATTATCAGAATGGTGAGACAGAATAACGTTATTTTTCCCTGCCGGAAAAAGAATTCCCCCCTTGACCGTATTATCGCTGTCCATTAGCGTCATCACGTTGATGAATGATCCGGTCGCTTGTGGGGATCACCTTCGGGCAGCGACAACAACACTCCCGTAGCCTGCAAGGGAGTACACACTGTGTGGTACATCTGCCCACCTTTGGAAGCAGATATCGTCTTTATAGATGATGAAGGTTATTTAATCCTACCTGGCACTACGCCAGTCACCCGGACGGGGAACATGCTTCCCGTCGGGCAGGGTGTTCTCCGTCTTTTTTTATTCACAGGAGAACATCATGCAAGAAGGTGACCTTATCATGCTAGACAGTCCCGCGCTGTCTGCCGTGTTTCCCGGCAAAAAACCGCTGGAACGGTTGTTTCTGGGGTTTCTGATTGCCAATACCGCCGTCCAGTTATGCGCTGAATACCGCTATGAATGCTGGGACAGGCGGGATGCCTCTGAGCAGCTGACCTATATGGTGCCGACGTCCGCCGCCACGTATTCTGTCTGTCTGCCGGATAATGCGTTAACTATCACACTTTCTGCCGACGCGTTCGGGCTGGCGGTGACAACAGCGGTGTTTGCCCGTATCGCGGTGCTGGATGAACCC
>NZ_NKHR01000090.1:0-1012 GCF_014467285.1 Xenorhabdus sp. PB62.4 | reverse complement strand
TAACGCGATGCTCGACTTTCGAGGTGAGTTGAAATGACATAGCCGCTCCTTTATAACTTTAAGTCGCCAAACTGAGAGAAATAAAGGAACAAGGGCTATGTCACAGCAAGATTTTATCATTTGGGTGTTTTGTTGGGTAGACGATAATTTAACAGCGTTACAGCAAGGCACACGATTGAGGAGCCGGGGGATCCCACCTAAGTTGAGTGATGCGGAAGTCATCGCGATGGAAGTGATTGGTGAATTCTTAGGATTTTCAACAGATAAAGGCATTTGGACGTATTTTTGTGACCACTGGCGCGCATGGTTTCCGGGGTTAGGTTCACGCGCTAACTTTGCCAAACAAGCCTCTAATCTTTGGGTTGTCAAACAAAAACGGCAAGAAAAGCTGGCGAGATTATTGGGCGCGTTCGACAAGCCGGTACATATTATCGACGGATTTCCGCTGGCCGTCTGTGGATTCAAAAGAGCAAAAGGCAGTGCCAACTTTAAAGGACAAGCCGATTATGGGTACTGCGCCGCCAAAAACGAAACTTACTACGGCTTTAAAGGGCATCTTATGATAGATGAAACCGGCGTGGTAACGGGGTTTACGCTGACACCCGCCAATGTCAGTGAGCGTGAAGCAACCTGGGATGTAATCGGCCCGATAAAAGGCTATTTGCTTGGCGATAAAGGGTATTTAGGTACTGAATTTAAACAAGAAATGAAAAAAGAAGGCATTGAAATGATAACCCCGGTGCGTGCCAATATGGATGACCCTGTCCCCAGAGAGACGAGAAAGCGCATTAATGCCAGGCGACGTTTAATTGAAACCGTCATTGGCCAACTCGCCGGGCAATTTGCTATCGAAAAGTGCTGGGCACGGGATTTGTGGCACTTGAGTAATCGAATAGCCAGAAAACTGCTTTCTCACACGTTGGGTATTTTTGCCAATTTTAAACAAGGCAAAAGTCAACGCGACTTGCTTCAACAAGCCAAGGTTATAGGGTGTTAAAGTCGAGCATCGCGT
>NZ_NKHR01000009.1:157446-160676 GCF_014467285.1 Xenorhabdus sp. PB62.4 | reverse complement strand
TGCTCTTTAACAATCTGGAACAAGCTGAAAATTTGAAACAATCAGTGTTATTGAAAAATGGCATTGATGAGTCTCTCAATACTCCAATCTGAAGACACCTTCGGGTTGTGAGGTTAAGCGAATAAGCGTACACGGTGGATGCCTAGGCAGTCAGAGGCGATGAAGGACGTGCTAATCTGCGAAAAGCGCCGGTGAGCTGATAAGCAGCGTTATCAGCCGGCGATATCCGAATGGGGAAACCCAGTGCAATCCGTTGCACTATCATTCACTGAATCCATAGGTGAATGAGGCGAACCGGGGGAACTGAAACATCTCAGTACCCCGAGGAAAAGAAATCAACCGAGATTCCCCCAGTAGCGGCGAGCGAACGGGGAGCAGCCCAGAGCCATCAACAATATCAGCGTCAGGAGAACGGTCTGGAAAGGCCGGCAGTAAAGGGTGACAGCCCCGTATCCGAAGACGCTGGTGTTGGGAGCTCGAAGAGTAGGGCGGGACACGTGGTATCCTGTCTGAATATGGGGGGACCATCCTCCAAGGCTAAATACTCCTGACTGACCGATAGTGAACCAGTACCGTGAGGGAAAGGCGAAAAGAACCCCGGCGAGGGGAGTGAAAGAGAACCTGAAACCGTGTACGTACAAGCAGTGGGAGCACCTTTTAAGGTGTGACTGCGTACCTTTTGTATAATGGGTCAGCGACTTATATTCTGTAGCAAGGTTAACCGTTTAGGGGAGCCGCAGGGAAACCGAGTCTTAACGGGGCGTTAAGTTGCAGGGTATAGACCCGAAACCCGGTGATCTAGCCATGGGCAGGTTGAAGGTTGGGTAACACTAACTGGAGGACCGAACCGACTAATGTTGAAAAATTAGCGGATGACTTGTGGCTGGGGGTGAAAGGCCAATCAAACCGGGAGATAGCTGGTTCTCCCCGAAAGCTATTTAGGTAGCGCCTCGTGAACTCATCTTCGGGGGTAGAGCACTGTTTCGGCTAGGGGGTCATCCCGACTTACCAACCCGATGCAAACTGCGAATACCGAAGAATGTTATCACGGGAGACACACGGCGGGTGCTAACGTCCGTCGTGAAGAGGGAAACAACCCAGACCGCCAGCTAAGGTCCCCAAGTCATGGTTAAGTGGGAAACGAAGTGGGAAGGCTCAGACAGCCAGGATGTTGGCTTAGAAGCAGCCATCATTTAAAGAAAGCGTAATAGCTCACTGGTCGAGTCGGCCTGCGCGGAAGATGTAACGGGGCTAAACCATGCACCGAAGCTGCGGCAGCGACACGTAAGTGTTGTTGGGTAGGGGAGCGTTCTGTAAGCCGCTGAAGGTGAACTGTGAGGTTTGCTGGAGGTATCAGAAGTGCGAATGCTGACATAAGTAACGATAAAGCGGGTGAAAAACCCGCTCGCCGGAAGACCAAGGGTTCCTGTCCAACGTTAATCGGGGCAGGGTGAGTCGACCCCTAAGGCGAGGCTGAAAAGCGTAGTCGATGGGAAACAGGTTAATATTCCTGTACTCGGTGTTACTGCGAAGGGGGGACGGAGAAGGCTATGTCAGCCGGGCGACGGTCGTCCCGGTTTAAGCGTGTAGGTGGGTGGTTTTGGTAAATCCGGACCGCTGTTAACACTGAGGCGTAATGACGAGGCACTACGGTGCTGAAGTGACAGATGCCCTGCTTCCAGGAAAAGCCTCTAAGCCTCAGGTAACATTGAATCGTACCCCAAACCGACACAGGTGGTCAGGTAGAGAATACTCAGGCGCTTGAGAGAACTCGGGTGAAGGAACTAGGCAAAATGGTGCCGTAACTTCGGGAGAAGGCACGCTGATAGGTAGGTGAAGCCCCTGCGGGCGGAGCTGAAATCAGCCGAAGATACCAGCTGGCTGCAACTGTTTAATAAAAACACAGCACTGTGCAAACACGAAAGTGGACGTATACGGTGTGACGCCTGCCCGGTGCTGGAAGGTTAATTGATGGGGTCAGCCGCAAGGCGAAGCTCTTGATCGAAGCCCCAGTAAACGGCGGCCGTAACTATAACGGTCCTAAGGTAGCGAAATTCCTTGTCGGGTAAGTTCCGACCTGCACGAATGGCGTAATGATGGCCAGGCTGTCTCCACCCGAGACTCAGTGAAATTGAACTCGCTGTGAAGATGCAGTGTACCCGCGGCAAGACGGAAAGACCCCGTGAACCTTTACTATAGCTTGACACTGAACCTTGAGCCTTGATGTGTAGGATAGGTGGGAGGCTTGGAAGTGTGGACGCCAGTCTGCATGGAGCCATCCTTGAAATACCACCCTTGAATGTTTGATGTTCTAACGCAGGCCCGTGACCCGGGTTGCGGACAGTGTCTGGTGGGTAGTTTGACTGGGGCGGTCTCCTCCCAAAGCGTAACGGAGGAGCACGAAGGTTAGCTAATCACGGTCGGACATCGTGAGGTTAGTGCAAAGGCATAAGCTGGCTTGACTGCGAGAGTGACGGCTCGAGCAGGTACGAAAGTAGGTCTTAGTGATCCGGTGGTTCTGTATGGAAGGGCCATCGCTCAACGGATAAAAGGTACTCCGGGGATAACAGGCTGATACCGCCCAAGAGTTCATATCGACGGCGGTGTTTGGCACCTCGATGTCGGCTCATCACATCCTGGGGCTGAAGTAGGTCCCAAGGGTATGGCTGTTCGCCATTTAAAGTGGTACGCGAGCTGGGTTTAGAACGTCGTGAGACAGTTCGGTCCCTATCTGCCGTGGGCGTTGGAAGATTGAAAGGGGCTGCTCCTAGTACGAGAGGACCGGAGTGGACGCACCACTGGTGTTCGGGTTGTCATGCCAATGGCATTGCCCGGTAGCTAAGTGCGGCAGAGATAACCGCTGAAAGCATCTAAGCGGGAAACTTGCCTTGAGATGAGTCTTCCCTTGTCCCTTGAGGACACTGAAGGAACGTTCGAGACGAGGACGTGGATAGGCCGGGTGTGTAAGCGTGGCGACACGTTGAGCTAACCGGTACTAATGAACCGTGCGGCTTAACCTGACAACACCGAAGGTGTTTTGGGCGTAGAGAGAGAGCAGAATGGGGTTTCAAATGCAAGACAGCAGCTTGTTCGGGATTGAATACAGAATTTGTCTGGCGGCAACAGCGCGGTGGTCCCACCTGACCCCATGCCGAACTCAGCAGTGAAACGCCGTAGCGCCGATGGTAGTGTGGGGTCTCCCCATGTGAGAGTAGGACACTGCCAGACAT
>NZ_NKHR01000009.1:0-157346 GCF_014467285.1 Xenorhabdus sp. PB62.4 | reverse complement strand
CAGAATTTGTCTGGCGGCAACAGCGCGGTGGTCCCACCTGACCCCATGCCGAACTCAGCAGTGAAACGCCGTAGCGCCGATGGTAGTGTGGGGTCTCCCCATGTGAGAGTAGGACACTGCCAGACATTCAATTAGCCAGAGAAGCCATCCTGAACCGGATGGCTTTTTTGCATTTGGGGAAAATAAATTGTTAGCTTAATGTACTTTTCCTTGCTCAATTCCAATCCCCGTTTGTGAACGAATAAACTGGCGACGAAACATATCCCTTTCCTGTTGGCCTTGTTTCGATGTATCAGTGATCGAAAATAACCATGCCCCGATAAATGCTATGAACATAGAAAATAGAGCGGGATACTCATAAGGATAAATCGGTTTTTCATGGCCAAGAATACTGACCCAGATTGTTGGGCCAAGTATCATTAATACAACGGCTGTCATTAATCCCAACCATCCGCCAACTAAAGCTCCTCGTGTTGTCAGCTTGCTCCAGTACATCGACAGTAAAATAATTGGGAAATTGCAGCTTGCAGCAATGGAGAACGCCAAACCAACCATAAAGGCGATATTTTGCTTTTCAAATAAAATCCCCAACCCGATAGCAACGATACCCAAAATAACGACAGTAATTTTTGACACTCTCAGCTCGTCACGTTCATTAGCCTGACCCTGTTTAATGACATTGGCATAGAGATCATGGGAAACCGCTGAGGCCCCGGCTAGCGTTAATCCGGCAACGACAGCCAAAATAGTGGCAAAAGCAACAGCAGAGATAAAGCCAAGGAAAAAATCACCGCCAACGGCACTTGCCAGATGGACAGCAGCCATATTCGTGCCACCAATTAACGCCCCGGCTTCATCTTTGAATGAAGGGTTAGCACTGACCAATAAGATTGCACCAAACCCGATAATGAACGTCAGTATATAAAAATAACCAATAAAGCCGGTGGCATAGAAAACGCTTTTACGGGCTTCTTTGGCATCATTAACAGTAAAAAATCGCATGATGATATGCGGTAATCCGGCAGTACCGAACATTAATGCCAGTCCTAAAGAGAGAGCGGATATAGGATCAGAGACCAATCCGCCGGGGCTCATGATTGCAGGGCCAAGAGAATGTACAGCAACGGCTTCTTTAAACAGATCATTGAAATTGAAATTTACTGTTTTCATGACCATCAGAGCCATAAATGTTGCTCCTGCCAGCAGCAGGATTGCTTTGATAATCTGAACCCATGTTGTTGCCAGCATTCCACCAAACAGTACATAAAGCACCATTAGGATGCCGACTAAAACAACCGCAACGTAGTAGTTCAATCCAAATAGCAATTCGATAAGTTTTCCTGCCCCCACCATCTGGGCTATCAGATATAACGCGACAACAACCAGTGAACCCATGGCGGACAACGTGCGGATAGGGCGTTGCTTTAGTCGATAAGAAGCAACATCTGCAAAAGTATAACGCCCTAGATTTCTTAATCGTTCAGCAATGAGGAAGAGAATAATTGGCCAGCCAACGAGGAAACCTATGGAATAGATCAACCCATCATAACCAGAGGTATAAACTAGCGCAGAAATGCCCAGAAAAGAGGCTGCTGACATATAGTCACCCGCTATCGCCATTCCATTTTGGAAACCGGTAATACGCCCACCGGCGGTATAATAATCTGAGCGTGAAATGGTCCGTTTTGAGGCCCAATAAGTAATGAAAAGCGTTAACCCGACGAATAACATAAACATGACAATCGCTTGAATATTCAGGGGTTGTTTTTCTACATGACCTGAAATAGCATCTGCTCGCGCTAAGATAGGAAAGAGGAAAGAAAATAGCGGTATTGCTAACAATACAATTTTTTTCATTTTCTCACCTCATTGAGAATAGTGGATGTCAGGCGATCGAATTCACCATTCGCTCGCACAACATAAATCCCCGTCAATATGAAAGAAGCAAAGATAATCCCAATACCTACGGGGATACCGCGAGTTATACTCGTGCTTTCATTGAGAGGTGTTCCAAGCCATTCAGGTGCAAAGGCAATAAGGAAAATAAAACCAACATAAAGCACTAACATAGTGATGGATAACAACCAGGCAAAACGTCCTCGCTTTTTAATCAACTCCTTAAAGCGGGGATTATTTTCAATCTCTTGATAAATATCAGGATTCATCAGAGTATCTCCTTGTTGATTTTAAACGACACACCTTAAGTTACATTATGGAATGCCAGATACGGGGTAGCCGTTTCCGAGAGAATTCATGACTATTAGCCACGTCCCTGAGCAGTTATGTACTTTTGGCGATACGTCATTCAAGCCGCCTTGCGGCGGCATATATGTTTTACGACATCTTTATGGATTGTTTTTCTTCCAGTAGTTTTTCAACAACGCCCGGATCAGCCAGTGTGGAGGTATCTCCTAAGTTACTGGTATCACCAGAAGCAATTTTGCGTAAAATACGCCGCATGATCTTTCCGGAACGCGTTTTGGGGAGAGAATCCGTCCAATGAAGAATATCGGGTGTTGCAATCGGGCCTATTTCTTTACGAACCCAATTTCTGACTTCGGTATACAGTTCTGGGGAAGGTTCTTCACCATGAATTAGCGTGACATAAGCGTAAATAGCTTGTCCTTTGATATGGTGAGGAATACCAACAACGGCCGCTTCAGCGATTTTGGGATATGCAACCAACGCTGATTCAATTTCTGCGGTGCCTAGGCGATGGCCTGAAATATTCAGAACATCATCGACACGGCCTGTGATCCAGTAATAGCCATCTTCATCACGTCGGGCACCATCGCCACTGAAATACATTCCCTTAAAGGTGGAAAAATAGGTTTGTTCGAAACGTTCATGATCGCCGAATAAAGTACGTGCTTGTGCAGGCCAGGAGTCCGTGATAACGAGATTGCCTTCATTTTCTCCCTCTAAGATTTCCCCTGAATTATCGACCAATGCCGGGCTAATGCCGAAAAAAGGCAGGGTAGCGGAGCCTGCTTTGAGATCGGTCGCACCGGGTAATGGCGTAATCATGAATCCGCCTGTTTCAGTTTGCCACCATGTGTCCACGATAGGGCATTTACTATTACCTATCTTTTGGTAATACCATTCCCAGGCTTCCGGGTTAATTGGCTCACCGACAGAACCCATGATACGTAACGACGTGCGTTTGGTTCCTTCTATAGCTTTATCGCCTTCAGCCATCAATGCTCTAATGGCGGTTGGTGCAGTATAAATAATATTAACCTGGTGCTTATCAACGATCTGACAGAGGCGATTAACATCGGGATAGTTGGGAACGCCTTCAAACATTAAGGTCGTGGCACCGCAGGACAATGGGCCATAGAGCAAATAGCTATGCCCTGTGACCCAGCCTACATCGGCTGTGCACCAATAAATCTCACCGGGACGATAATCAAACGTATATTTGAACGTCAGGGAAGCATAGACCAGATAACCCCCGGTCGTATGCAAAACGCCTTTGGGTTTACCGGTTGAACCAGAGGTATAAAGGATGAATAACGGATCTTCAGCATTCATCTCTTCAACAGGGCAATCTGAGCTGATATTTTCGATAAGCTCATGCCACCATAAATCACGGCCGTCATGCCAGTTGCTGGTATTTCCTGTGCGTCTGAAGACAACCACATTAGTGACACTCGTCACAGCAGGATTGCTCAGCGCCTCATCGACATTTTTCTTCAATGGAATCGTACGGCCGGCCCTCAAACCTTCATCTGCGGTAACAACAAGCTTGGCATTAGAATCGATAACTCTGCCTGAAATTGCATCCGGAGAAAAGCCACCAAAAATCACAGAGTGGATTGCTCCTATACGGGCACAAGCCAGCATTGCAACAGCAGCTTCTGGCACCATAGGCATATAGATAGCAACAACATCACCTTTTTTGACACCCAGTTTTTTCAAAACATTGGCAAACTGGCAGACATCATAATGTAACTCGCGGTACGTAACGTGTCGGGATTCTGCTGGATTATCTCCTTCCCATATAATGGCGGTTTGATCGCCACGCTCTTCCAGATGGCGATCGAGACAGTTGGCACTTAAATTCAGTGTTCCATCTTCAAACCAGCGGATATTGATATGCCCTGGGTCGAAAGACGTGTTTTTGACCTTAGTGTAGGGCCTTATCCAATCCACTATTTTACCTTTTTCACCCCAAAACCCTTCAGGGTCTTGTAGCGACCATTGGTAGTCTTGTTGATATTGTTGTTTGCTTATCAGGGCCGTATCTGCCATATCAGCAGGAATAAGATGCTTGATTATTTGAGTCATATTTTTATCTCCTTGCAATTGTTAATACTATGTCAAAACAACGTTAACTAAAGTGCAAGGGGAATTTTTGTTTCTTTTTTGCGCGGAAGATCACGCAATAAAGAGAATGAATTTCATGGAATGATCATTTAGTGCAGTGTCATTGGGTGAAGTTAAGTAAGGTTGTCAGTTATATCTGTGGTTAAAAATTTCATAAAGTCGATTTTGTTTAGATTTTCAGTTTAATTCTGGTATGAAACGCGAGCCTATAGAAGAAAACCATAGTGAACACATGGAATTGATAATCATTTTCATTATCATTCAATTCACTATAATAATCATCCTGTCTACAAGTGTGAGTTTTATATATTCTAAACAACTGGAGATATGACATGAGCTATTCACTGCCTTCTTTGCCTTACTCTTATGATGCTCTAGAGCCTCATTTCGATAAACAAACGATGGAAATTCATCATACCAAGCACCATCAGACTTATGTCACTAACACGAATACAGCTCTGGAGGCCTTCCCTGAATTAAGCGGGCTGGATATTGACGACCTAGTCCAGCATCTTGATAAAGTGCCTGCTGATAAGCGTACTTTTGTTCGCAATAATGCAGGTGGGCACTCAAACCACAGCTTGTTCTGGAAAGGCTTAAAACTGGGTACTGAATTGTCTGGTGTTTTGAAAGCGGCTATTGAGCGCGATTTTGGAAGTATCGACAGCTTCAAAGAAAAATTTGAACAAGCGGCAGCCACGCGTTTTGGTTCCGGCTGGGCATGGTTGGTGTTGAAAGAAGAAGGCAAACTGGCGGTTGTTTCAACGGCCAATCAGGATAGCCCGCTTATGGGTGAAGAGATCGCAGGTGCTTCTGGTTACCCGATTGTGGGTTTGGATGTGTGGGAGCACGCTTATTATCTGAAGTATCAGAACCGTCGTCCCGACTACATTAAAGCATTCTGGCATGTCGTTAACTGGGATGAGGCTGCAAGACGTTACGAAGAAAAAATTAAATAAGTGCTAAAAAATTCCTCCCTTGATAATGCTGGTCACTACAGTGATCAGCATTTTTATTATTCATAATTTTTATTTATTATTTGGCATTCTTTCTGCTTCACGATTAAAGGCACAATGCAATAATGAAAAAGAACGCTGTCATGATAGTAACAACCCTTATAGTATCCTCTCTCATGGTCGGATGCTCACAGCCAAAGAGTAGTGCTGAACGCAACGCCAAGCATTTCATTTATGCTTCTAACGACGATTTTGACCCTAATTTCCATACTAAAATATACGATAGCATCCAGCTTTCTGTACCTTATTTTGAACAGTTCTGGCAACTAGGTAAAAAGGACAGGGAAGCAGGGATGACGCCGGAAGATGCGCAGAAACGTGTAAGTTATTTCAGCAGTGATGAGTTTCTGAACTCTATTCAGAGAAAATCATGGTTTGCAGGTAAGGCTTACAACGAGACTGCTTCACCAAAATGGCTCAAGGCCATGTCTGAAGCCATATCTGCCACTTATACAGACGGTTACGAAGGCCGGAATTAACGTCTTGGAGGGAAGTTTTCCCTCCATTGTGAATTGAAGCGAGGCTTGCCGCGTTTATTCGCTCAGGGTAATATTTATACTCGTCTATTGGGGAGGAATAGAAATGTATTACCTACAGGTATATAGAGGCAAAATAATATCCTCCGAAAAATGGGGTTCCAGCGCAATTAACAAACTGCTGGTGAATGGCCGTTTACAGCTTACCTCTCTTGGTCTGGAAGGTGATGAACAGGCAGAAACCCGTTTTCATGGCGGGCCTGATCGCGCGCTTTGTCATTATCCTATGGAACATTATCTCTTTTGGAAAAGGCAATTTCCTGAATTAACGGAATTATTCTCACCACCATTGTTTGGTGAAAACTTATCTACGGAAGGCATGACGGAAGAGAATGTCTATATCGGGGATATATTCCAGTGGGGAGAAGCTTTGATTCAGGTTACACAGCCCCGCGCTCCTTGTTATAAACTCAATCATCTTACTGGAATTAATAACTTTTCTGCCATCATGCAAGATAGCGGATATTGTGGTTGGCTATATCGTGTTATTTCTTCTGGTTTTGTCAGCGTGAGTGAACCGATAAGATTGCTGAGCCGCAATAGTGATATTTCTGTTAAAGAAGCCATCTCCATTGCTTTCCATAGTCCATTTGATGAAGAAGAATACCAACGTTTAATGAGAGCTGCGGGGTTATCTGCCAGTTGGAACCTGAAGATGCAGCAACGGATATTGTATGGAAAAATTGAAGATTTCAGTCGTCGTTTATTTGGAAAGTAAAATTATTTTAATTTTAAAGAATCACTAAACAATATTCTATTATAATCCAGTAGACGATAACTATATTCTTGTTATCGTCATATTTATTTTTATCTTTTAAATTTTTCTTTGTGTTTATTCCTATTGTTAAATAGATTATATTTACATATTGGAGTAAATATATAGGTTTTTTATTGTGATTTATATCACAAAAATATCTTCTAATACTATTAAAATGAATTCTCCATACGGATTAATAATACTACGGGAATATAAAGTAAACCAACATTAAAATATTAATGGCTATGAAGGGGTATTTATGAAGATTCCAAAAAAAATTCATTATTTTTGGGTTGGAAGTAAAATTTCCGAGAAAGATTTAAGGCGTATCATTGCGATAAAATCTGAGAATCCTGGTTTTGAAGTTAATATTTGGGGGCTAAAAAATGTTAAATCATTAATATTGAATAGATTAATAAATATTAACTTTAAGTATAATGATGTTGTTCTTGATATTGGGGAGTTATTTGGAAATCAATTTGTATATAGAGATATTGAAACGGCATTTAATTTCTTAATAAATCACTCTTCATCTCTTATTGATACCGATTTTACACGTGATTTGTACGAGAAGAAAAGAGCTGAATTAACCAATCTTGGTGTACGTTATAATAATGACTCTACGAGAATGAGTTTTTTACATCGTATATTTCATCCAACCAGTTCTGGTGTGCGTTCTAATGATTATTCTAAGGTAATAAGATTCTTACATCATATATTTCATCTTCAGTTACATGGTGATTTTAAAAACTATGCCTCTGCCAGTGATATTGCGCGTTTGGTTATTTTGTATATGGAAGGCGGGATATATCTTGATGTTGATGTTGAACTCACTGATTCAGATATAAAATATATGCAATCTTACTGCTTTGGTCAAAATTTACCTATCGAAAAGCGCTTTAATCGAAGAGCAAGGTTTGAAAAATTAGAGCTTAAATCGGATATAGGTTTTGGTGATTGTCATGGAATGGGATGGGGAAGAGTAAGCCAGAGTGATGAAAAATGGAATATAAGATATCTTGATGCCTGTCGAATAAAAAAATTAGTTTATAATGAGTTTTCAAATGGCATTATTGCTGCACAACCCCGATCAGAAAAAATCATGGCTCTTTTAGTTTTTATTGCCTGTAATATTAAAAAGTATACTTATAATCAAGAGGATAAAACATTAAGCTCTAAATGGAGAACGGGGATTGTTCCTCATTTACCTTCTATGAACACACCTTCGTATCGTAGATGTCGCCGTCTTGATTTAACTGTCGATATGACAGGGCCACAGTCTTATCAAGAGCTTTTTTCTATAGTTAAAAATAAAGAGCTGGATAATCAACATGAAATTGATTTTATTAGTCCTCCTAGAAATTGGCAAATGAATAGTGGCTTAGATTTAATGTTTAAAAAGGTTGATACTAAAGCTGATTGGGCGACGGTGAAAAATAAAAAATAATCGTTTTATTGATTTTTTTCTACTTTATGTTCGAAGGTCTTATGAATATGTCAAAGGAAACTACCAAAAAGCCAAAGGCGATCTATTGATCACCTTTGGCGATGAATAACATGATTACGGATGAGCAATAAGCCCTACTGCTTCATAAACTTTATCCAAAGTTGCCTGAGCACGAGCCTGAGCTTTAGCTGCCCCTTCTGCCATGATTTGGTTAAGCAATGCTTCATCATTACGGAAATGGTGGAAACGCTCTTGTAAGCCAGTTAACATTTCACATACGGCATCAGCAACCGCCCCTTTTAAATGACCATACATTTTGCCTTCAAACTCAGCTTCCAACTCAGGGATAGTTTTGCCTGTGACGCCAGCAAGAATATCCAGTAAGTTAGAAACACCAGGTTTATTTTCCAGGTCATAGCGTACACGAGGTGGCTCTTCAGAATCTGTAACGGCACGTTTGATTTTCTTGGCGACAGATTTTGGATCTTCAAGCAATGCGATGAAGTTACTATGGTTATCATCCGACTTCGACATTTTCTTGCCCGGATCTTGCAATGCCATCACGCGAGCGCCCTCTTTTGGAATGAATGGCTCTGGGACAGTGAAGATATCACCATATAAGGCGTTAAAACGCAGTGCCAAATCACGGGTCAACTCAAGGTGTTGTTTCTGGTCAATGCCCACAGGGATCTGATTGGCCTGATAAAGTAAAATATCAGCGGCCATCAGAACAGGATAATCAAACAGGCCCGCATTAATATTTTCTGAATGACGGGCAGATTTATCCTTAAACTGAGTCATACGGCTGAGTTCACCGAAATAGGCGTAACAGTTCAGTACCCAGGCCAACTGAGTATGTTGTGGAACATGTGACTGAACAAAAATGGTGCTTTTCTTTGGATCGATACCACAAGCAAGGTAAAGCGCCAGCGTATCCAGAGTGCGTTTTCTCAGTTCATCGGGATCTTGGCGCACGGTAATGGCATGCTGGTTAACGATGCAGTAGATGCAATCATATTCATCTTGCATTTTTACCCACTGACGCAATGCCCCCATATAGTTACCGATGGTCAATTCACCGGAAGGTTGTGCACCGCTGAATACAATAGGTTTTTGGGAGTTCGATTTCATTACAGTGGGTTCATTCATTTTATTAAGCTTCCTGTCTTTTCAGAGTGGATAATAGTTTCAAAGTGGATAGTCCAATCGTTTGAAGTAGATCCGGAAAATGGTCTAATACATAATTTGGCTGGCTTAATGCTATAGATTCTCCGTAGTTATATCCATAGGTCAAACCAACGCAAGGACAGCCTGCGGCTTGTGCTGCCAAAATATCATTACGAGAATCACCCACAAAAAGCAATTCTTCTTTATGTAGGCCAAACATACCCATTGTTAGATACAGCGGTGCAGGATGTGGTTTCTTCTCTTTAACATCATCACCGCCCAACACCAATGAAAAGTATTCACTGATACCCAATGATTCCAGCAATGGGGCAATAAAAGGAGTGGGCTTATTCGTGATAATCGCCATGGGCAAATTGTGTTTTGCCAGTTCTGCCAACGTCTCTTTTACATGAGGAAACAGTTGGCTACCTGTGGTGACGCTGGTTTCATAAAACGCATCAAACAGTTTGCGGGTTTCTTGGTGCAATTCAGGAGACGTTTCAACACCCGCCCATTTTAGTGCGCGTTCAACCATGACATCCGCCCCGTTGCCTATCCAAATAGCAACTCGCTCTTTGCCCGCAGTGGGCAAGCCCTTGGCTATCAGGGCTTGATCCAACGCATCTGCCAGACCGCTGGCACTGTCCACCAGTGTGCCATCCAGATCAAATGCAATGGCACGAATTCCTTCTACTACGTTATTTGTCATGGCGCTACCTTTGATAATTCGCGACGCATCTCATTAACAACGGCTTTATAATCCGGCTGACTGAAAATAGCAGAGCCAGCAACAAACATATCAGCACCAGCCTGAGCAGCCGCGGCAATATTATTAGGCTTAATGCCACCATCAACTTCAAGACGGATATCGTACCCGCTGTCATCAATGATTTTGCGTACTTGACGTAGTTTGTTCAGTGTCTCAGGGATGAAAGACTGACCGCCGAAGCCTGGGTTAACAGACATCAGGAGAATCACATCCAGTTTATCCAATACATAATCAAGGTATCTGAGAGGCGTAGCAGGATTGAAAACCAAGCCAGCTTTACAGCCATGTTCCTTGATAAGTTGTAAGGTGCGATCGATATGTTCGCTCGCTTCAGGATGAAAAGTAATATAGGTAGCACCTGCTTTGGCAAAATCAGGGATAATTCGATCAACCGGTTTTACCATCAGGTGAACATCAATTGGTGCGGTGATACCATAATCGCGTAGCGCCTGACAGACCATTGGGCCAATAGTCAAATTTGGTACGTAATGGTTATCCATGACATCAAAGTGCACAACATCAGCGCCTGCTTCCAAAACTTTAGCGGTATCTTCACCTAATCGGGCAAAATCTGCGGATAGAATGGATGGGGCGATCAGAAAGTCTTTCTTCATTATTATCTTCTCCAATTCATTGTTTTATCCCTGTTATTTCAGGGACAGGAAGCCTCACTTATTTCTGGCAGTATAACGCCAAAAGCTCATCAACTTTACTTCGGGCAAGAATATTTCTACTGATTGTCCGGCGGGCTTTAACAATGTAAAGGGAAGCCTGATGATACCAATCTCGTGTCATCGGCGTGTCGTGATTGGAAATGAGCACCGGAATGCCTTGTTGAGACGAGAGATAATAGGCGATTTGTGCCAGATTTTCCTGATCAAGAAGATTAAAGCTATTTGTATGGTAGGCTGTAAAATTAGCCGTAGCCGAAAGTGGTGCATACGGGGGATCACAATAAACCACCGAACCTTTTGGCGCGTTGTTTAGTGCGACTTCGTAATGTTGGCAGATAAAAGTCGCCTTCCGGGATTTTTCGGCAAACCAGTAAAGCTCATGTTCAGGAAAATAAGGTTTTTTATAGCGCCCGAAAGGAACGTTGAACTCACCCCGTGAATTATACCGGCAAAGACCGTTATAGCAGTGTCGGTTGAGATAAAGAAACAACATACTGCGGCGAAAGGGATCTTTGCTTTTGTTGAACTCTTCTCTCAGGCGATAGAAGTTTTCGGAATTGTTGTATTCCGATGAAAATAATGGACGGGCATGATTAATAAACTCATCCGCACGAGATTTTACGGTGTCGTACAGATTGATCAGATCACTATTGATATCTGACAAAATGTAAGAATCATAATCGGTATTCAGGAATACCGAGCCTGCGCCAACAAATGGCTCAATCAAGCAATCGCCCTCTGGCAGATGACGTTTAATATCATCTACCAAGGGGTATTTTCCACCGGCCCATTTTAAGAAAGCGCGTTTTTTTTTCATGCCGTCAAATTAGTTATTCAATAATTTCAGAGCCGCAGATTGTACTCTGTTTAGGACTGCATATCAGCGCCTAATCAAAATAGTTTTATCTTTTCAGATCTTGCTGAACCTGTTGTAGTTTTCTGACCCACGGTTTTTTCGCCTGAACTTCCGCAGGGAGTGAGGAAATGGCGATTTTAGCATCAGAAACTGAACCGTAGTTACCATGAATCAAGATAAACCATGCCTTACCGTCACGTTTGGTTTCATAAACCCTGTAGTTATTAAGGTTATGTTTTTTCGCGAAAGCAATTAAGGTATCGGAGCGGCTCGCGCTGCTCAGTTGGAGAGTGAATCGGTTTGCCGGGGCTTTTAGTAAGTCGCCACCTGCACTTTTTGCATTAACGTGACTATTGTGAGTAGCCTGATTATTGCCCGAGACAGGTTTAGTTGCTGCCTTAGACTGGCTTTCTTTTTCTATTTTAGGAGGCGTCATTTTCTCCGTTTTTTGCGGAGTAGCGGTTGGTTTGATCGGTGGTGGCGTCAAGTCTTTTTGTACTGAGTGATTAATGTTGCTTTGCTGCTGATTCAAAGCATCAGTGATATCACCGGGCAATTCTATACGTTGGTTGTAACCACCCGTTCCGGTTGCCGGAGCAAGATCTTTACTTGGAGTACTACTTACTGGCGGTGGGCTGATTTCACGAGGGCCATTGATTGAGGATTCATTAGCTGGGGGGGCTTTATCTTCAGACTGTTCACTACCTTGAGTGTCAGGGGAAAGTGAAGAAGATCCAGAAAGATCGATACTCTTTTCCGTTGCCTCTGAAGATTGCTGCTTTTCATGCTCAGTGGGTGATTTTAATGCAGAACTGATAGCAATAATCAGAAGCAAAAGTACCAGAATACCAACACCAATCATCATTTGCTGACGAGATACAGCCAGTTTGGGTTGATTAGATTGTTTTCTGGATCGCTGAGGGCTGCGATCAGACGTATCAGGCTTAAATTCGTTTTCTGTTTGTTGTTTGTTTTCTGATTTTAATTCGTCCATATGCCCTCCCGACAGAGATAATACTGCCAATTGTTATTTAAGAGGTTTGGCAGTCTGACCTAACTAAAACCGATAAAGTTCTGTCTGATAATGTAGCTATCTTATAGCATAACAGCTAGAGAATGATTCATCATTCAGCTTTTATCCTCAGAGAGAATTTTGCCACATCCAGATATTCCCTTCATCTTCCAAGTTGTTGCTTTGACAATAACTTTCACTCACTGCTGAGCCGCAACTTGAAATTTATGAATAAAATCGTGGAATTAGCTGGTGGATGGCTGACATAGGCGAATGGCATCCAGTATCACTTCCTGCCCAATATCAGAGCGAAGTTTTGCCTCCCCAATAGCGGTGGGTAGCACGAGATGTAGTTTTCCTGCGGAGATTTTTTTATCACGCATCATGTGAGGAAGGTAGGCATCAGGAGACATTTCGGCAGGGCCGCTGATCGGTAATTTTGCCCGTTCAAGTAAACGGATAATGCGCAGGGTCTCTTGTTTTGAGAATGTGCCGACAAGTTCAGATGCCCGTGCTGCCATCACCATGCCGGCAGCAACAGCCTGACCATGTAGCCAGACGCCATAACCCATTTCAGCTTCAATCGCATGTCCAAAGGTATGGCCGAGGTTTAACAGCGCCCGCATTCCATTGCGTTCTTGTTCATCTGCCGCTACGACTAACGCTTTGAGTTCACAGCAGCGACGAATGCAATAAGCCATTGATTGATTATCGAGAACCAGTAATTTCTCAATATTATCTTCAAGCCAACGAAAGAATTCACCGTCCAGAATGACGCCGTATTTAATGACTTCAGCCAGTCCTGAGTACAATTCTTGGGCGGGCAATGTTTTCAAACAATTGAGATCGACAACAACAGATGCAGGCTGATAAAAAGCCCCTATCATGTTTTTGCCGAGGGGATGGTTGACTCCTGTTTTTCCACCGACAGAGGAGTCAACCTGAGAAAGTAGCGTGGTGGGTATTTGGATAAAACGAGCGCCGCGTTGATAGCTGGCTGCGGCAAATCCCGTCATATCACCGATTACACCACCACCGAGAGCGATAAGTGTTGTGTCACGACCATGATTATTTTCCAGCAGGGCGGAAAAGATGTCATTAAGCACAAAAAGCGATTTGTACTGCTCGCCGTCAGGCAAGATAACTTCATTTACCCGAAGATCCATTCTCTGCAATGTGGATTTCACCTGTTCAAGATACAGGGGAGCAAGCGTTTCATTGGTCACTATCATGACTTGCTGGCCGGCTTGCAGGGGCTTGAACGCCTCATTGTCAGAAAATAGCCCTTCGGCTATGGTAATTGGGTAGCTTCTTTCACCTAACGTAACAGTCACTTGTTCCATATCAGCTTTCGCCTTATCGCTTGCCGCCGTGCGGACTCGCTATAATCAGTTTTTTTCCAGTAATTCAATGATTTGGTTAGCGACGACTTTGGCGCTTTGCTCATCCGTACGAATAGTCACGTCAGCAATTTCCTCGTAAAGAGGATTGCGCTCATCAGCCAAATTTTCTAAAACTTCTCGTGCTGGTGCATCAACCTGAAGTAAAGGGCGTTTTTTATCGCGCTGGGTACGAGCTAACTGTTTTTCGATGGTTGTTTCTAAATAGACGACCACACCACGGGCAGACAGGCGATTGCGGGTTTCTTTTGATTTAACGGAACCCCCTCCGGTAGCCAATACGATGCCTTGTTTTTCAGTCAGTTCGTTAATTATTTTTTCTTCGCGGTCGCGGAAGCCTTCTTCGCCTTCCACATCAAATACCCAGCCCACGTCAGCTCCGGTACGTCGCTCAATTTCTTGATCAGAGTCGTAAAACTCCATATTGAGTTGCTGAGCTAACTGACGACCAATAGTGCTTTTGCCGGCACCCATAGGCCCAACCAGAAAGATATTGCGTTTCTCTGCCATGTTTTTGGTATTACTAAGACTATTTGTTAATGATAACCCGCCCCGCCAATCAGATTAGCCGCGGGACCTAAACTGAAACCTCATGAGTGAGAATGTGAGATCAGATAGGAAAATTATCTCAGCACATCAACCTGTATTGCAACTATATAAATTTGGCACGAGTCTCTGTTATCTGGCTCATGCTTTGCGGGTTGATTGAGAGCCTAGTATGTATAGACTCTGACTTGTGATGTTAGACCTGCTCACTCAATTAGTTAATCCTTGTATGCTAAATTACTCTCAGCGTCAAATCCATAAACAGGCCATACCAAGAAAAATGGTCGGCTAACTGACAAAAAAAGCACAATTACTTTTATTAATATTTTGATTTAAAATGAATATTTTTTATTTGATTAAATATCACTCAGTTGAGGTGTAATAAAAATTACGAGTTCTCTTCGGCTGTGTTGTTCTCCTTTTTGGTTAAATAATGAACCTAATAGAGGAATTTCTGATAAGTAGGGGACTTTTTGCAGGTTTGCGCCTTTTTTCTGTTGAAAAATCCCGCCCAGAATCAAGGTTTCCCCGTTTCTGATCGTAACTTGAGTCATAATTTCTTGTTTATCAATGGCCAGGTTTTCATTTCCTCCCTGATTTATGGGAAAGCCGGGCGCGTTCTGGCTAATTTTCAATGCCAGGCGAATTTTCCCCTGCCTTAAAATATGTGGGGTAACTTCCATACCTAATACCGCTTCTTTGAATTGAATGGTTGTTTTTCCCTTCTGTTGAATAACATAAGGAATGTCTGAACCTTGTTTGATACTGGCGGGCTGTTGATGTGAAGCGGTCAGCCGCGGGCTGGCAATGATATCGAGCTGGTTTTCTTGTTCCAGTGCACTCAGCTCCATTTCCAACAGGTTTGAGTGGATACGGGCAGTATTCAGTACTAATCGATGGCGCTGAATACCTGCGGGCTGATGTAGATTCAAGCGGTTTAGACCTATTGAGCGATTCAGCGGATCTGCGATCATGCCCCAATGAATGCCAAGTTCGTGCAGGGCTTCCCTGCTGCTAGTAACAATATGAGCAGTAATCTGTACTTGTTGTTTTGGAGTATCGACTTCTTTCAGCCAATTTTTGATACGGGTAATAGCATCAAACTTATCTTCTAATATCAAGCTGTTGGTTAAAGGATCGTGTTCAACCTTCCCCCATTTTGTCAGCAGGGCCGGAAGATTTTTCTGTAATTGTTCTGCAATCTGCCCTGCATCGGCATATTGCAGGGCTATTGCTTGATATTCGATCTCCTGTTCTTGTTCATTATGTTCGACCAAAGAAAAATCAGTATCGTCCTCTTTTGGGGTTACGGGAGGCAAGAATGGGTTTCTCACTGGCATTTCGAAAATTGGCTCTTCCTCTGTATTGTTTTCTAATAAATTGTTTTCTAATGCACTATTTTCTAAACAAAAACTGAAAGTGGGTAACAGCAGGAAGGCTAGCAGGATAAAAACATTTCTGTTCATGATTTCTCCTCATGGACAGGATCTGGTTTTATCCTGTTTGGCTGAGTCATTTCCGGCAGGGGAATATCTGACAAAACCATGCGGACAGTCAGCCAATCATCAGCAGGCGTAATCGTGAGATGTTTGATTAATAACGGTGGCTGCAATTGCTGAATTTCATTCAGGAAATGGAGAAATTGAACATAATTCAGCGACAACATGATATGCCAGAAAACTTGATTGTTTTCTTTGTGCGTTTTCCATTCAATCAATTGACTGCCTGAGTGAATGAGTGGCGAATGCAGTCGTTTGAGCACGGTAGTGTGTTTAGGGGGAATTTGATTATCTTGACCAAGCTCCACGGTTGTCCTCTGGATTTTCTGTTGAATATCAGACAGAGGCGGCAACTCAGTCAATTGCTGTTGAGATAGCCTTGTACTGTGTTGTTGTTCCGTAATATTGTTTTGCAGGGTATCAATTTCATACTGATTTTCCTGCCAAACAAGAAAATAGAACCCCAATAGTAATGGAAGGGTGAACAATTGCTGCAAGAGAACCAACAGCCACGCAGGCCGGTGAAACCATTCAAGGTAGTTATTTCCCATTGGATTCTCCTGCCTGCCAATCTGCATCAATAGTAAAGGCTTTAAGGTAATCCTCCGTTGTGATCATTTTTTTTAGCTGTACATTGATAAGCTCAGTGTTGTCGGTCAGGTTATCCAGTAAATCGGAGATATCCGCGTAGTTTTGGCTGTGAGCAGTAAAAACTAACCGTCCACTGTCGTCGCTAAATGCGGTGAGCCAGCTTTTTTCTGGTAACACTTGGGGAAGTTGACGAAATAACTGTAAATACCGTTGGTTCTGTTCCATGAACACCTGTTTTTTCCTTAATTGTTGCGTCAGTTGGCTATGGTGAAGCACCGCTTGGTCTGTTTCTTGAATAATTTGTTGTAATTGAGCCAATTGATACCTAATTTCCGTTAATTTCCCGCGATATTGCTCCATTAGGTTTGTTTGCTGAGCAGAAATGAACACTAAGACCGTTGCCCATATACTGAATTGCAAGCAGAGTAATAATCCCCATGTCTGACATTTGCGCTTTAACCTTTTTTGCCGCCAAGGTAAGAAATTGATTTGATGTATCATTGGTCATCCGGCCTGAGCGCCAAACCTGCGGCAATGGTAAATGCGTTGATTTGCTCTGGTAATGGGGGGTGATAATGGCGAAATGCCGCCAAAATTTGCCAGAGATTAGCAGCCTCTGGTGGTACTGATATCGGTTGCTCCTCATCACTGTAATAAACTGCATAATCTTCAGTTTCTGGCGTCATGGGTAGCTGGCTGATGATTTGAGTGAGATGGGGATGAGATTGTGACGTCACCAGCCCGTAGCTAAAAGGGTGGTTGGCGGGGGCGACCCATAGCCAATCTGTCGTGCGTTTGTGAACCAACCAACTGTCGTCAGGAACGCCGGCGCATTTGGCAACATAACGTAACGCACAGGGAGAAATATCAATCGCATCAAGGGATAAATTGATATCTGCAAATAAATTCAGCCAGAGATTGAGATCTTTTTGGCGGGTAGCACTGATGCAAATCTGCTGGCTATGAACCCGGTAGTCCAATGCAAGATCGCTGACAGGAAATTGTTTTCCAGCGTTGGCGTGCACAAACCAGCCCAGTTCTGGCTCCTGCAATACCGTATGGCTAGGTAAGGCTATCTGCCGCTGTAAGGTTTGCTGAACAGGGAGAGCTAATCTCAATTTAATATTTTTAGGTAATATTTGTCTCCATTGCATTAAAATATGAAGCAACTTTTCAGGATGTTGCAGCCGTCCTCCTGAGATAATTTCGTTCGATAGGCGATATTGCCAGCAATGTCGAAGTTGCCAGCCATCACGACGTTTAGTGGCTGCAAGAGCACGAATATAATGATCTTGGATATCCAGTCCGATATACCATTTAGATGGATACATGTAGAGATCTCCTTATCTACTATTTATTTGCTAGTTATCTGCTAGTTATCTGTTATTAAAAGCAAAGCAAAACAAAGTGGTCGTTCATGAAAGTCGTTATTTATGACAACCGTATTAATGAAAGGTCATATCCATGGTGTTGTATAGCCTTTATACTAAGTCCTTTCTACTGAGTCTTTTATACAACAACGTACTGCCTTTTATACTACGTACTAATCGTTTATAAACTGCCCGATTAACATGGCGTGAGAAATTTCAGGTGAAGTTCATAAAGTATTTTTTGATCCTTATCGTTGTTTGCATTTTATTGGGAACCGCCTCGATTTTTGGTTTATACAAATATATCGAGCCGCAGTTGCCTGATGTCGCGACTTTGAAGGATGTCCGGTTACAGACACCTATGCAGGTGTTCAGTGCTGATGGCGAATTGATAGCCCAATATGGTGAAAAGCGTCGTCTGCCTCTTACCCTATCCGAAATGCCTCCTCTGATGGTGAAAGCGTTTATTGCCACAGAAGATAGCCGTTTTTATGAGCACCACGGCGTTGACCCTATCGGGATTATCCGAGCGGTTTCCGTTGTGATGACTTCGGGCCATGCTTCCCAAGGGGCGAGTACTATCACTCAGCAGCTTGCGAGAAACTTTTTCCTCAGCCCAGAGAAGACACTGATACGTAAGGCGAAAGAAGCGTTTCTGGCAATTAAGATTGAACAATTGTTGACGAAGGATGAAATCCTTGAGCTATACCTCAACAAGATCTATCTCGGTTATCGTGCCTATGGGGTCGGAGCTGCTGCTCATGTCTATTTTGGCAAGAATGTCAATGAGTTGACGTTGAGTGAAATGGCGATGATTGCCGGATTGCCGAAGGCGCCTTCAACGTTTAACCCGCTTTATTCCTACGATCGGGCAGTCAACCGCCGCAATGTGGTACTGGGGCGGATGTTGGAAGAGGGATATATCACCCGACGCCAGTATGATGAAGCCAGAGACGAAAAATTAGTCGCCCGTTATCATACTCCACAGATTGTTTTCTCTGCGCCTTATCTGACTGAAATGGCACGCCAGGAAATGATCAATCGTTATGGCGAAAATGCTTATACCGATGGCTATAAGGTTTACACCACTATTACGCGCAAGACCCAATTGGCGGCTGTTGATGCTGTTCGTTCCAATGTGATTGATTATGATGTTCGTCATGGTTATCGCGGTGCGCAGGAAGTGTTATGGAAAAGCAGCCAACCGGCATGGAGCCAAGCGCAGATTATCGATAAGCTGAAAACCTTGCCTAAATACGGCCCTCTGATACCGGCAGTTGTCACAACATCCAACACCAATCAGGCAGAAGCAATGCTGGTGGATGGCAGTAAAGTTGAGTTGACGATGACTGGGGTTCGTTGGGCACGTCCGTTCAAAACTGACAGTCTGCAAGGCGCTGTACCTCGAAGCGTCAATGAGGTCATTCAGGCAGGTGAGCAGATTTGGCTGAGAAAAGTCAACGACACCTGGTGGTTGGCGCAGCTCCCTGATGTCAATGCCGCATTGGTTTCCATCAATCCGATAAACGGTGCGGTAGAGGCGCTGGTGGGTGGATTTGATTTTGAGCTGAGTAAATTTAACCGAGTGACCCAATCACTGCGTCAGGTTGGTTCCAATATCAAACCGTTCCTGTATGCCGCAGCGATGGACAAGGGGCTGACGTTAGCCTCATTGCTGAATGATGCACCAATCAGCCGTTGGGATGCCGGAGCCGGGACGGATTGGCGTCCGAAAAACTCACCAGCGACTTATGATGGGCCAATTCGCCTGCGTCAGGGATTTGGGCAATCCAAAAACGTGGTGATGGTTCGTGCTATGCGTGCAATGGGGGTCGATTATGCCGCTGATTATTTGAAGCGTTTTGGTTTGCCGGGTGAAAACGTTGTACGTACAGAATCCTTAGCTTTGGGATCGCCTTCTTTTACCCCGATGCAATTGGTACGCGGCTATGCGGTGATGGCGAATGGCGGTTATTTGGTTGATCCTTACTTCATCAGCAAAATTGAAAATGATGAAGGGAAAGTGTTGTTTGAAGCCAAACCTAAAACTGCCTGTCCGCAATGCGAAAATATTCCGGTGATTTATGGTGATACGGGGCGTTCCATCGAATTGTCCGAAGATTCCATTGAAAATGTGACGCACTCTGATATACCGCAAAATTCAGCTTTGCCGCCTCAACCTGATCTGGAGAGTGTATCGGCCAATGTGAACGTTAATGACCAGCAGTATGCCCCTCATGTTATCAATACACCGCTTGCGTTTTTGATGCGTGATGCTATGAACACCAATATATTTGGTGAACCGGGTTGGATGGGAACGGGCTGGCGTGCTGCCCGTGATTTGAAGCGCCGTGATATTGGCGGTAAAACGGGGACGACGAATAGTTCGAAAGATGCGTGGTTCTCTGGTTATGGCCCGGATATGGTCGCGACGGCTTGGATTGGTTTTGATGAACACAGTAGAAGTTTGGGACGCACACCGATATTAAAAGGGGAAGGGGGGGCTAAAACGGCTCAACCCATCTGGGATGATTTCATGAAAACCGCGCTGGAAGGCGTTCCTGAGAAAATGATGGAGCCGCCTGCCGGTATTGTATCCGTCACGATTGATCGGGCGACAGGCAAGTTATCTAACGGTGGCGGGAATACCCGTAAAGAATATTTTATCGAAGGGACACAACCGACGGAATATGCTGTACCGGATGTGGGAACGACAGTCACTGAAAATGGCGAAAGCCATGAGTTGTTCTGATTGGCTCTGAGGCAGTAAGATAATGAAAAAGCCCTGTCAGAAAACTGACGGGGCTTTTTATTACCAATGGGTTGTCAACAATTGGCTTCAGATAAACCGGGAAACCGTAATTCTATCGTAGTATGTTCCGGCACACTTTCTGGTTTATCGCACCGTTCATACTCCTGCGAAGAGAGTGAAGCAGGATGATGAGTTTTCTTGTCAGTTCAGCAGTGGTAAGCGTAACGCAATGTTGGCATAGGAAACCTCATTTTGAATAGAATCGGGTTTCAAGATTGCTGAATTACACTACGGCCTGTCAATATTCGTTATCCCACCCTAAATATATTCAGGCTCTGATCGTTTATTAAAAAATTATTCTGTTTCAATGGAGTTAATTGAGAGCAGTGACTCTTAGACGAAGATTATGCTTTTATATGGGAGTTAATTCTAAGAAAAATAATAAATATGTTTATTTAGTATTTTTGATAAAGTCAGTAAATTTTGTGGGATCTTATTTAACTATTATAAGAATAAAATAAAACCCCACTTTATTTAGGTAATTATTTTTTATTGTCGTATTTGCTTAAACGGGTATCTAAATATCAACTTTAATACCCGTTTCGGAAATTAATTTACCTAAAATTCCTCATTATTTTTTGCTTGCCAGGTAGCGTTGGGCAAAAAATAAGGCACTGACGTTTCTGGCTTCGTTGAAATCCGGATGTTCCAACAGTGACATCATTTCAGAGACAGGCCAGCGTTGCTGCACCAAGGGTTCGGGTTCATCACCTTCCAGGCGTTCGGGGTACAGATCGCGAGCAATCACGATATTCATCTTGCTGGAAAAATAGGAAGGCGCCATCGTCAATTTAGTCAGAAGTTCCAATTTTCCCGCTCCGAAACCAATTTCTTCCTTTAATTCCCGATTGGCAGCGTCAAAAACACTTTCCCCCGCATCAATGGCTCCTTTTGGAAAGCCTAACTCATATTGTTCAATACCTACAGCATATTCGTGAATAAGGATTAACTCATCGCCGATGATGGGAATAATCAGAACGGCTTCACGATTAGTCGGCTTCATACGCTCGTAAACGCGTTTTACACCGTTGCTGAATTCAAGATCAACAGATTGAATATTGAATAAACGTGAGTGGGCAATGTCATTTACATTCAGTATCTTAGGTTTTTTCTGATCTATCATGCTTGCCCCTGATTGTTGTCATATGCTGGCTAATTGAAAACAGTAATGCGCCCAATTAATGAGATCTTCTCGGCTAATTCAGGTCTTGTGATTAAATTGGAGACGCATCCAAACTTTGCTTTAATATGGCTGATTATGTTAGTAATTGATAGCGATTATCGCTTGAATGTATTTTTGTTGCTATCTTACGCTTACAAAAAAAACTTTATTTTATGGAAAGGTATGAGAAAATTTATATAACCTTTTGTAAATAAAATTAAAATGGAAGGCAAGAATAGGAATAGCCTGATTCTGATTGTTTCACGAGATTGTTATTCTGCCAGTCGCTGTACTGCTGTCATGGGCGTGGGGAAAAAAATGAGCTCATTGGTCATTATATTGGCTACTTTTATCATTAGCCTGATTATAATGGCTTCCTTTCTGAATTTCAGGTGGAAGCGGCTTGATAACGCGCGTTATCTACCGTCGATGGTCAAAACAGCCAGACGTAAATTGGATGCTGATGAATATCAATCCATAGAATCTTACCTGAGAAATGCTCATCTTCTGATGAAGCAAAGTAGCCGACATCAGGCAGGCTATCCGGCGTTACCTGTTAAAAGTGATAATGTTTATATCACCAGCCACCCTATTACCCGTTTTTCTGCCGCCAGAGATGAATCTCACCATTGGCGTTATTATGTTGATGAAACAGAAATACATTTACCTGTTTTTCTTGAGCCATTTATCACGCAGCAGAGTACGATTGAAATTATTCAGACAAGCTCAATGCCGATTGTCATCGCTGTCAATGGTCACTCTCTGAAAGATTATCAGCAGGATCTATCCATCACGCGGGCGATAGCAAAAAAAGAGCATGCTTCCATCCAAAAAAATGGTAATTCAAGTGCTAACTTACTGTATATCCGCAAGGAGACATTAGAAGAATATCGCCTGAGACATTCAACAGGGATTCAGGAAGGCATTCTCATGAGTATGGGGCTTTCGATATGGTTTGTTGCCCTTTTCTTGCCCATCCCCATGTTCCCATGGTTAATGTCGGTTGCGCTCTTAGGCATATTGGGCAGTTTCTGGCCGCACTTTCGGTTGCCTTCGGGCCGAAAATTATCCAATATTCATTGTTTCAGCGGTATTCCCAAACGTTGGGGAGTCTTCAGTGAGTTTGAACCAGAGCCAAGAAAAAATATTTCACTGGGCGGTATTGATCTCATTTATCCGGCGCATTGGGAACCCTATGTTTTTCACGATCTTGACCAGAATACGGATATAGACATGTACGCCAACTGCCATGTCACCCGGCAGGGGCGTTATCTTTCCTTACATGAAGAAGAAAAACACTACCCTTATCAGCGTCACAGGAAAAATTTGATATTGGTGGTTTTCTCTGTATTGGCCTTGTCATTGCTTTATTTTTACCAGCCCGTGAGTTTATCCATGCGGCTCAGTTTGGCTTGGTTATATGGCAACAATACTAAAGTTATTACCAGTTTTACTGAGCTGCAAAAAATGCCGTTGAAGCCAGGAGATGTCCTGAAGGTCAAAGGTGTCGGGATGTGTTATATGCCGCCCGATAGGGCATATGGGGGCGATATCGCGTACTTCGCTGCATTCGATTGCTACGGTGTCTATTGGAACAGTGAAACGCCATTGCCAATACTGGAATCTAAAGCCGTTGAGAAGTCGGCTGCGCTGATTAAAATGGTTAATGAGCAATTGCATCCGTTTTCAAATAACAGGAAGATCAATCCAAGTCTGGATGAAGCTATTGTTAAATCCGGTATGATCCTGCTCGACAACTTTGCTCCAATCGTCTTAAAAACGCACAGCTTATGTCAGAACGAGCCTGAGTGTAACCGCCTTAAGAATGCACTTGCCAATTTAGGGAATGCCAAGAATTGGAATACGCTATTAAACGATGCCAAAAGAGGAAAGCTGGATGGAACCAAAGTGTTATTGCGTTCTGCCAGTGCGGATGCGTTGGAAAAATTGGTTGATACGACGACGGCATCATTTATCTATAGGGAAATGGATAAAATTACCACTCTGATAAATAGTCCATCACCGGGAGGTGTTTTGCTGATTAGTGCAGAGAAGAGAGAATTGATCGAATATCCGATGCGGGTAGGCAATATGTATGAACATACTGCTCTGGAACGATGGCAGGAATTAGAAGAAGTTTTAGGATTACTGATGAGGACGCCATTCGAAACCGGGGGGATCGTGACGCAATTGTCCGAGGACGCAAATGGGACCCGCCAGATTACGCTGCATCGTGAACCCGATACCAAGACTCTCATTCGTTATCTGGGCAGTTGTTTGCTGTTGGCAATATTGCTGACGACGTTCACGATCAACATGATACTGGTTATAAAGAAAAAGCAGAAAAACCGGCGGCGTATCCAGCATATCACTCAATACTACGATAACTGTTTCAAATCATCTTCATCGCCGATGGATTGGCGATAATCCGATGGGCTGTGTTACCCTCAGTCCGTTTTTTGCCGGCTCCGATTAGACAGTGGGATCCGATAATTGGGAGAAGCTATCATGTTGAATTCAGACACCGATCAGGCTGTGCGCCTTGATAAATGGCTATGGGCTGCCCGTTTTTACAAGACCCGTTCCATCGCACGTGAAATGATTGAAGGGGGTAAAGTCCATTATAATGGGCAGCGGAGTAAGCCGGGTAAACTGGTTGAGTTAAACGCCGAGATCAAACTGCGTCAGGGCAATGATGAGAAAACGGTGATCGTCCTGGCATTGAACAGCCACAGACGTAGCGCCACCGAAGCTCAGCAACTTTATCAGGAAACGGCAGAAAGTATTATCAATCGGGAAAAAATGGCATTGGCCCGTAAAATGAATGCGCTGACGATGCCGCACCCTAATCGCCGTCCAGATAAAAAAGAACGGCGCACACTGATTAAATTCAAGAACACAAAATTAAATGAGGCGGAATAATCGTCTCAGTGAAATGAGAGAAATTTATGACCAAGCATGACCAATTACACCGCTTTTTATTTGAAAGCTACTCTGTCAGGGGGGAACTCGTCTCCGTCAGCGAGACTTACCAGCGGATGCTGGAGAATCATCATTTCCCTCAACCTGTGCAGCAGCTATTGGGTGAATTGTTGGTCGCAACCAGCCTGTTGACAGCGACATTGAAATTCAATGGGGATATCACCGTACAGATTCAGGGTGATGGCCCGGTCAAGTTAGCGGTAATTAATGGCAACAACCAGCAACAGATGCGCGGCACTGCACGCATCGATGGTGATATTAATGCAGCCAGCAGCTTGCGAGACATGATAGGCAATGGCTATATGGTCATTACTGTTACCCCTACAGAAGGTGAGCGTTATCAGGGAGTTGTGGCTCTGGAAGGCGATACGTTGGCAGAATGTCTGGATGCTTATTTCAGGCAATCTGAGCAATTACCAACCCGCTTGTTTATCCGTACCGGAATGCAGGATGGAAAAATGGCTGCGGGTGGCATGTTATTGCAGGTTTTGCCGAGTGTACAAGAAGGCAGCGAGGATATGCTTGACCATCTGGTGCAACTTACTGCAACCATTAAGGGTGAAGAACTGTTTACTCTGGATCCGAAAGAAATTTTGTATCGTCTTTATCATGAAGAAGATGTCACGCTCTACGAGCCTCAGCAGGTTGAATTTCGTTGCACATGTTCCCAACAACGTTGTGCTGATACGTTAGCGACATTACCAGATGCTGACCTTCAGGAAATTTTGCACAACGATGGCAAAATTGATATGGAGTGTGAATTCTGCGGGATGCACTATATTTTCGGTGAGAAAGATGTCAGTGAAATAAAAGCGACGAAAAAAGAGCAGTCGCACTGATTAAATATATGTACTGATTATGTGGTTGCACTATTCGTGCATAACAGTTTTTCATGGGGCGTAAAATACGCCCTTTTTATTATTTGCCCTTCTTTCATTCATTCCGTGCCCTGTGTCTCATATAAACTTAAAAAAAGTAATGTAATTCCAATTTTTTGATAACAATCGCTGTTAATTAGTCATAATTATTTATTATCCCCCGCAGAGATAGAGATAAAGTATAACTGACCAGGAGCAACAAATGAGCGTTACAGGCATTACTGAGCAGGAACTTGCGGTTTATGGTATTCGTGGTGTTAGTGAAATTGTTTATAACCCAAGTTATGAATTGTTATTCTCTGAAGAAACCCAATCCTCACTACAGGGATATGAGCACGGCACACTCACTAATCTTGGTGCTGTCGCAGTAGATACAGGTATTTTTACAGGACGTTCCCCGAAAGATAAATACATTGTCCGTGATGATGTTACTCGCGATACCGTATGGTGGGCTGATCAGGGTAAAGGTAAAAATGATAACAAACCGCTCAGTCAGGAAACCTGGTCTCATCTCAAGGGGTTAGTTACTCAACAACTTTCAGGCAAACGTTTGTTTGTTGTGGATACCTTCTGCGGAGCCAATGAAGATACGCGCCTGAAAGTGCGTTTTATCACCGAAGTTGCCTGGCAGGCTCATTTTGTGAAAAACATGTTTATCCGCCCATCCGATGAAGAGCTGGTCGGTTTCACGCCTGATTTTATTGTGATGAATGGCGCCAAATGCACGAACCCACAGTGGAAAGAGCAAGGGCTGAATTCTGAGAACTTTGTTGCTTTTAACCTGACAGAGCGTATGCAGTTAATCGGTGGTACTTGGTACGGCGGGGAAATGAAAAAAGGGATGTTCTCAATGATGAACTACCTGCTGCCACTGAAAGGTATTGCTTCCATGCACTGCTCTGCTAACGTGGGTGAAAAAGGCGATGTCGCTATTTTCTTTGGGCTTTCTGGTACTGGCAAAACAACACTTTCCACTGACCCGAAACGTAAATTGATCGGTGATGATGAACATGGCTGGGATGATGACGGCGTGTTTAACTTTGAAGGTGGTTGCTATGCGAAAACCATCAACTTGTCCAAAGAAGCCGAGCCGGATATCTATCACGCTATTCGCCGTGATGCCTTGCTGGAGAACGTCACAGTGTTGGCAGATGGCACGGTTGATTTTAATGATGGCTCCAAGACAGAAAATACCCGCGTCTCTTATCCTATCTATCACATTGACAACATCGTTAAGCCCGTATCAAAAGCAGGACATGCGACTAAAGTGATTTTTCTGACAGCAGATGCTTTTGGTGTGCTGCCTCCGGTTTCCCGACTGACTCCAGAGCAGACGCAATATCACTTCCTGTCAGGTTTTACCGCGAAACTGGCGGGAACTGAACGTGGTGTGACGGAGCCTACCCCAACTTTCTCTGCTTGCTTCGGTGCGGCATTCCTGTCACTGCATCCGACTCAATATGCAGAAGTGCTGGTTAAGCGCATGCAGGCATCGGGCGCGAAAGCTTATCTGGTCAACACTGGCTGGAATGGTACAGGCAAACGTATTTCTATCAAAGATACCCGTGCGATTATCGATGCTATCTTAAATGGTGACATTGAAGACGCAGATACCATCGAACTGCCGATTTTTGATTTGACGGTTCCAACTTCATTGCCGGGTGTCGATACAGGTATTCTTGATCCACGCAACACTTACGCGGATAAATCCGAATGGGAAGTTAAGGCGAAAGATCTGGCACAGCGCTTTGTCGATAACTTCGATAAATATACCGATACCGCTGCGGGAGCCGCGTTGGTGAAGGCTGGCCCTAAACTGTAAATTCTGTTTAAAAGCTATTCCTATGAAAGAACCCTATCCGGCCGGATAGGGTTCTTTCTTAACTGATATTTTTCAATTCGATACAGGGACAAAACGCAAAATTAAAGCGCTGATATCAATGGGATGGCATATCGAACAGCAGAATCTCACTTTCTTGGCTGGCAGTTAATTGAAGAAGGGATTCATCCCAGATAGCGACACCATCGCTGGTGGTAGCCAGCGTTCCATTGATCATCACTTCGCCCTGAACAACCTGAATCCAGATTTTTCGTGCTTTTTCCACAGGATATTCCCCCTTTTCGCCGTTTTTAAATGCCCAACGCCATAACATCATATCCTGAAAAACTTGCAGGGAACCCAAACGAGCATCAGGAGACAGGACTAGCTGGCGGCCTTCAACAGTCTCAAAACGGCGCTGTTCATAACGGGGAGTGAGTCCTGCTTTATCTGGCATGATCCAGATTTGGTAAAGATGTAATTGGTTATCATGATGTGGGTTAAATTCTGAATGACGAATGCCGGTTCCTGCGCTCATAATCTGGAATTCTCCCGTCGGCACTTGTCCCTGATTTCCCATGCTATCTTGATGTTCTACTGTTCCGGACAGCACATAGGTTAATATTTCCATATCCTTGTGAGGATGCGTGCCGAATCCCTGACCCGCATCAATAACATCTTCATTAATGACTCTGAGAACTGAAAATCCCATGAAATTTGCATCGTAATAGTTAGCAAATGAAAAAGTGTGCCAACTGTCCAGCCAACCATGATTGGCATGGCCTCGTTCTGAAGCGCGACGTAAGTAGATCATTTTCAAAATCCCTCAATGTTTTTTGTAGTCTAGTTGAAGGGCTGAAATATAAAAGATTAGAAATTTAACCTTAGCGTTCAAAAAAACTGAATAAACACCGGGGAATTATCGGGCAAAAAAAAGCCAGCAATAAGCTGGCTTATAAAAAGTAAACACTGGAAGCAATGTGAGCAATGTCGTACTTTCACATGGACCCTGAAGGTGGTGCACTGAAAGTGTTAAGAATGATAATCGTTCTCAATATCACTTGTAAAGTGTTTTTTTAATCAAATTTAGGATGCGTTTATCTATGCCCCTAATTCCATTTGATAGAGATGTTGGGTTCCTGAGTCATGAAACTGATATGGCGCTAGCTGATAGCCTCTTAGCCATAGTAAAAACCACCCATCATGTGTATCGGGGCATAATCCTGCGAAGCGGAAGCCCCCTTTTTTGAGCTGTGGATACAATTCCAGAGATTCTTCACACGCAGGCAGTTTTAAATAGATTAACTGTCCGGTTGGAAAATCGATAACTTCCGATAAAAAATCAGAATGAACCTCATAGAGCGTGATCTCCAGACGTCGACCGGATTTTTTAATGGTAAACGGCTCCGAGGTAAGGAAACGACGATAGGCTTGCTGCGCACTTGGGGATGACTCACCCACATATTGGCTTATCTGGGTAACCCAATTCTGCCAGGATTGTGGCCAGTTCAGTTTAGGCAATGGCAATGACTTAAGCGGCAAAATGCCCTGAACGATACTTTCAGGCTCAGGCAGCCCAAATGGTGAATCGACATAATCCAGCATCAGGGCTGTCGAATAAAAGCCTAAGTTCCGGGCGATATACTGGCTTTTCGGATGTGAACATACCTGTTTTATCGTCAATAAATTATAACTTAGCTCTTTCGCATAGCGGCATAAATAGCTGCCCAGAGACTTAGCCACACCATAGCCCTGAAAATTAGGATCTACTGCGATGAGTGCAAGTTCTGCATGGTTTTGCTGCACCGCATCTTTAACCAGTGCAGCATGACCGATGAACCGCCCTTGATGGAACGCTAAGGCAGAATACCATTGCCCCGTGACCTGATTATCATCAATGAGCCTTGGCAGATAAATATCAGGATAGACATACGAGTCGCCGTAGACTTCACGGAATAATTGGCTGATCTTTTTATCATCACCCGACTGGTAACTTCTAATCTGAATAGCGGAAGGGAAGATAGTCATCGATTTCAACCTTTAGTTATAACTACGCAGATCCACAACTCGCTGCAATTTTCCCGATCGGGGGTGCGTATACATACCATCGATATTGGTTTGCACAATCTCCAACATACTTTGATGTATGTTGGCCTCAGCCAGATTAGGAAAAGCCGTCAGTACCCTATGACGTATCTTGTCGGTATCGACAGTTTGAAGACTTGCCACTAACAGTCTGATTTTATCTTCCCCTGCCTGCTGACTTAGCTCTAGTTGCCAGGCCAGAAGCTCCGTTTGCTGCGACAGTTGTGCGGCTAAATCATCAGGGAATAATGAAAGTGTGCCAAACCGGATACGGTAGCCTTGATTGGCACGCCCTTGCAGGGCGAACTTGCGGTGCATCTGTTCTGGTTCACACCAGCAAGCCATATCACCAGTCGGATAGCGGATCACTGGCATGAGTTTTCGTTGTAGATTGGTGACAACGAGCAGGCCGCATTTACCCGGAGTCGTAATGGGTTGATGAGTAATCTCATCCACGATTTCGATAATTGTGTCTTCTTCAAATACCCGGTGTTCTCCTTGCTGGCACTCAGGATCAGCAAAGCCGATCAAGCCGGCATCAACGCTGGCACAGCCTATTGAGCCCAAACGCGCATTAGGAAAAACCTGCTGTATGATAGCTATCTGTGAATCAAACAGGCTCTCCCCACCGTACAAAATGGTCTCCACCATCGGCAGTGTTTGTCCTGTATCTTTCAGATAGTGAGCCAGGCGGATTAACTGAACGGGTACACCCGCCAGCACATTGATGTTATGCAGTTGAATATTGTTAACCAGCAAATCATCTTCAACCTTGCAGGTAAAAGGATACTCCAATATGGGGAGTGACGAATTTGACAATGCACCGTGGATAAATATGAAGCTGGTATACAGATCGCCAGCAAAAAACAGGTTGGCTACACGATCCCCGACTTTCAACTGGCGGGCAATACCTTGCCCAAAGGCGTGAATAAATGCTTGCCACTCTTGTTGACTGAAAACTGACAACCGTCCATCGCTGGTTGAGCCACCCGTTTTATATACATGACCGCCTGCCAGTGGTGCAGTCAGTACCGGCCATGTTTGTAAATCGTTTGAATGTGCCCAGTAATCACTGGGCTTCACGAGAGGCAAATCTTTCAACGCCCAGTTCTCGGGAATGGATTGGTAGAGTGCTTTGTAATAAGCAGAATGTTCGCGTGCATGTTGGAGCAAATCAATTAATGCTGTTCTGGTCATCATCTGAATTTTACCCACTTAATATTTACGCAAATCGATGAATAATGGTGATTTTCCGCTATGTGTATTTTGGCGAAATTGAGTAACGGGTGTGGAAATAATATCTAAATTCAGTAGCTTTCCATTAACCACTTCGGCGAGTTTTGCATTCTGTAATAAACGCTGGCGCACTATTGCTGGCTCGGAACCATCAACCAATAGCTGAATGCTATCGATGCCGTTACTGTTATGCTCGATTATCCATTGCACGGGTAAGCTCAGTTGTTGAGACAAATCTGCCAGATTGACGAAAATGCTACCCACACGTAACAAAGCACCACTACGTCCCATCAAACGGAAGCGAGGGGAAGAAAGGCCACAGGAACAGGGTTGATTGATCCAGCAACCGAGATCGCCTAAATCATAACGTTGGACAGGTTGTGCCTCACGATGCAGGGAAGTAAATACCAGACGGCCTGTTTCACCATCAGCGACGGGTTGATCATTATCGACATTGAGAATTTCCAGCCATTGGGTATCGGTCATTAAATGGAAAACACCGTCTTCGCTGGCGGCACATCCATGACCTACAGGGCCGGCATCTACTGTACCGTAGATGGTTGAACGTATCAGGGTAACGCCAAAGCCGGTCAGGAAGTGCCGCTGGCTCATGTTCAGGTGTTCACCACCCAAAAATAGCTTACGAATACCGCCATATTGACGCAGTTTGGCTTCCTCATTCAGGAATAACCGATGCAATGTGCTTGGCATTCCCACCAGCGTATTAATACGTTGTTGTACGATGAAATCGGCGATTTCACGGAAATCATTATCAGCAGGGCCGCCCATTGGATATTGGGCTACTCCCAATTTATCCAGAATGGTGAAAAAGCTCATCATGCCACCGTACAATTTTCCGCCATACAACAGATTCATCACCCGATCAGTCGCGGGTTCAAGTCCAGAAGCGAATACGCCATCGGCTGCGGCCTGCATTTGTCGGTGATAATCCTGATAGCTATATGCGGCCAGTTTAGGCTCACCGCTACTGCCACCGCTGCGGAAAAACAGGCGGGATTTTTCATTCGGAACCAGTGCATGAAAATCGGCTTTATTCATGACAGGCAGATTTTCCAGCCCATTTGGACGCGATGGAGAAATATCAAGATGGGCGCAGCCTGCCATTAAATCTGGGGACAGACTGACCGAGACTCGTTTAGTCAGGCGCGATAGTGCATAAACGCCATCGTGTGGCTCACCGCTATAGCCATCATGCATCTGTCCCGCCGGCGTGATACGGCTAATACCTGCTGCGATCAGCGCATGGCTCATCTCGGTTATTGATTCCTGACGAGCCATCAACGCACAGGTTTGCAGGTGATTACGCCAAGGTTGCAAAATAGAACACAGGCGTTGACGCGGAGCCGGGCGTATCTGCAATGTGCGGAACAGAGGGGACGAAGCCAGTTCTTCTTCGTGTCGCCAGATCACCCGCCATCCGTCTGCTTGCCAGACTTCGCCGTTTACCTGCGTAAAAGAGAGATCGAGTTGTTGAAACGCAGTTTGGGTTGTAATTTCAGCGGCTTCCTGAATATCCGGTTTCAATGCCGGATGTAACCCGGAACGACGTTGCAGGGCGGCAGCCATGCGTTGTCCGACATGCTGTAAAACATTTGGATCATCACTATCGACCAGCAGGCATTGCGGGCTGGAACAGGCTTGCTGATCAAAACGGCAAATATCATCAGCCAACGCATCTAACAGGGTATCATCAATTACTTCTGGGCTTAGCCAGGCAAAACTGATGCGGTGTCCCCAATCTATCCAACGGCAACCTGTCGGTAATTGGGATCGAATAGATGCCAGAGAATAATCGCCTCCCCAGGCAGAAACAGCATCAGCCTGATTCAGTAATTCTGCCAGTTGTGTTACAGGCAATGGTAATACTGCTACCCGATCAGCTAAATCACCTGAAATATCGTATGCCAAGAATTCCGCTAACAGTTGCGAACTAAACCCATTATCGCTGCTACTGGGACGCAGCCAGTTGATATTACCGACCAACAAGCTTTCGATAACAGCCATAAAAGGCAGTAGTGCCGCATTGGAGGGAGTAATATGGACGACTAATCCCAGAGGTTTCCAAGCCTCATAGCGATTCTGGTCATAATCGAATCGACGCAGTGAAAAGGCATTTTTTCCAAGTTCCCGCTCCAGTTTGGTTTCTAACGCCTGACGTTGGCAGAATGTACTAAGCGCTTTTCGGGCTTGCGCATCAAACAGGGGATGATCATCCAGATTGGACAGATAATCTGCGAAACGTTGTGCACAATCCAGCACTTGCCCGGAAGTATGAGGACGAGCCAGCAACTCAGGTAGCCGCTCACGTAATTTTGTGATGTTTTGACCTGCCAGTGGCGCTGGAGATATTGGAATATTCATTGAACTTACGGAAATTGTATTTACGGAAGACATATCAAGATCTCTTAATCAATTCTGAAGCGGCGATAGCACAACTACGATTTTTGCTGGTACCGGCACGGCCAAGCAATTCAAACCAGTCAGTGTCCAATTCACAGCCACAACTGTCAGCGGAATGCAGTATGGCAAGATCATTTGTGACGATGCTGTGGGCAGGACAGGAAGTGATATAAGGCGATGCGAAGTGCAGAAATCCAGGTTCTCCATAAGGCTGGCGCGACAAATTGGCGGTATGGCGCACGTAAGCCCGGGCATAGACCGGGACATGAAAATTATGATGGGAACATTCAACATAAGGCACAGGATGTTCCACTGAGCCATAACCATCGCGGCAGCGAATATCAGGGATACCTAGTTGTTCAGTCAGACGTTGATACAGTTTCAGTTTAGGGATGGATTTATCGGCATGAGTTTTCCAGCCTCCACCGAGAAAAACCAGTGACTCTGGATGCAATTTCAGTGCAGGAAGCCCCATTTGCTCCATTCTTTGCAGGGTAAACCACAGGAAAGCGGGAAAGCCGAAAATACGTACCGGCAACCCTTCTTCAGCGAATTGTTGGAGTGCGGCAATTGTACCGAAAGGATCAAATTCATTGCCTTGGCCATTGTGACGCAAAGCATAATAAGCGCGATTTACGGGGGCATATTTAGCCAAAAACTGATCGGTATAGGCCGTACCCAGCGTAATAGCACCTGCGGGTTCGTAGTTGAATAGCAGATAGTTGCATGGTTGATCGGGCGTATTCCAGCCATAATAGTCGAAAATACAGTCCACCATATGTTGGGCAGCCGTAATACTTTCAGCATCATAGCGCATGCGGCTTTTCTGTCCGGTGGTTCCGGAAGAAGTCAGTTCCAGCGCATCTTGTGCACTATCACTGAGTATCAAATTACGCTTGAAGTAATTGGCAAATAGCAACGGCAGGCTTGACCAATCTTCCAGTGCCATTATCGCCTGTTTATCTAAACCATGATCTGCCAGCCATTGCTTATAGCCAAGAGTATGCTCGCAGTGATACAGCGTCAGTTCACGCATGGCGGCATCAAATAATGCATCATATTCGGCACAAGCACGATAAGGGTGTGTGACAGCACACAGTGCTTTGACGTGAGGTAAATTTTGCATATTGAGACTCATTCTTTAGTAACAACTACATAGGATAATTAATTAAAAACTTTAATTAATTAGTGTGTTCGCGTACTGAATGTAATCATTTTTGATAGGCTTTATTCGTTACCTAATGTAATGAAAAAAGAGGCTATCTTAATTAATTCTTTGAGCCTTGGTGGAGGATGATACTTTTGGTTTCTGACAGTAATCAAGTCTAATTTTGGTAAAATTAGCTTATAACCGATATTATTTAGCGTTTATTTACATTTTTATAGTCAATGTCAGTCCTGTATTTGCGGGGCGCATTATTCCAAACCATATAGTAACAATCAAATCATTTTTCTAATGTTTTGCTTCGTTTTTATGTTTTTGGTAATCATTGTTTAATACATGTGTTTCATTAATTGTTATTATGTTATTGTTGGTTGTCGCTGAGAGGGAGGAAAGAAAATCCAGGAAGCCTGAGGGATGAGGCTGTGGTTATGAAGGACGGGAGCGGGGGGAATAAGGTGATGTACATTCTTTATCTCTGAAAGTCATGCTATAACTTTTCTCGATGGATTAGGAAAACTAGACGGTTATACTATTGTTAATCATTCTGGATACCCCTTCGCGGGTAAACGGCAATAGGTTGGTTGGAAAAAGCAACTAGACACAGTGATGGTTTATACTGTCATAATGCATACTGATGAGAATTTGATTATGTCTTTACGGTTAAAAAAGCTTAAAATTGAACGACTTTTTGGTCAAAAGAATATTGAACTGGATTTCAAAGAAGTTAATGTCTTGGTCGGGAAAAATGGATTAGGAAAAACGACAGTTTTAAAAATATTGAATGCATTATTAACTGGTGATATTAATTGTCATGAGCTAACTTTATGTGAAAAAGCGGCACTAACTTTCAATACTGGTGAGATAATTTCATTCATAAATAACGATGAAGTTGCCATATCAAAATATTTAGATAAATTACTAGAAGACTTTGATATTAAAGGTGAAATATCACATTTGAATATTATATCGGAAGTGGTTAATAAGATAAATAAAAAAAAAGGTGCTATTCATCATGATATTATAACTTATTCTAATGACTCTCTAATGGAGAAGTTATCTAAAGAGGTTAATGTTTGCTACATATCAACATTAAATATGTCAGCAAACGCGCATCAAGAAATAACTAAAAGTGATGGAAGAACTAAAAATATTTTGGATTGGGAATTAGATGATGATCTAAAAAAACTGATGCAGATCAAAGATAGTTCTCAAGCTAAGAAATTTGAAACTGTGATGACATTATTATTGACTGATAGTGGGAAATACGTAAAGATTATAAATAATGAAAGCGTGAATTTTTATGATAATAAAAGTAACAGGTTAATAGCATTAGAAAATCTATCCTCTGGTGAACGACAAATTATCTATATTTTAACTAAGATAGCTAATACACAAGGTAAACCAACATTTTTGTTAATGGACGAACCAGAGATTTCTTTGCATCTTAACTGGCAAGAAAAACTAATAGATAATATTCTGGAAATTAATAATCAGTGCCAAATTATGGTTGTTACACATAGTCCTGCCATTATCATGGATGGTTACATGGACT
This sequence comes from Xenorhabdus sp. PB62.4, assembly GCF_014467285.1. Taxonomy (NCBI): domain Bacteria; kingdom Pseudomonadati; phylum Pseudomonadota; class Gammaproteobacteria; order Enterobacterales; family Morganellaceae; genus Xenorhabdus; species Xenorhabdus sp. PB62.4. The sequence continues at coordinate 121,265 of NZ_NKHR01000009.1, read as the reverse complement.
CATATGTTGATATAAAACAGATTACTACGGAGATGTTAAGTGGATGATTTTTCTGACATTTTAAAGTCATCAAAATTTATTTCTGCTTATAATAAACAAAGATCTGGAATAGCGGCAGGAATATTATGGATCGAAAATCCATCTGATCGTTTGTTTTGGGAATTAGTGGTTTCACTTAGTTACCCTGATAGATATGTCGTGAAACCATATTCAAAATCAAACGTGTCAGGTAAGAGGATATTGGAAAAGGAATATATTAATCTTCATTCTAATTTAATTGTCGGTATAGATAGTGATTTTGATTTCATTTGTCCTGAACGGCATGAAAATGCAAAAGAAATGAACAGAAATCCATTTGTTCTGCATACTTTTTGCTATTCACGAGAGAGCCTTATATGTTGCCATGAGTCAATATATGATATTTTAAATAAATGTTATTATCAGGAGAAGGTTTCATCTGAAATTAATATGGCTTTGAATGCGTACTCTCTGGCTATTTATGACGCATTATGTGTATTTGGCTATTTACATAATATGGATTGGAATAAATATAAAGAAAAAGATTTCATGTTAGCTATAACGATAACTGATGGAAGCTCTTTATTAGATGAAAAACTATGTGTTAATAAAATAGAGTTAGATAAAATAAAAGAAAAATCTTCTTCTTATGTGAGAGATTTATTATCTGATGTAGTGAATAACAAAGAGTTCGAAGAATTTAAAGAAAAACTAAAAAGTCATGGAATCGTGCCAGAAACGGCTTACATGTTTACTAATGGACATTTTATCCATGATGCAGTAGTTAAGAATATGATAAAGAAAATTATATCTTCAAATAGAAATGCTGATATTGAGACTGTAAAAAGATTGAATATCCCTCAAAAGAATAAAAACGATAGAATTCGTGAAATTCACAATCATTTTAAGGAGCGTTGTGTTGTAGAAGGACTTATGTATAACAGTCAGGCTTTTTCTGGAAATATTTTCTTTAAGAAAATACTTAATAAGCTGAACAACTTAAATAGCGTGTAATTGCAAATACCACCTCAAAAGGAGGTGGCTTAAAGTTCTGTTCCGGTTTTTTTAGAAAAAAATAAATCATTTTAGGCAAGAAAATTATCTTATCTTGGTCATATCTAACTTAAAATCTATATCCAGTTTTTCCAATATAGCAGGAAGAACCTGATGAATTACTCGCATGCCGACTAAAAGTTCGTTCATATAAATATCAGGGTGAATACGTGAAGAGTTAACACCCAAACTTTCAGCTTCAGCCGCATGACCGAGCTTAGCGTCTGAATCATGAATTAATGATAATAATTCTGCTCTGAGGGGAACTCCAGACTGGAAGGCTTTATTCTTGACAATGTTGAGCCATTCTTCGTAGTTCTTTATTATTTTATACCTAAATTCTTTTTGCTTAGGCGCGAATCGTATATCAATATCGATCTTACAAGCGGCTAAACTAATTAGTGCAGGCTCGATGTTTATTGCTTCCGTTTCAAATAAATTTAACTCCTCATCGTATATAAGATCAGCAACGTAGGCAGCATAGAAACCATAAACATTATTCAGGGCATTAAAGATTTCATAGATGACATTGATGTAATTATTTTCTTCTTCTTCGATTAACTTCCAGATTTTCTCATCATCTTCATCTTCATAACTTAACTCTTTAGGGAATGATTCCGGTGGTTTTACCCCCATATCTGTCAGTATACTGCAAACATCTGAACATAAAAAAAGCATATCATCCTGTAAGAGGGCTGTAGTGTACCCCGTTTCTTCATTTTCATGTGAAATATCAGCTAATTGGGAGATGATTTTTTGCCAACCAAGGGCATTTTCGTAAGATCCTGCCCAAAGAACAAATTTGGGGTCTAGCTCACCTATTTTTGTGATGTCTCTGAATTTTTTTTCCATATCCAGAGACATATGTTCGCCTTTTTTCCACTTAGTGATTTGAGTAGGAGAGACGTCAAGCTTGCTGGAAAGTTGTTTCTGAGTGCAGGATAAAACCCGTAAGGCTAGTTCTACAAAAGCTTCACTTGTCATTAGTTAGTCCTCATAGCAGACAGACAGCGCACTTTCTCTCACGGCACAAGATGCCATTGCTAAAACTGAGGCTGTTTTGCCTTAGAATTTGCACGCTGTTGTCTCTGATAATGCGTTATACAGTGGTCAATATCTAGAGCTCGTTGAAGCTCTTTAAATGATCTTATCTGTAGTTAATGTAGTCGGCTTAACTTGATTATCTCTACACAAAGCGATCAAAGCCTGCGCACAAGCCCACCCCGAACTCCACGCCCATTGGAAGTTATACCCACCGAGCCAGCCGGTTACATCAACCACTTCACCGATAAAGTACAACCCTTTCACCTTATGGGCTTCCATTGTTTTTGAGGACAATTCATTCGTATCCACGCCACCAAGAGTTACTTCCGCAGTGCGATAACCTTCTGTCCCATTCGGTTGCACCTGCCAGCATTGCAGGGTCGCGATCAACTCTTTTTTCTGGGCGGAATTAAGTTGTTTCAGAGACAGTTCCGGCAATTGCCCGAAAGACTGTAAACATTCCACCAAACGTTTAGGCAGGAGCTTAGCCAGTGTGTTTTTCAAACTCTGGTTAGGATGAGATTCCCGCTCTTGTTCCAGAAAGCTCTCTAGGTCTGTATCAGGAAGTAAGTTAATACTCACATACTCACCGTGTTGCCAATAACTGGAAATCTGCAAAATAGCCGGGCCGGAAAGACCGCGATGGGTGAACAGGATATTTTCCCTGAATACGGTGCCATCTTTTGCGGTGACAACAGAAGGAACCGCGACACCAGAAAGTGTTTGCAGTTGTTCCAGTAGAGGCTTATGCAGGGTAAACGGCACTAATGCCGCACGTGTAGGCAGGATATTGAGACCAAATTGTTCTGCGATACGGTAACCGAAAGGCGTGGCGCCCAAACCGGGCATAGATAGACCACCAGACGCAACAACAAGTGAGTGTGTGTTTACTTCTTTTCCTGAAGCCGTAATAACAAAACCCCGCTCTTTCTTTTCTACGTGGGTGACTTCACTACGCAAGCGAATAGTGACACCGCCGAGTTTGCATTCTTTTAAAAGGAGGTCGATAATTTGTTGAGCGGAGTCATCGCAGAAAAGCTGGCCCAATGTTTTTTCGTGATAAGGGATACTATAGCGTTGTACCAGATCAATAAAATCCCACTGTGTGTAGCGAGCAAGTGCTGACTTACAAAAATGCGGGTTGGCAGAAAGATATGCGGCGGGTTCGGTGTACATATTGGTAAAATTACAGCGTCCGCCACCGGACATCAAAATTTTGCGCCCCGCTTTTTTGCCATTATCCAATACCAGAACATTTAATCCGGCTTGCCCTGCCTGAGCAGCACAAAACAAGCCAGCAGCGCCGGCACCGATAATAACTACATCAAATTTTTCCATTCGCCTGTCTCTTCTGGCCGAGTTAATTATAGGAAATCACCGCATTGTGGGGGTTGTATTCACGAACTACGGAGAAAAATACGCATTTAGTTTCACTTTTGGCTGGCAAAAGTTATTTTTTATCAAAAAAATATCAAAATATTAAAATTAAATAACCATTTGATATATTTGATAAATATGAGGAATTTTATGGCATTTTATTGTCATTAAATCAAAAAAAGGTCATATTTCTCTTTTCCCGCTAACGTTTGTCACTGATAATGCGCGCGTTCATGTCCTACTAACTGGCTTAACGTTTATGCTACATCTGTTTACTGGCCTGGAATTTTATACCGGCCTTATGTTAGTGCTTGCTCTGTTGTTTGTGCTTTTCTATGAAGCCATCAATGGGTTTCATGATACCGCAAACGCAGTAGCAACTGTTATTTATACCCGGGCGATGCGTTCGCAGCTTGCCGTTGTCATGGCAGGGGTTTTTAACTTTTTGGGTGTTCTCCTTGGTGGATTAAGTGTCGCTTATGCGATTGTGCATCTGCTGCCTACGGATCTTCTGCTAAATGTCAGTTCGGCTCACGGGTTGGCTATGGTTTTCTCCATGCTGCTGGCAGCGATTATCTGGAATTTAGGTACGTGGTACTTCGGTATTCCAGCATCCAGTTCCCATACGTTGATTGGTTCTATTATCGGCATCGGCTTGACCAATGCGATAGTGACCAGTTCTTCGGTAGTGGATGCGTTGAATATTCCGAAGATGATACAGATTTTTATGTCCTTGATCCTGTCTCCTCTGATTGGTCTGGTCATTGCCGGAGCGATGGTGTTTTTGTTGCGCCGCTATTGGAGCGGTACGAAAAAACGTCGCCGTATCCATATGACGCCTGTCGAGCGTGAAAAACAGGATGGTAAACGCAAACCGCCATTCTGGACACGTACTGCCCTGATTCTTTCTGCTGTTGGTGTGAGCTTCTCCCACGGAGCCAATGACGGCCAGAAAGGTATTGGTTTGATCATGCTGGTTCTGATTGGCGTTGCGCCTGCGGGCTTCGTCGTCAATATGAACTCAACCAGTTATGATATTGCCCGTACTCATGATGCTGTTGTCCATTTGCAGCAATATTATGAGCAGCACAGCCCGGCACTGGCTCATGCGATTGAGTTGGCTCCAGCTATCGCTTCTGTGGAAGACCAATTGGATATGGAGTTCCATTGTGATAACTCACGCGCTCTGGTGATTTTGAACAAGACTGAAAATATGCTGGGGAATATCCAGAGTTTCAGCGAGTTGACGCCGGAGCAACGCAACAGTATGCGTCGTATGCTGATGTGTATCACTGATACCGCCAGCTCCGTGGCTAAGTTGCCGGAAACCAGTATTGAAGATGCTCGTTTCCTGAATAAGCTGCGCAAAGATCTGCTGAATACCGTGGAATATGCACCGTTGTGGATCATCGTTGCTGTGGCGCTCGCTCTGTCTTTGGGCACCATGGTAGGGTGGAAGCGTGTTGCTGTGACCATTGGTGAGAAGATTGGCAAAAAAGGCATGACTTATGCCCAGGGTGTTTCTGCTCAAGTTACCGCCGCAGTTTCCATTGGTGTTGCAAGTTATACGGGAATGCCAGTATCTACGACACAGGTACTTTCTTCTGCTGTAGCGGGAACAATGCTGGTTGATGGTGGTGGTGTCCAAAGCAAGACCATCAAAAATATCATGCTGGCGTGGGTTCTGACTCTGCCTATTTCCATTGGATTGTCAGGTATTCTGTATTGGATTGCCTTGAAACTGATCTAATGACATCTTAGAAAAAAGGGTTGGCTACTGTGTTGGTAAGCCAACCCTTTTTTATTTCTGACTTTTTTCTGTTCACGTTAGTTTCTCAAACCCGTTCAAACAACGATTATTATCAGGCATAACACACCAGCCCCAAACAACACTTCCGTCAATATAAATTGCTTTCTCAGCCTTTCGCACAACAAGATGACATCGGGATCATGATGGTTGATATAACTTTGCGAATTGATATAGCGCACGAGCCGAAACTGTTTGCTGAATTGACTATTGGTTGTAAAAAAACCATTACCATCAACCGACTGATACAGCATGGGATCTGACTCGCGCAAGATTGACAATAGTGCACGGAGCGAAGAAAAGTAGCGAACCATGTTAATAATGCAGATAAAGCAAACTGCCCAAAAGAGTGCAATAGCATTGAACATACTTCCTCCTGCTTATAGCGGCAACAAATGCTGCCAGAAAGAAGAAATCAACCGAAAAGATTCTAATGTGAATAATAACTATATTAAATTTTAGAAGAAAATACAGTGCCCTGTGTATTGAAGAAAGAATGAAATGGGGGGCTTTATTTAAGGAAGAAAGAAAAACAATAAGTTGTGATCAAAACAACACTCAAAAGGTACATTGAGCAGTTATAGTATAAACATTAAATCACAGCATTTAGTGCTGCCAATCCATTTAATCGACGTTATGGAAGGAGCTCTTATGGCTTACAAACATATTCTTGTTGCGGTTGATCTATCACCAGAAAGTCAGATTTTGGTGGAGAAAGCTGTGTCAATGGCAAAACCGTACAATGCCAAAGTTTCCCTGATCCATGTTGATGTAAACTACTCCGATCTTTATACCGGCCTGATTGACGTTAATCTTGGCGATATGCAAGAACGTATCGCGGATGAAACCCGTAAATCCCTGAAAGAGCTGTCTGCCAGCGCAGGTTACCCTGTTCAGGAAACGTTGAGTGGCAGTGGTGATTTAGGGCAAGTCCTTGTTGATGCCATCAAACAATACGATATGGATCTGGTTGTATGTGGTCATCATCAGGATTTTTGGAGCAAGTTGATGTCTTCAGCGCGTCAGCTTATTAACACTGTTCATGTTGATATGTTGATCGTGCCTTTGCGTGATGAAGAATAATCTTCGGTTGAAATTTTATTCTATAAAATCGCCTGCTTATGCAGGCGATTTTTTTGCCCTTAGAAAAGACAATGAAACTGCTTTAGAAATTGTCAAAGCTATTTTTAAAGAAATTAATAAAAAATAGTTGTTGAAATGTAAGCATAAAACGGTGCTATATTCAGAAAGCAAACCGTAATTACCTCACATTTTCGACAAAAAAATAATATGGAAAATGGCTGGGGGTCATCACTTCTGAATGACAAAAAGGAAGCCCTAAATGAATGTTGCATCATCTTTAGTCACATTTCTCGATTCGGTTCAGTCCCGCAATCAGCATCAACCAGAATACCTACAGGCAGTACGAGAAGTGTTGACCTCTCTCTGGCCTTTTCTTCAACAAAACCCGCAATATTGTGAGCAAGGATTATTGGAACGTCTGGTCGAGCCGGAAAGGATTATTCAATTCCGCGTCTGCTGGGTGGATGACCAAGGAAAAGTACAGGTTAACCGTGCATGGCGGGTTCAGTTTAGTTCTGCCATTGGGCCATTTAAAGGTGGGATGCGTTTTCATCCTTCGGTTAACCTTTCTATCCTGAAATTCTTGGGCTTTGAACAGACATTGAAAAATGCGCTGACAACGTTACCAATGGGCGGCGGAAAAGGGGGTTCTGATTTTGATCCCAAGGGAAAAAGCCACGGTGAAATCATGCGATTTTGTCAGGCATTAATGACAGAACTTTATCGCCATTTGGGGCCGGATACCGATGTACCCGCCGGAGATATCGGCGTGGGGAGTCGTGAAGTTGGCTTTATGGCTGGCATGATGAAAAAATTGTCTAACAATACGGCATGTGTTTTCACGGGCAAGGATCTCTCATTTGGTGGAAGCCTGATCCGCCCTGAAGCCACGGGCTATGGCTTGGTTTATTTCACCCATGAGATGTTAAAACGCCACGGCATGGGATTGGAAGGCATGCGGGTATCCGTATCCGGCGCAGGAAACGTTGCACAATATACCATCGAAAAATGTATGGAACTGGGTGCAAAAGTGGTTACGGCTTCCGATTCAGGCGGCACAGTATTGGATGAAGAGGGTTTTACACCGGAAAAACTCGCCCATCTTGAAGAGATCAAAAATCAACGTTACGGCCGTATAGAGGAGTATGCCAAAGAGCGCGGATTAACTTTCCTCAAGGGCCAGGATCCGTGGTCAATTCCGGTGGATATTGCCCTGCCTTGTGCGACTCAGAATGAATTGGATTCAGACGCGGCAAACGTGCTGATTAAAAATGGGGTAAAAGCAGTTGCGGAAGGGGCAAATATGCCGGCAACCATCGCTGCTACGAATGCTTTCCTTGAAGCCGGCGTTTTGTTTGCGCCGGGCAAAGCCGCCAATGCGGGGGGCGTAGCGACTTCCGGCCTTGAGATGGCCCAGAACGCGATGCGTCTAAGTTGGAAAGCGGAAAAAGTAGATATTCGCTTACATCACATCATGCTCGATATCCATCATGCTTGTGTCGAATATGGAGGAGAAGGCAAGCAGACTAACTATGTACAAGGCGCAAATATTGCGGGTTTTGTCAAAGTTGCAGATGCCATGTTAGCGCAGGGGATCGTGTAGTGGCTTAGTTTGGCATGTGAATTGGTAGCCAATTTTCGGATAATCCCCATGAAAATATGGGGATTGTTTTTCGGCGTTGAGATCTTGATTAACAGGGATAAATATCAAAACGGTGATTTTTCGTGGTAATCGCGGCAGAGGCTTTAACGCCTGCCAGCGGTTCGGCATAATCCGGCCGTTTCACGACAACCCGACGTTTCGCCAGTGCCCGTGCTGGTGCCAGTAAACTGTCAGCATCCTCATCCGCCCCGACCAGAGACTGGAAAACGCGCATCTCTTTTTTAACCAGAGCGCTTTTTTGTTTATGCGGATACATCGGGTCAAGATAAACCACATCGGGTGGTGGTGTAATATCCGTCAATGCAGTAATGCTTGAAGCATGAATCAGCGTCATACGCTCTTTCAGCCAGCCACCGATCTCTTCATCCTGATAGCCGCGCTGTAGACCATCATCCAGTAATGCTGCTACCACCGGGTGGCGTTCCAACATTCTGACATGACAGCCGATGGAAGCCAGCACAAAGGCATCGCGGCCCAAACCTGCAGTCGCATCCACAACCGAAGGTAAATAATCTTTCTTGATGCCGACGGCCTTAGCGACTGCTTCGCCGCGACCGCCCCCAAACCGGCGACGGTGAGCCATTGTTCCGGCAACAAAATCAACATAAATTCCGCCCAGCTTGGGTTCGTCGCGCTTGCGTAACTCCAGCCGTTCGGGAGTCAGTACCAGAGCCATGACTGAATCTTCATCATGAACCAGATTCCAGCGTTCAGCCAATAGCGATAAGGCGCTGTGATCAGCGCCTTCTTCACAAATCAAACAAATCTTCACAAGTTTCTTATCCAGCGATGCCGTAGCTTTTCAGCATAGCATCCAGTTTTGGTTCGCGACCACGGAAACGAACAAACAGCGTCATTGGGTCTTCTGAGCCGCCACGAGCCAGGATATTATCGAGGAATGACTGACCTGTTGTGCGATTGAAAATTCCCTCTTCAGAGAAGCGGGAATACGCATCTGCCGCCAGAACATCCGCCCACAGATAGCTGTAATAGCCTGCTGCATAACCGCCATTAAAGATATGGTTGAAGGAGTTCGGGAAGCGTCCCCAATCTGGAGATGGGACAACAGACACCTGTTTTTTCACCGACTTCAACGTTTCCAGAATTTGCGCCCCTTTAGCTGGATCATATTCCACATGCAGGCGGAAATCGAACAGACCAAACTCAAGCTGACGAAGGATCTTCATCGCGGCCTGATAGTTTTTGGCTGCCAGCATATTATCCAGCATCTCTTGCGGCAGTGGTTCCTTAGTTTCATAGTGACCGGAAATAAACGCCAGCGCTTCTGGCTCCCAACACCAGTTTTCCATAAACTGGCTCGGACACTCTACCGCATCCCAAGGCACACCGTTGATACCTGCCACATCCAGCGCTTCAATTTGGGTCAGCATGTGATGCAGGCCGTGCCCAAACTCATGGAACAGCGTCGTGACTTCACTGTGCGTGAACAGGGCTGGTTGATCCCCGACAGGCTTGTTGAAGTTACACATCAGATAAGTCACAGGATCTTGCAGCACACCAGAAGCATGACGCATTCTGCCGACATAACTGTCCATCCATGCGCCGCCACGTTTATTCTCGCGGGCGTAGAGATCCAGATAGAAACTACCGCGCAATACTTGCTTATCATCATACAACTCAAAGAAGCGGACATCGGGATGCCATGTATCCACATCGTGGCGTTCTTTGGCAGTGATACCATAAATGCGGCGAACGACTTCAAACAGCCCTTCCAGCACACGTTGTTCAGGGAAGTAAGGACGTAATTGCTCATCATCAATCGAGAAGTCATGTTGTTTTTGCTTCTCGCTATAATATGCCAGATCCCATGCTTCCAGCTCATCAACCCAGTAGTGAGATTCAGCGAAATCCTCTAGCGCTTCCAACTCTTCCTCACCTTGCTTGTGGGCGCGTTTGGTCAGGTCGTTCAGGAAATCGAGCACTTGCTGAGGTGTTTTAGCCATTTTGGTGGCAAGGGAATTTTCAGCATAGTTCTTGAAACCTAGCAACTGAGCGAGTTCATGGCGCAATGCGAGTATTTCGGCCATGACTTCATTATTATCCCACTTCCCGGCATTTGGCCCTTGATCGGAAGCACGGGTTGTATAGGCGAAATACATTTCCTCGCGTAGTTCACTATCATCAACATAGGTCATGACAGGCAGATAACTTGGCATATTCAGCGTCAGCAGCCATCCTTCCTGCCCTTTGGCTTCGGCAGCGGCTTTAGCGGCGGCTTTGGCACTTTCAGGCATACCCTCCAGATCGCACTCATCGGTAATCAGCTTGGTCCATCCCATTGTGGCATCCAGCACATTATTGCCGAACTTCGCGCCAAGCTCAGATAAACGGGCAGTAATTTCACCGTAACGTTTCTGCTTCTCTTCTGGCAGGCCAATACCGGTCAACTCAAAATCACGCAGAGCATCTTCAACAACCTTACGCTGTGGCTGGGGAAGATTTTTGAAAGCTTCACTTGCTTTCAGTGACTTATATGCTTGATACAGACCTTTGTGTTGCCCTAGCCAAGTATCGAATTCAGAACGCAGAGACAGGCTTTGCTCATAGACTTCGCGCAGCTCTGGACTGTTCTTGACGGCATTTAAATGACTGACAGGCGACCATACACGGGCAAGTTTATCCTTCTCTTCAGAAATTGGCTGGCACAGATTATCCCAAGTAAAAGCGGAATTTTCTGACAAAATCTTCTCAATTACTTGACGGTAGTTGGCTAACGTCTCTTTCACAGCAGGCACGACATGTTTTGGTTCAATTGCAGAGAACTTAGGCAATGCAGAAGGTGTCAGTAACGGATTAGTCATAATGAGCGCCTTATATGTGTAGTTAGAGTTAGGGTATACGCTGAAACCAGCCTTATATCCCAATGGGTCGTTGACGATAGATGGGGATAAGATACCGTGAGTTCAATGCTAATGCCGCACTTTTATGCGAGTAATCTGGCTCTTTTTATGTCAGATATCTGTGAAGCATCTGCGAAACGACGGAGACATTTAGATATTTTGGGAGACGCGCTATAATCCCGGCTCTTCATTAGATTATTAAATGGAAGATCATCGTCCCCGGTGGGGCGGCTGGACTTCAAATCCAGATGGGGCCGCCAGCGGCTCTTGGCAGGTTCAACTCCTGTGATCTTCCGCCAATAATCATCATTCGGATAAGTCCACAAAGATCTAAATAGATGATTACTGGATCACAGGATCATAAGACTAGCCTCGTTAAAAGACACGTTGAAAGGCTAATTTTCTACATCAGCCTTACTATCAATCCACTTCACATGACATCCACGGCCACCATAGTGGCTTCGCATCCTTTATTATCCATTTCCGGATGAACCGTGAGACCGCTTGCAGAGGAGTAAGTAGGATTTAAGTCTCTCACGCCATATCATAGAGCTTGTCTTGCTTTCCCGGATCTTACCTTCGTTTTATTACGCAGAAAACACCGACAATGTTGAATATCCTGATTGGTGGTAAATGCTCTATTCCATTCTTTTGAAGATAAGTTGTTTTAATGAGGTGGGACCGCGGTCCCACTTGTCATTTTTCTTTAAGAGGCTTGAAAATCATCTAATAAGGCGAAGAACTGTTTTTCTGTGTCGTTTTTGTTCTTGGTAGAAATTTCATGGGTACCTATATCAAGCAGATACAGTTCCAACTTATTCTCCCATGTTCTACTTCTTTTTGAGCTAGTAAAATTTCATGGATGAATGAATAAGTTAGATCAGGGTTATCTTCTGCGATTCGACCAATTTTAGCCCAATGCTCTATCTGTTTTGGAATGCTTCTGCATGAATTTTTACGTCATTTACAAACTCATCATCCAACCTAACGCTAATGGCCATATTTTCTCCCTCGTATCTACTGGAATATTAGCAAGTTGCATTGAATAATGTGCGACAATTTGTCGCACATTGCAGTCATGTGAAAAGGTGTTTTATGATTCATTTCATCATCACCTTTAGGGCGAGGATGATTTCAAATCATCACGTAATGAAAGGTGACCACTCTCGTAACCTGCTAAACGCGGCAAATGATCTGGTATCAACTGATGATTCGGTTTTATGTGTTGCGATTAAGTACGGTTTTGACAGTCAGCATTCATTCACACGGACATTTTCCTGTTATTTTAGTTTCTTGTTTTAGATATTTGTTATATTGATAATATCGATGAACGGGCGTGGAGGAATAAAAACATGGCTCAATATTTCCATTGGCAAAAAGAAAACTATCAAGTCTCAACAGATAAATCGTTATTAGATATCACCGCTATTCACCAATTTCTTACACATTCCCGGTGGGCAGAAGGCATTGATCTTGAAACAGTGCGGACAGCGATTGAAAACAGCCTGACATTTGGGTTGTACAAAGATAAAACCCAAATAGGTTTCGCGAGGTTGGTGACGGATTTTGCTACCTTCGGCTACTTATGTGATGTGTATGTCTTAGAAGCGTATCAGAAACAACAACTAGGACGTTGGTTGATGACATGCTGCCAATCTCATCCTTTGATACAACGGTTAAGAAGAATCATGCTTGTAACTTCAACCGCGCCTTGGTTATATGAAAAATTTGGTTACTCTCCCGTTAACCGTGAAAATGGTGTTTGGCAGATAGTTCGCCCGGATATTTATAAGAGAGAATGCTTCTATTTATTGAGTTAATGAGTTTTTAATATAAAAAACTCAAGGAAAGAAAATCCCTCCTTGAGTTCCTGAATATTTTCTATCAAAACGGCTTATTTATCGAATCATATAGCGTATCAAGTTGATTAATCCGCTGGTGGTAACTTTGCAGTAAACAGGCTGTATCCCCTTTGCATTTTTGGCGCTGCTTTAGCCATGCAGTTTGGTCATCATACATATCCCCTGATACTCCCATGGCAAATAACCCTTTCAGAAAGTGATACTTTACGCTCATTTCTACATCCAAGTCATTAAGCTTTGGGTTTGAGCAAATCGCCTTTTCATCCGGTGCCTTAGCTTTCGCACAGTCAAAACTGGCAGCGAAACTTAATGGCGACAGGATAAGTAATATAAAACAGAGATACCTCATTTATTGCTCCTTATGGGAGGGGATAACAGGCCCAGGCCCGGTTTGCAATTTGGGAGACTCAGCATTTTCATACTTAAATGAGTGTGCCTTACCCGTTGCATCCAATTTGCAGGAGAACCGGATATCCTTCCAGCCATCATCTGTCCGGTACATACCTTTACCAACCAATTCAGATGAATGTTCCAGCTTGATGCTATCGGGTGAGACATCACCCAGAAAAACCTTATCGGCGTCTTTGTGATGCTGTTGAATGATGGGCAAAGCAAAAGGGCGACAAATAAACTCAGCCACTTTTTTAGCCTCTGACCAGTTTGCTATATCTTTCAGAGCAGATTTATCTGTAGTTTGTTCATTAATCTGTTGTTGCAGGTATTTTTTCTGGTTTAGGGATAATGGCTTGGATGGTGATTGTGCTTGTGCAAAGGCAGATAATAAAAGACAACTGGCACCCAAATAAGTTAAGTATTTTGAAAACATAGCAGCATACTCCCCGTTTGAGACTAAAAAAGTATGGCACAGCTTTAATGGAAACGCCATCGCATGAATATATATTTACTTATAAACAAGAGTAATACTGACAGATATGTTTTTTACTCTTTATTATAAGAAAGTACTGTCCAGTTGATGGCTAGGGCTAAAGTTGTGGCTGCTTTGTTTTTCACATTATCGATAAGAATGATATTAGGATATTTCGTTGCAGTGATTTGCGGATAAAGACTCTCAGTTAAAGTATCATGTGCTTTCTCAGCCAATTGTCTAATGCTGTTGCTGACACCGGTAGCACATGTAGTTATTTGTATAAAATTTTGAGTTAGTATCCACGATAATTGAAAATATTGAGTTGGTGCATAGTCATTCATTTTTTTAAACTGATCTGAACCCATTTGAAAAGAGCTGTCTGTATTCGAATATTTATGATACATATTTAACTCACTAAGGTAGAAAAAACCTTTATTGTGATATCCACCTAAATTAACACTCGTCTTTTTGTTTTCTACAAGGAATAAAACTGCTGAATGAGTACCATTATCCGTTAGCTGATTTAATGTTAAGTCGAGAATGCTACTTGTGCCATCGTGGTAATATAAGTGATTAATTTTTTCCAACTCTTTGAATAAATTCATCCACTCTTTTTGTTTAAAAGGAATATAACTAAACCAGAAACCTGTATCTAGATTGAGAGAATGATCAAGTCTTATTAAGATCAATTCATTGTGTCTTGTTGTAAATACATTAATTTGATCAATAATAGATTGAATATTGTCACCATTTGCGCCTTCCCAGACGATGGTTTTATTGAAATGACCAGTGTAAAAACTTCCATCACTAAGTGTTGGCCTGATATCAAAGTATCTTATACCTAATTTCAACTGCTCGAAGATATTATTTGATTGAGTTAATGTATTGCATTCGGAAGCCAATCCAGTTTTCCATGTGATTTTATACATACCAGCATCATGAGAACCTGTAATACAAAGATTTTGTATTGGCGTATCCCCTAAAATATTACGATACTCTTGCATCCACGATTGAGTATCTATATCAGGGCCTATATAATTACCAACATCACCAATAAAGACACACTCATTTACGCCTTCGGTTTCCCAACCAAGACTAATAGTGGAGTTTTTTTTATGGTTATGTGTTTCTAAATTTTCCAGAAAGATTTCTAAGTCTAATCGATTGAGTTCACTTTTATAGTTTCCACGTATTCTGAATGTATTATTCTCCGAGTTCAATATCTTGTATTCCACATCAAAGCTACAATTAATTATGCCATTGCTTTCATCGGTAGAAATGGAAAATCTTTTATTTCTTTTAGGGGAAATTGAATTTGTAAAATTGGAAATATCCACATAGTTAGATGTGCTGGATTTCTTTTCCCAAACGGAATTCGTGCTATTGACGAGTATAATATCTATGATTTGAGACATAACGGTTACCCCTGGTAAGGAATTAACTTTATATGTTATTTTTAAGTATAGCAGGAGTAAGAGAATATCAAGTTGAATTTGAGGTGTATTTTATTATTAATAAGTTTATAAGTGTGTTTTTATTATTATTTCCCATCTTCATCATTAATATAGTTAATGTTTTTTAAGGTGTTGTAAAACACCTCGCCTTTATTTTGGTGAGGTGTTTTATTTTAATGTTTATTATAAACAATAAATTGTAAGGTATAGCAATATTCAAATAAGGCTATTGTGTGGAAATTAAATAGATTGCTTCATAAGGTTTTATTGATATCTGTTGGGATATCGATAAATAAGAATGATAATTACTGATTAAAACTTTCCATTCTTTATCAATAAGAGAAAGATCAGGAGACCAAGATTGTGTTTCATCACTGAGATTGGCAATGACCAGCAGAGTTTGTTCCTGCCAACGGCGCAAATAACACCACAGTGAGGGATGGTCAGGCAGTAAATCCAGATAATCACCATATGTCAGGATAGGTTGCTGCTTTCTTAATTTAACCAAATCGTGGTAGCAATAAAAGACGGAATCTTTATCCTGCAATGCGGCTTCAGCATTGATTTCCGGGTAATTACTGCATGGTGCAATCCACGGATTGCCGGTGGTAAAACCTGCATTTGCTGAGTTATTCCACTGCATGGGAGTCCGGCCATTGTCACGGGATTTCTGCGCCAAAATTGCCAATATATCCTCTGGCTGCATGCCTTGCTCAATACGCTCCTGATACATATTCAGGCTTTCGATATCCCGATAATCTTCAATATGCGCAAAATGTGGGTTCGTCATGCCCAACTCTTCACCCTGATAAATATAAGGTGTTCCCTGCATACCGTGCAGCACCATAGCCAACATTTTGGCGGATGTTTTATGGTGCTGGTGCTCATCTCCAAACCGGGAAACAATGCGGGGCTGATCATGATTACACCAGAAAAGCGCGTTCCAAGCCTTTTGATACATACCCTGCTGCCATGTTGAGAAAATCTTTTTCAGCTCAACATAATCGGGTTTTGCGCGAGTCCATTTCTCTCCATTCGGATAATCAACTTTCAGATGGTGAAAATTAAACGTCATGGACAGCGCTGTTCCATCCAGTGAGCTATAGCGCTGGCAGTGTTCAAGGCCAGTGGAGGACATTTCACCGACAGTCATCAATCCCTTAGGTTGAAAAACATCACGGCTCATTTCTTGCATAAACTCATGGATACGCGGGCCATCGGTATAGAATCGACGACCATCTCCACGCTCATCATTCGGATAATCCTGCTGTTTTGAGACGAGATTAATCACGTCCAGCCGCAAACCATCTACACCACGATCAGCCCAGAATTCACAGATTTTTTTCAGCTCAGCGCGAACAGGTTCATGTTCCCAATTTAAATCGGCTTGCTCTACCGCAAACAGATGGAGGTAATACTGCTGGCTCTCTGCATGCCATTGCCAGGCATTACCACCGAATTTAGACCGCCAGTTATTGGGCAAGGTGCCTTCGGAGCCGTCTTTCCAGATATAAAACGGGCGATAAGGGCTATTAATATCTTGAGCTGCCTGGAACCACGGATGCTGCGTTGAAGTATGATTGAAAACCATATCCAAAATGATGCGAATACCTCGTTGATGGGCGTTTTGCACCAAATTGTCAAAGTCTTCCATCGAGCCATAATCAGGATTAATCGCGCAGTAATCGGCAACATCATAGCCATTATCAACTTGTGGAGACGGATAAATTGGGGTGATCCAGATAGCCTCTACACCGAGGCGTTGCAGATAATCCAGCCGCCGGGTAATCCCGTTGATATCTCCTGTGCCGCTTCCGGTACTATCTTGAAAACTCTTTGGATAAATTTGATAGATAACGCTATCCATCCACCACGGTTTTTGTTCGGTCATAACTATCCCTACTAATTTACTATGCCTACTCATTAAGTAGGCCTGTTAATTTAATGAGCTTGCTAAGTTAATTGGCAAGCTCATTGGATAATGCTGCTTTACGTTCGTTTCTGCGATAAGCCAGAACGGTCAGCACTAAAGGGACAACAATAGCGACAAGCATAGCGATCAGGTAGACCATCCAAAACTGTGGTTTGATGGAAAGAATACCCGGTATACCACCAACACCGATGCCATTGGCGGTGACATGATTGAAGCCACAAATCAGCCCGGCCAGACTTGCACCAATCATTGCGCAGAACATCGGGTAACGATATTTCAGGTTGATACCGTACATGGCAGGCTCAGTGACCCCCAGATAAGCTGAAATTGCCGCAGGAACAGAAACTTCACGCTCTTTCTGTTTCTTGCTTGCCCAAATAATACCGGCTACGGCTGACCCTTGGGCAATATTGGATAGCGCAATAATAGGCCAGATTGGTGTTCCGCCAGTGCTTTGGATCATTTGCAGATCGATTGCCAGAGTCGTTTGATGTACACCTGTAATAACCAGCGGGGCGTAGAAGAAGCCGAACAAGGCGGCACCGATAGGGGCAAAGCTACCGGTCATTAATCCTTTAACAGCCCAGGCAACGCCATCGCCGATAGCACGTCCGGCAGGCCCTATCAGGGCATGGGCAAGGAATACTGCCAGCAACAGAGAGGTGACAGGGACAATAACAAGATAGAGGTAGTCGGGTACCCATTTTTTCAGCCGTATTTCAATCCATCCCAGCGTTAAACCTGCTAATAAGGAAGGAATGACTTGTGCCTGATAACCGACTTTAGCAATGGTAAACCAGCCGAAATTCCAGACTTCGGGAGCTTGTTGCCCAAGCAGATAAGCATTCATCAACTGCGGGGAAACCAGTGTAATCCCCAAAATAATCCCTAAGATGGGTGTTCCGCCCATTTTTTTGACCGCAGACCAGCAGATCCCGACAGGAAGATAGAAGAATATCGCTTCACCGATTAGCCAAAGGAAGTCATAGATAGTCTTCCAGGTAGGGTAGAGCTGAGCGAGTGACTTACCCTCACTGAACGGAATATCGCCGATCAAGTTACGGAAACCGAGAATTAAACCACCGCTTATCAGAGCGGGCAGTAATGGGAAGAAGATCTCAGCAAAATGTGAAATTGCATTTTCATACCATTTCATATTTTGGCGAGCAGCTTGCTTAACCTCTTCTTTATTAACGGATTGTTTCCCGGTGGCTTCAAGCAGGGCTTTATAATAAATATCGACATTTGTTCCAATAACCACCTGAAATTGACCGGCATTGGTGAAGCAGCCCTTAACCATTGGTAACTCTTCAATGGCCTTGGCATCGGCATTTTCTGGTGCATTGAGAACAAATCTGAGGCGGGTGATACAATGACTGACGGAGGCGATATTTTCTTTTCCTCCAATCAATGTAATAAGTTTTTCAATATCCTTTTGATTTATTTGTTTTTTCTTCATGCCTTTTCTCCTTTGTGTGGCAGGAGTTATAAAAACGGAATTTTGCGATTAACAGAATGATTACTCTCGTGATGAGATAGTGAATAGACTGAAATAATAGCTGATTCATCCTAGTAAGATTTCAAACTTTTTAATATGAAAATATTTTTCGTTTGAGTTTTAGATCACATTTTACGCCACTGATTTGAAATTAAAGATTTTTTATATTTATAAAAATTATAGGTGAAACAATTTTGATTACTTAGCTAATTAATGGATATTTATTATACATTGTGTTGGATTTATATTTTTTGTGTAAAACAAAGGGGAATTATATTGTTTCATTGTTAATGATTTTTAAAATACATGGGTTTTTATTCTGCTGAAAAAGAAATTATTCTATTTGTGATAAATGAATCTTTAATATTGTTCATTTTCAGTCAGTTGATAAGATGATACCAGAGCCTTGGTTCTCAGTTAGGAGAAGCATGAAATGATGAGGTGATATATGAATGAAAAAGATGCTTGGTCAAAATTAAGGTGGGCTACTCGTCGACGTTGGGCAAACAGAGCGATTGACCAAATGAGTCAGGCAATAGCGGGAAACCAAGATTCCGATATGGTATACGATTTTAACAAGAAACCTAGCGATAAGTGTTTCCCGGATTTACATTCTAATATGTGGACTGTTACAAATGACTTGAGGCAAAGTTTAGGAGAATTTACAGATGAGGAATTAAAGTTTGAAAAAGTTTTTAAATCAAAAGAATTCTATATTGTTCATGCTAGCGACAAAAATCTTATAAACAAACCAGATAATTTCAAAAGAGACTTGAATATTTATTCAAGGCTGCGCCTTGAAGAAAAAGAAATTCCATTTTCTGACAATCATTCAACTATCACGGACATAGAAGATCTGGGGAATAATGATTATGTGTTCTTTTCTCTTGAGGTGGGCCAAACTCCTAAAAAAATCAAAAGCAGATTTGGAGATTATTTTTATCGTATAAGATATTCTGGATTTAATCTCTCACTAAGATATTCTTCTATGACTTTATTTGACCAGATAGAGCCTGGTAGCCACTTGAGCAAATTTCCTGCTGAGAGAAAAAGATTGCTTGATTATCTTAAGATCACTGAGAACTCGAAACAATATCTAAGAGCAAGAAAGCTACGTAGAGGTACAAGTCTTTTTTCCGGTGTTTTAAATTCTATTAATGGACTGTTGTACTCAATTATTCGTGACATAAGGCTATTGGAAAACGAGAGTGATAGAAAAAAACTTCTTTCAGCGCGCAGTGATGATGAGATTAATATGATTGTTAACGCGTTATACCGCCCTGAAGTTCGGGTGCCAAGGATGGTTGGTTTTGTTGAAGGTGATTATGAAATGATAACGCCAGCAATGTTAAGACGTTAATTAACTGATTTCATTTATTTATTAATATTAAAAGTATAAATTAATTAATATAATTATTCTCGATAATGAAAAATTTTTTAGAGACTAAGCAACCGTCAGTGGTCCTTAAGAAACTGATGGTTGCTTGAGTGTAATAAAGTTAAATTTCAATCTTGCTCGCAATATTTACTTAAATATTAAAATCAACTCACTATATGTGCTTTATTAGTCCTGATATGTTTCATTGGGGATTTATAAAATTCCCTATCAGGATAGTGTGAGCCATGAACATCAATCAATTAAGAAGTTTTGTCGAGATAGTTAAGAATAACTTTAATATCACCAGCACCGCAGAAAAACTGTATACCTCACAACCGACAATTAGTAAGCAAATTAAGTTTCTGGAAGAGGAATTAAATGTTTCTTTATTTATTAGGAAAAATAACAACTTATTGGCATTAAGCCCGATAGGTAAACAGGTACATCAAATAGCCAGCAATATTCTTGGTCAGGTTGAAAAAATTAAAAGCATGGTTGCTGAAGAGGAGCAGGCAGTTAATTTACATATTGCGACAACACATACCCAGATTCGCTATAAGTTACCGCATGTCGTGGAGAAATTCCGGATAATGTACCCAAATGTTTCAATTCATTTTCATCAGGGTACACCCGCACAACTTGCTGATATGGTAAGGCAGGGCGAAGTGGATTTTGCGATAGCAACTGAATCCATGAATTTCTATTCAGATTTACTGATGTTGCCCTGTTACCGTTGGGCACGTAGTGTGATTGTGCCTAAAAGCCACCCTTTGGTGAATGTGGAATGTATTACTTTTGAAGATCTGGTGGGTTATCCGTTGATTACTTATGTATTTGGTTTTACCGAACACTCCACTTTAGACATCGTATTTCATCAAAGTGGGATGAGGCCGAAAATTGCATTGACTGCGGCGGATACGGAAATCATCAAGCATTATGTTCGGTTGGGGCTTGGTGTCGGCATGATCGCAACCGCAGCATTGGATGATCATGATCTGGCTGATCTGCATATTATTAATGCGGATCATTTGATCCCGCCGAACTTCACTTATGTTTGCATGAATCAACAGGTACATATGAAAAATTATATGTACGATTTTATCTTGTTATATGCCCCTCATTTAGATAAAAACACAATTCAACTCTGCGAGCAGGGGCAACAAATTGATTGCAGTCAAATGATTTTGGATAATTTGCCTACGCTTTGATTCGGTCCAATATCTTTAGCATGATATCGCGTCCGGTTAATGTTGATATCACCGGACGCGAGAAATTATTAATGCGTTACAAGATTAATAAAGATTTGTGCTCCAACGAGTAGGCAATCATCGTCAACAAAATAAGGATTAGAGTGTATGTAGTTATTGATTCCTTTCGTTTGATTTCCGCTACCGAGGAAAAACATTGCACCAATACGATCTTTAGTAGCATTAATCATATAGCTGAAATCTTCACTGCCCGTCATAGGGAGGCCATTTGATTCGATATTTTCGGCTGGCAGGAATTTGGCAGCAGCTTCCCTAATCCGTTGATGTGCGTGTGGGTGGTTCTCCACAGCGGGATAGCTGTCATAAACAATAGTGGTTTTGAACCCTCCCGCTTCGCTACTGGCAATAATTTCTTGAAAGCTGTTTTTCAGGATTTGGTCAGTTTCTTTATCCATTGCACGGATAGTCCCGCGAGCTTGAACGCGATCAGCGACAGCATTGGGAATGGTTCCGCCTTTGATCATGCCACAACTGAATACTGCCGGGCTGAAAGGATCGGTTTTCTTGGCAACGATATAGTCCAGATAATCAATGATGCGGCAGGTTTCGCGAATGGAATCCAATCCTTTCTGGGGAGTTGAACTGTGAGCAGCAACACCGTGCACATCCAATGTCCATGTTGATCCCCATGATGACATCACCCCTGCATTGAAACTGATGTGTCCGGTATCCTGCGCGCCGTTATTATGGAGGGCGTACACTTCATTGACGCCTTCCATACAACCCAGTTCGACCATTTTGTCCGCGCCCGGAATGTGCATATCTTCTTCTGCCATCTGGAAGATAAAACGCACGTTGGCTCGCATTTCATTCCTGTGTTGTGACAAATAATTTGCAGCAGTCAGGGCAATAGCCATATGGGTATCATGACCACAATTATGGGCACAACCTTCATGAATCGAAGTATGCTCATTGTTGGTCATATCGGGCATGGCAAGGGCATCCATATCGGCACGGAATGCAATCAAGGGCTTTGTTGGATCAATCATTAAATCAGCAACAAAGCCAGTATAATCTGCATAGGTTTTGATGGTATAACCAAAACCGCTCATTAAATCATGGCAATATCTGGAAGTTTTAAATTCCTGGCCGGATAACTCCGGAATTTTATGTAAATATTGCCGTGTCTTTTTACTGAATTCGTTCAATTCGAACAATTTTTCACTTACGTTATATCTATTCTTGTTCACTAGATTACCCCTTTTATGCTGAATCCAATTTGAGCAACGAGAGAAGCACCGAAGAAGCAGCAGGTGGAAACAATCATGAAAATGACAATGACTTTCCAGGACATCTTTTTCAGTTCTTCCAACTGTCCGCCGACAGATAAACCAGCAAATGCCAATAGAGGAACACAGCAGGACAAGAACGAAACTTTACCAATAGAGTGGATGAAAAATGTTCTTATCACTGTATCTGGCAGGCAAATCAAAATGCCGATGATCGTGGCATAAGCAAATGCTGGCAGTGATGAAGGCAAATAGTGTTTTGCCACAAGAGAGAGAAACACAACAAGGGACATGGCGATAAAGCTATCCCACATGTGATGAATGGCGATCCCTGATGTTAATGTCTGGGTAAACATAGCGAGTAGGATAGCTACGAAAACCAGCTTCATATCAATGATGATACTTTTCATGTATTTTCCTCTTTAGTGAAGATCTTGTAAATCTTTTCTGAAAGAGGCAAACCAAGATATGTTAGAGAGAGTGCGCCCAAAGCGGACGATAGCAGATTAGATGCTGCGGCAACACTCAAGACCTTTTGAGCCATCACTTCATCCAGCCCATGAATCAGTGCCCCGGATGCCGCACTGAGCATGGAACCGGAGCCTACACCAGAACCGGCTGCCAGTGCCATAGGGTGCAGACCGGTCAGAGGAGCAAGGCTGCCGAGCACACTGAACCACACTGTGCCAATCACAGAACCACATAAATAAATCGCCAGTACGCCAATATATTCTGGTGAGCCTGTCCCAAATTTTCCCTGAATCACGGCGATGGAAGGTTCACGACTGATAGAGGAACCTGCACCTATGGCACGACGACCAAAACCAAACTTTATCGCTAATGGAATAGCAATGAATATTGGCAATAAGTTACCTATTTCCTGAATAAACAGAGGAATACCGATACTCAATATCATTTTTATATTAGGTACGATCATTCCGGCGTATTGGGTACCTAAAACCAACAGACCAATACCGACCATTTTGCCGCAGAAATCTTCTTCTTTTTTGGTAAATAATTTCCCCCAAAATGTGAATTTATTACGAATAAAATCTGTTGAAATAATCATGCCGAGAATCACCGCAAATAACATCGGTAAAATGGGGATAACGGCAAGGCCGATTTTTATTTCTCTTTTGTCAATGACATATTGAGAAATAAAAATTAAAAACATGGTGCTCAATATACTGATAAAGAAGATATTGACTTGTTTTCTATTATTTTCCATTCCTTATCTCCGCGTTTTTATGCGTGGGGATTATTATATGTGAGAAACTACGATTTGGTGTGATAATGGTCATCTTTATTCCATATCTTTATTTCATGGGGCATGAAATAAAGGAATTGGAATAATGCCATTTTATTGAGGTTCTTGCTTATTGTTATTTAAGAATAATGTTAATTTTTGGGTATGTCAGGCCTAAAATCTCTGACACTTCCTTGAGTCTTCGGGGAAGATGGCTTATCTTTTCTCTGTGTATATCAGCACGCTGAATTCAGTCATTGAACATGCAAATTCTCTTGGTTCGCGCTTAAGGCATTGAATGCTATTTTGAATTTTCTATTCTGGGAAAATTATATTGACGAGGTTATTTATGAATAAACAACTTGGCAATGATAAATATCTTTTGGTTGGTAACAAGGGAGTGAATAAAATACAAATATTCAAATTTATATTTTCAGGTCAAAACGTCATGATCAAAAAGGAGAATTTAATCTGGGAATCGTCAGAAACAACGGCATTGGCGGAGGTAAAACCTGTTACATATTTTGGAAAAAAAGCCATACTATCAGTAACAGAAAATGGGGCTGTTATATATGGGTTAAGCGATAATAACGTTTTATTCTATAAGGAAATTTCTGATTATTCAGGAAATAATATACACTCCGCTTGTCCACTGCCTGATGGTAATGTGGTTATCGCTGATTCAAATGGGCGAATTGGTTTATTACTCTATGAAAAAGGTAAAACGAAACAACCATTTAATGATACCCAATGGGTTAGTTTAACTTATGCCCATGCTGTTGTTTATGATCAGATTAATGACAGAATTTATGCAGGTGGATACACATCTGTTAATGAATACTATTATTATGTTATTGGTGGGAAGGCTAGCCTAATATTAGAGACAACATATGATATAAGCGATTATTATTTAAGGTGTAAAGAATATAATATTTGTAACGAAGACGGGAATTGGGAAGATGGAATCCATGATATGTATCCGGTCTATGGTGATAATTCCCAATTGTTTTTTCTCTCAACAGGAGAGAGAGTTTTTTTGTTTGATTCATCAACGTTAACTCATTCAGAGGGTGGCAAGATTACTCTTGAGAAATTTAATCCGTTTTATGAAATAGATAGTCAAAAATCAAAAGAAGCTGCATTAATAGCCCAAAAAGAAAAAATAATTCTAAAAAAAGGTGGGGTTAAATCCATTTCGGGTAATATTGATGTGAATGATTTTTTTGTTGTTGCTCACTCAGCGCCATGGTTTACTGATAAAATAAATTATCCGTATGATGGAAATAAACTCATTTATTCAACCCATATTAATGACATCCTTGATTTCGATCTAACAGACAAAAATAAGATAGATTTTGATTCTTCACTTAATATGATCTTTTATAAAGCCAGATTGATTGATAAAAATTGGATAGATTTGTGATTACAATAGACGTTTTAATGTGGGCTATATTCAAAACCGAAGTGTATGTAGCATACGTGACGATTGAGAATATAGCCCTGATATAAATAGCCCTGATACAAAATAGCTTGCATCAGAGGAGATAGCGGGAACTACTTTCTACCCATCACCACCCGTCTAATTTCCATTGCTATCGTGCTCAGTTGCATTGGCGTCACACTGCGAATATCCACTTCGATTCGGCCTTCATTAGCTTTATATTCCCGAAAATAGATCGCAATATTGCCTTGCCGGAGCTGTGCTAAAATTTCGAATGTATTTCTGCCGATGCGTTGTTCGTTAAACGTGATCTCAGTACGAGCGATATCACGACCTGCACTGTCCCAAACGACTTTGGCGGAGACACCTGTAATGCGATTCAGCTTCTCAATAAACGGTGTCATCCTGGTTACCATCTCTGCGCCTGTTTCTTTTGTCTGATTGAGATGATTTTCAATAGCCAGGGTAAGGCCGAGAATACCTTCTTTACCAATTTTCATGGCTCGCCCGATACCGTGACGCTGCCGTTTAACCCATTCGACATAAGCCTGTTTGCCAATCACTAATCCGCTGGTGGGGCCTTCAATCGCTTTGGCTCCACTGTAGATCACTAAATCTGCCCCTTGCCGATAATAAAGGGTTAAATCCTCTTCAGCAGCGGCATCCACAATCAGGGGCAAGTTATGTGTTTGTGCAATGCGGGCGGCGTCTGCCACCGTCAGCATACTTTTTTGTACGGCATGGTGTGATTTGATATAGAGAATAGCCGCGGTTTGTGGCGTGATTTTATCGGCAATCTGTGTCGCGCTGCATTCATTGGCAAAGCCCGCTTCAATGACTTTACCGCCGCCCAATGTAATCATGGTTGCAACGGGGGCGCCAAAATTCACGTTATGCCCTTTGGGCAAAATGATTTCACGTGGAACCGATTTATCCGAACAGTGCAGGTTAAGCAGCAGGTCATTGTCATCTTTAGTAATGACGGCAGCCACGGATTGGGCAATCCCTGCCGAGGCGCAAGAAACGGCAACAGCACCTTCCACACCCAGTAATCGAGCGATGTAATTGCCGGTTTTATCCACCAAATCATCCATCTCAAAATAGTGTTTCAGTCCTGTGCTAACTTGCGCAATGACCCGCTCGGCAGGTGTTGATACACCCAATGCTGTCATACGTCCGGCAGCATTGATCACCTGACGCAATTGGTATTTTTCATAGAGGGATGCCATTGACGACGCTCCTTTTCGTAGCTGAATTTTTGACGGGGATATCTTCCGCAGACATGTTTTTCGCTGCTGCATTCTCTGCTACGACAATGTGAACTCCCGCAATGATGGCTGCGATGGGGATAAATTGTTGTGTGCCGATCCTGATTTGCCCCTCGGCATCGACAAGTTCAATGCGTTGATTTTTCAGATCAAAAATTGTGACATCACCGTCACAGCCACGTTCTAACCGGCCTTTACGTGGAAGTTGGAGTAAATCCGCGGCATTGATTGTCACGCAGTTCAAAATGTACTCAGGCGACAAGCCCATGTTGAGGAATTTTGTCATCACAGTGGCGAGACTGTGGACTGGCCCGTCAACGCGGTTTCTTTGGTAGATATCTGAACTGATCATGTGAGGGTGGGCACCGAACTTAATGGCTTGTTCGGCAATAGAAAAACTAAGGCTTTCTGTGCCATGTCCGACATCCAGAATAACACCTCTGGCAAGTGCCCGTTGAATGGTGAGTTTCAGGTTACCGGCTTCATCAAGGATACGGTTAGGTTTGCCGTTAAAGCAGTGAGTGATGATATCGCCTTTGGTCAGCAGATCAGCAATTTCTTCCAGTTTGGGGGGAGGATTGCCGATATGCACCATTAGCGGCAGACGATTCTCTTTCTGCATGGCTTTAGCTTTGATGAGAGGCTGGAAACCATTTTTGCCAACCACGCTTTTACTCATGCGGGCTTTCAATCCGATAACAAATCCCTTGTGACGCCTGACCGCATCTTGCAGGCGGGTATTGTCGATTTGGGTGATGTCAGCCAGTTCGTTTTGGCTGCAAATACCGGTGCGGGCGATATTTAAGAAAGCATAGACGTGGGTTTTGGCCTTGCGTGCCACGGCATAAAAATCATCGATATCATCGGCTCCCGTACTGCCTGCATCGACAACGGTTGTGACACCACAGGCCGCACCAATCAAATCGGGATCATCATAGTAAAGCGGAGATTGCGGGTAGCAGTGAGTATGGGCATCAATCCAGCCTGCGCTGACGTAATAATGACCATGCAGATCAATTTCCTTGATAGATGGCAACCCGACTGCGGCGGCGGGGCCAATAGCAGTAATCTTGCCATCATTGATCACAATATCAATCAAATCCCCGTTAATGAGTTTGCCTTGCTTAATAATTAAATCATTCATGAGATACCTGTCCTTATTATTATGTTGCGACAGGAAAAAAATAGCCGGACACCATTGCGCCCAAAATGGCACCGCCTGCCACGGGCTTTTTCCACAGATAAAACAGCAGGGCGCCGATCAGCGAACCGAGGCCAATCGGAATGGAAGCAACCATTGCGGCCAAAATAATGAGAGGGCCGAGGAACCTTCCCGATGCGTTACCTGCCCCCATCATGACATCTGCCCCAAAGGTGGAATTTCCCTGTGCAACCGTGAACTTACGGGCAAGGATGATCACCAGACCGACGATAACACCCAGTAACATGCCAGTGATCAGCGAAGCCCAGAAATTAGTGACGAGAAAATCAAAACCTCCCGCCAGCAACAGAGCGGGAATGCCTAAACCAATACCGGTTTGCAGAGCACCGCCGATATCCAGAATGCCAACCAGTGATCCTTCAACGATACGGGCAAACAGAAAACTGGCGCCAAATGCGGCTACTGCTCCATAAGCACCGGTATCAATGCCGGAACGTAACATTGCGACGAAAGCGACTTCATTAAATGCCCCAAATCCATACACCACATACATATGCGTACCGGCAAAAATCCCCGCTGACAGCAGGCCGACAAACAGAGGGAATGTCCATTCTGCGTACCAGAAATCATGCTTGTTCAGTTCAGTATTCATGGTTATTTCCCACCCAGAAATTGATGGATATGGTGTAGCCAGTCTGGCGTATCCAGCATGAAAGATTGCAGGAGTTTGAGATCGAACTCACGGAAGAACCCGCTGAGGGTGAACAGCAAAATGACGGCGATCAGCATGGTACGGGTAATTTTATTCCAGCCGTTGTCATCGACGCCTTTGCCGATCAAAATCCCCAATACCAGGCCGGGAATGGCATTGCCCATGATCAGTTGAGCACAACCGCCGAAGAGTGTGGCCCAGAAACCGGCGCGCCGGCCTGCATCCATTGCGGCAAGCCAGAACAATACCGGCATCACGGTATTGACCAGTAGATTGGCAGCGGGAACCAGTACGTTGGTGGCAGTGGTCTGTAAGGCGACGGGAACCGCGGAGGCCGTGGTATTCAGGAATGCCACCAGTAGCGCCCCAACAATGCCGCAGGCAATCGCCATTTTTTTCGGATTATGCAGCGTTTCCGCCACGTTGCGGTTTTTGATCATTAACGTTGCTGCACCCCAATTGGGAATAATGCGATGATCCACATCCTGCGTGAATGCTCCGGCAGCGACTGATGATGCCCAAGCGTTAAAAAAGAAACCGAGGCCAAAAGAGAAGTGAGAAGCCGGATCGCCTTCGCAGGCATTCAGCTCACCTAGCGTGCGAAAGGCACCCATGCCCTGAACGGTTGGCGCGTGGAACATGCGTGCCGCTCCTGCTCCGAGGCCGAAGCCACACAGGCCACCGATAATGAGCGACATACCCAGTATTTCGATAAAAGAGGCGGTAACATCCATCTTTTTTTCTCCCCATCATGTTTTGCCGGAATGGTGTTTTTCTGTGGCGTGATACGGATTGGCTGACATGGATTGCTTGAAAGGGATAGCCTGTACATCCAGCAAGGTGACATTAACGGTAACATCCAAAACCACCGAATAATGTTCACGCTGACGGGGCAGAAAAAAGAACAGAAACTTTTCTGTCGTCACTTCGCGGGTGGCGCTGATAATCGCGATATCCTTGGGTTCGATGCGCAGAATAATATGCGTGCTTCCTTGTAATACGGTGCGTTGCACAGCATTCAGGGCATCGGCAATGGCTTTTTGTCGGGAATCACCGGAGCCACTGACACGCACAGTGGTTTCAAGCAACGCTTTCATGATCCTTCGCTCAGCTTTTTGGTAAAGGCATGAATCAGACGCTCGCCTAACTCGGCTTTGTCCATAAAACCAAAGCCAAGCACAGTACAGCCTTCGCGGATCGCCGTTTCCCCTTCTTCAATGGAACGCATTCCGTGGCGAACTGAGTAGCCATATTTGTTCTGTGCCGTGATTGCACCCGCACCGCCACTGCCACAAAACGAAATGCCGAGATCCGCTTGTTCCCGCTGCATAACATCGCCCAGTTTCATATCTGCTGCCATGCCCGGAATGACAATGGCTTTCCCGCCAGCGGCTTCAATCCCTATGGCAACGTTTTGTCCCTTACCTAAACGATCACCGATAACGACAACGACTTGTTTTTTAACGACGTGTGTTTCAGTGGAGTGTTTTTCAGTAGCTGCCTGTTTGCTCATGGGGTTTGCCCTCAAATATTCAAGGATTGGAGCGTGCAATCTCAAAATGCACTGATAGCAGATAAACTTCTTCAATCGCCAGATTTGGCAGTGTTTCGACGATTTGGGCGGCCAGTTTGATAGACTCGGGTGAAATTTCATCAAATAGCGAGAGATCCACTTCAGGCAAGGGTTCCCCTGTCTTCGCTCTCATCACCATTGCTTTAACGTGGGATTCCAACATTTGTTGCTGTACGGGCGTGGTGTATGTACCTTCATTTGCCAACCATTTCTCTATCAGGGCCAATACTTCCTGATGGATTGTTTCTGGCTCAAAGGCTTCTTTCGCCATATTGGAATGTATGAAGGGATGATTCATAAAAGTTTCCCAGTCAAATCGGGCACGATAAATCGTCGCTTTGCCACAAATGAATACAAATTTTGTTTGCCGACAATGACCTTATCGATTTTATTTCTGGCTTGGGAGCAGGCTAATTTCCGTTTCAAAGTGGAAATTAATTAAAAACAGGGGGCTATTGCGCAGAATGGTTGGTTTCTTCAGTGAGAAAATGCGTAAAAAGCGGAGAAAATGATTTTCTTATCCTTTGAATGCGGTCACATTATAGTCAGTTTTTCTCTTTGTTTTTTAGGGAAGAAAATAAGGTCAATGAATTATTGAAGAGAAATTAATTATAAACACATTTATTTTTATTTATTATTCTTGGAATTGCCTAATTAAGTGCAACACTAATAAAGCTCAGTGAATTGATAAGCAAAATCCCGTTAAAAATAACGAGGTTTTAATTTATTGGGCTGTATCCCACTCCTAATGTTCATTATCGTCGCCAAGTAATAGCGTTTCGTAATCCTGTCCACCAGCGAATATGCCGAGAATAGACACGAATTTTGATTCGACTTCGAACGCAATAATTACGCGTTTTCTATAATTGGTGGTTCTCAATCCCGGACGAACGTCATCTCGCTGCGTTCCGCGATGTGGGAATGTAGAAAGGCTTTCACAGTAATTCAAAATAGATTCGGTGTATCGGGCAGCGATATCTGGCGAGGCATTTTCTGCAATATAGTCATAGAGTTCGACTAACTGCATTTCTGCCTCGGGTGAGAAGATGACCGTATAAATCATTTTTTAGGGCCGTGTCGTTCTGCCAGATGGGCACGGACTTGATCAATACTGACAGCTCTCGATGGGTCAGATTTCATAGCGTCATAGGCTGAACCGACCTGATTATGGAGCCAGTTTTCAACCGCCCGATCACGAGCTAGTAAGGCTCTTAATCCTTCTCTGATGACTTCGCTTTCAGTCGCGTATTCGCCGCTGCTGACTCGAACTTTCACCATTTCAGCCATATCGTTCGGCAGGGTGATGCTCATTTGTTTTGTGGTACGCATGGTATTGCCCTCAAACTGGATTTGGACTCAGTAGGATTTAATCCTATCACAATAAACATTGTAGCCCAATTAATGCAATTTAAATGATACGTCCGAGGCTGTCTTTTGCGATCATCTGAAATTCATCGAAATTTCGGCTACGTAACAGCCTTTTCGTCGCTTTTTCCCTGATAAATGTGACAAAAAGGTCGTAAATGGACATGGCTTCTTCATAGTCTTCCTTGCTGATGGCGAGCAAGAAAATCACATTGGCTCGCTCTTTAGTTTCTTTGTTCCATTCAATGCCATTGGGGGCGAGAATAGTGACGACCACTGTTTTAAGAGCCAATAACCCCAACGCATGTGGCAAGGCGATATTTTCACCCAGTAATGTGGAAAGGATAGTCTCTCGCTCAAGTAATGAGGCACAGAAATTCTCCTTAACATATCCCTCTGTCTGCAATTTTCGGCAGACCTTTTTGAATAAAGCTTCCTGCGTAATTTCTTCTTTAATCACCATGAAGTAACGCCGGTCGAAGAAACGTTCCAAAATGTAAGAACGTGTTTGATCGGTCATCATAAGCCGCCCAATTAACTCTATTTGGTAGGGGGTAGGAAAAGGAGATATCTTAATGACAGGTTTATTTTTTTCGGTCAGACGCAGAGTAGTAATGACGAAATTCTCTTCCACATAGGCCAATATGTTGTATTCATGGCATGGCAATATGCGCTGTAGTTTGAGTTGCGGAAATTCCCGGACAATCTGCGCTTCAATCATGCGTTGTGTTGCGTTACCTGCATTGGTGACGAGTAAAACAGGAATAGGGCGGTTAGTGCCTGTGCCGTAATGCCGTTCTAACCCAACGCCAATATGTACGGCCAGATACCCCAGTTCATCTTCATTGATGGAACAAGGGAGTTGATCTTCAATGCGAGTCAGTGCGCTGACCGCGACATCATAAGCGAAAGGATAATACTGTTTGATCTCTGCCAGCAGGGGATTTTTCGTGCTGATTTGGTGACGTAATCGGCTGACTAACAAACTTAAATGGGCTGCCAGATCGTTTACCAGCCTGCGGTCATGGCGTAAATCATAGTTATAGGACTCATTGATATCGAGCAGGATCTCATCTGCCCAGCGTTGGCTCTCGATGATACTGCAAACCGGATCGTCATGTTGAGGTATACGCTGTGCGGCGATTTGCCTGCCGAGATAATGGGCTTCTGCGGGAGATATCTTTTCATCTAAAAAAACGGCAAACGCAGTTGAGATTTCCTTAATTGCATTTTGGATGGCGCTATCTAATGGAGAGATTTCATTCTGTTCTATTTCATTCTGCCTTATGGCGTGATGATCGCGAATGCGGAGCAGGGAAGCGGTACAGTTGAATATCAGATATTGTTTGCCTTCATGGGTTAGCTGGATATCAAACCGGCTGAGGCTGCTTTGCAAAATTTCTTCAATATAAGGCAGGTCGATAGACGCCAAAATATCCATCTTAAATTGGCTAAGCGGCAGTTCCGTATGCCGTAAAAATCGGTGTAATAATGTATCCGTCAGGCAGGCGCGAATAAAACGCTCATCGCCATTTAATTTATTTCCCACGCGGGGAATGCTTTCCAGTTGCAGCGGATATTTGCCGAGCATTTCACGCACTGTACTCATATCCTGCTGTAACGTACCGCGGCTGATACACCATCCTTCGGCGATATCATCCAGTTTGATGGGTTCTGATGCCAGCAACAGTTTCAGTAGCAGCGTTTCGACACGATCACGAGCGGTTCTTGGGATCGCCTGAATCACTTGCTGCTGTTTTGGCAGAGAAGCAAATAACGTTTGATCATCAACACGCAGTGCATAACCGTTCCCGCGTTTATACAAGATCTGCGCCCCGTAACGGCGCAGAATGTCATTCAATTCGTTGATATCCGTGCGGATGGTTCGGCTGGAAACACTAAGGCGTTTTGCCAACTCATTTTGTGGCAATTGTTCTGCCTGAATCACCTCAAAGAGATGGGCAAGGCGCGGATAGGAAAACAGAGCCACGGTAATACCCTGAATTCACGGTTAGTTGTTCAATTTGATATCCATGACGGTTTCAAACGCGCCACTTTTCAAGAATCGCTGTTTATCAGGCGTGACATGGATCGTTTGACTGACAGGCAGAATGGGGATACCTGAGCCTAAAAACACCGGAACTGTGGTAATAAACAGTTGCTGTAACTCTCCGGCATCAGCAAAACTGGCGGCGGTTTTGCCTCCTCCGATTATCCAAACATCTTTGCCTTTGGCGGCATTTCTTGCGCTGGTGGCAATATTTTTGGGACTGTCTTGAGTGACAACGGCATTAATGCCAGCAGGAATAGTTAAATTTCTTGAGGAGAGGATAAAAGAAGGAATATTTTTATAAGGCCATTCTCCTGAGGTATTTTTCAAAATCCATTCATAGGTTGCTGATCCCATAATGGCTGCGCCGATATCTTGATAAAAACCATCATAAGGTGTGGCATCATCACCCGGCGAACAAGCGTATAACCAATCTAATTCATGGTCTTCCGTAGCAATATATCCATCCATTGAGGCGGCGACATAATAGACGAGTTTTGACATGGCTTTTCCTTATTTTTATACGTACCGGCACTTATAAATCAGAGGAAATTGTGATGCCTGACCGGATAAATAGTAGCGATAAATAAACTAAATATTTTATCAAGCGAGTAAAAAAGCGATTAGTCTTTTTGAGCGATTTTGATCAAAAATGCAACAAAAATCATTTGGTGATAAATAGGGGAAATTTAGTTAAATCATAATATAAGGAAGGCCAAGGGCAAGATGAATAACTCAAACGTGTGGGACCATGGTCCCACCACTGGATTTCCAGCAGTAAGACAACATTTACCGCGTGCTACCCGTTCCTGATATTTATGGCGATTCACCAAAACGTCGATAATACGCCGCAGCGGGTTGAGGCAATTGACCAATGGTAGTTTCGCAGCGTTCGCTGACGTAACGCGTCGCAGCAAGGTTAATGCGCTGATAGATATTGATACATAAGTGGCGGGCTATTTGTCCTTCCCATTGCGTGGGCAGCAGAGCATCCGGCAGCAGGGGATCACGCAGTACGACACGGC
Source organism: Xenorhabdus sp. PB62.4 (assembly GCF_014467285.1). NCBI lineage: Bacteria > Pseudomonadati > Pseudomonadota > Gammaproteobacteria > Enterobacterales > Morganellaceae > Xenorhabdus > Xenorhabdus sp. PB62.4. Next base: position 87,027 of record NZ_NKHR01000009.1, on the reverse strand, counting down.
GGTAAAAGTGGATCAGCAGCAGGCGTAACTGAAAGCAGCGCTCTGGCGTCAGATCGTCTTGATGGCAGTCCCGCAGTAGTGCCATCAAGGGGCGGAAGGAGACGATAAATTCGTGATAGTGTTGCGATACCTGTTCCAGTGACCAACTTACCGCTACCTGCTCTTTCAGACTCTGTTCTGAACGTGGATAAGGGTAATCGGCACGAAAATAGATAACGGAATCACTGGCGTTGAGTTCATGCAGAAGTGCGGGAATATCACTTTGGGCACTGCTTGGCGCAGCCATCAGCGTACTGTTAAGTTGGCCGAATCCAAGCCAGCTTAACTCTTTTTTCAGGCGGGTTCGTTCTTCTTTGGTTGTACCTTCCAGCAACAGCAGATCCCATTTGCCATCCCATTCCGGCTGTCCGCTGAGATAGATTTTGCTTTCTGCATGGCGAAATTGATTCATGCCACGCTCGGTGATGCGGTAATAACTGCGTCGCCCCAGTTTTTCTACCGTAAGCCACCCCTCTTTTTGCAGGCGGAACACGGATGTCCGCACGAAACGGTCACTGAACCCCATCGGCTCCAGCAGGAGACTCAAGCTGCCAAGCCAGACTTCACCACCACGGTGGCTGAGAGCATCGCCATACAGCGAGATGATCAGAGACGTTCCGCTGATAGGTTGGGCATCAAGCGCATGCCGAATAAAGTCGTCGAGTTTATGTGTCATATTCTTCCGTGTTCTGCGCAAAAGTGTGTCATAACATTAACATAACTGTATATACCTGTCGTCTTTCAGGTTGTAGCTTTGTTGACAGTATTCATTAATTTCATCTACCCCTAATCATTCATTGCAATTAACTTATTTTGATTAAAAATACATCCGTAGTTTGAGCGAGTGGCTCACTTGGGCTACAATATTGTTGATTATTAACCAATATAGGGGATTTAACATGGCCGAAAACGCTGTTGTTCGCGCTCGTATAAATGAAACGCTAAAAAATGAGGTTACAGAAGTGCTTGCTGGTATGGGGTTAACTGTTTCTGATCTGATACGTATTACTCTGACCAAAGTGGCCAAAGAAAAGGCTCTTCCGTTCGAGATGTGCATCCCTAATGAGCTGACAGCTAAAACCATTGCCAACAGTGAGAAAGGGATTGATGTCCATAAAACTAAAGATGCTGATGACTTATTTAATCAACTAGGTATCTGATAAACAATGAAGCAACGGAAGATTGAATATTCCGGTCAGTTTCAAAGAGATGTGAAAAAAGCTCAGAAGCGCCATAAAGATATGGGTAAATTGAAAGAACTTATGAAGCTTTTGATTAATGATGAGTTTCCCCTACCAGAAGTATATAAAGATCATCGGCTACAAGGGAATTACAAGGGCTATAGGGATGCTCACATAGAGCCTGACTGGATTCTGATCTACAAAATCACTGATGACCTGATTAGATTCGAACGAACAGGAACTCACTCTGATCTGTTCTAAATAGTGGGACTACAGTCCCACTTATTTTCAGTAAATTCACGCTGACAATGAGAGAGACTAAAGCCACCGCGGTTTTGTATCACTTGATTCACGGTGGCAAAAGGTTATTCATGTGGACGCTTGTCGATCACCCGTACTGCTTTTCCTTCTGAGCGTGGGATGACGCCACAATTAACGATGCTGACATCGGTGTTCAGCCCTACCATTGATTTAATGTGATGGCGAAGTTGGTTGCAGAGCGTACAACATTGTTCATGGTTTAACAGATCAGGCTCTTTCAGTTCGACTTTGACTGACAGACAGTCATGGTTACCTCTGCGGTTGACTTCTAATTGGTAGTGCGGCGACAGTTCTTTAAAGCGGATAATCTGTTCTTCTATCTGTGAGGGAAAGACGTTAATTCCGCGGATAATCAGCATGTCATCGGAACGTCCGGTGATCCTGTCCATGCGGCGCATATTGCGTGCCGTGCCGGGTAATAAGCGTGTCAGATCGCGTGTGCGGTAACGGATAACCGGCATGGCTTCTCTGGTCAGGGTGGTGAGAATCAACTCGCCTGTTTCACCCTCTGGCAGGATATTCAAATCCTCCGGATCGATCACTTCTGGATAGAAATGATCTTCCCAAATCGTGGAGCCATCGGCGTATTCCAGTGATTCCATCGCAACGCCCGGCCCCATGACTTCGGACAGGCCGTAGATGTCCAATGCTTTAATGCCCATGCGCGTTTCAATTTCAGTGCGCAGGGCTGCCGTCCACGGTTCTGCGCCGAAGATACCGACACGTAAGGAGCATTTGCTGGCATCTCCATCCATTCTTTTTTCCAGCTCATCCAGCAACGTCAGGCAGTAGGATGGCGTCATCATGAGGATGTCAGGTTTGAAATCCAGAATCAGTTGTGCTTGTTTTTCGGTATTGCCGCCGGACATCGGGATCACGGTTGCCCCCAATCGTTCAGCGCCGTAGTGTGCCCCTAATCCTCCCGTGAACAAGCCGTATCCGTAAGCGACGTGAACTTTGTCTTTGGCGCTCGCTCCTGCAAAACGCAGGCTGCGGGCGATGAGGTTTGACCAATTATCGATATCCCGCTGGGTATAACCCACCACGGTCGGGCGGCCTGTCGTACCTGATGAGGCATGAATACGTACAATCTCCTCCATAGGGACGGCAAAGGCACCAAAAGGGTAATGTTCCCGCAGATCTTGTTTGGTGGTGTAGGGAAATTTGGCGATGTCATCAAGTTTTTTGAAATCACGCGGATGGACACCCGCGGTATCAAATTTGTGGCGATACATGGGAACGTTATTGTAGGCATGATTGAGCGTCCATTTTATCTGTTGAAATTGCCATGCCTGAATTTCATCTCGTGAAGCAAACTCCATCGGGTCCAAACCTTGCTCTTGAGACTTTTTTAGGTGTTGTTCGTTATTGCTCATCGTTGCCTGTCCTTTTGTTGGCTTGTTTGTAACAGGTTGTTTTTGTCGTTATGCGCAGGTATTGATTAAGTCAGATCGTCAGGAATTAAGAGCCTATTTCAGCCGGCTCTGAGTTGTTGCTATGAAATACGTTCAATAATCATGGCGATGCCTTGTCCTACGCCAATGCACATGGTGCACAGGGCATAACGACCAGCACGCCGTTCCAGTTCAAGGGTCGCTGTCAGAGCGAGGCGGGCACCGCTCATGCCCAGCGGATGACCAAGTGCAATCGCACCGCCATTCGGGTTTACGTGTTCGGCGTCATCCGGTAACCCCAGTTGGCGCATTACGGCCAGTGACTGTGCAGCAAAGGCTTCGTTCAGCTCAATCACCTCTATTTGATTCAAACTCAGGCCAGCAAGTGCCAGTACTTTGCGGGTGGCAGGCACTGGCCCGATCCCCATGATGCGCGGTTCAACGCCACAGGTTGCCGTTGCGACGATACGCGCCCGTGGTGTCAGCCCGTGGCGTAATGCGGCGGTTTCTGAGGCGATAATGAGGGCGGCTGCGCCATCATTGAGACCAGAAGCGTTACCCGCAGTGACTGTACCGCCGGTACGGAACGGGGCTTTGAGCCGTTGCAGTTGTTCTAATGTTGTCTCCGGTCGAGGGTGTTCATCTTGTGAGACAACCGTCGTGGTGCCTTTTTTGTAAATTGAGGGCAGTGTGACGGAGATGATTTCCTCAGCCAGAATACCGGCTTGTTGTGCTTTGGCTGCGCGCTGTTGGCTGCGCAGGGCGAAGGCATCTTGATCGTCACGGCTGATTTGACATTGGGCTGCGACGTTTTCTGCCGTTTCAGGCATGGAGTCGGTGCCAAGTTTTTGCTGCATCAGCGGATTGATAAAACGCCAGCCAAGGGTGGTATCAAAAATCTCAGCCTGACGGCTGAATGCGCTGTCTGCTTTGCCCATCACGAAAGGCGCCCGACTCATCGATTCTACGCCACCAGCCAGCATCAATTGGGCTTCATTGGCTTTGATACTGCGGGCAGCAAAAGCCAGCGCATCTAAGCCGGAGCCACACAGCCGATTGACTGTCGTGCCAGAGACGGAACTTGGCAAGCCTGCCAACAGTGCTGCCATACGTGCGACGTTGCGGTTATCTTCTCCTGCCTGATTGGCGCAGCCGAGGATCACATCATCAATTTGCTCCCGGTTCAGCGCAGGATAACGGGCCATCAATGCCTGTAGCGGCAGGGCCGCCAGATCATCCGCCCGCAGGCTGGATAGCGCACCGCCATAACGTCCGATGGGAGTACGGACACCATCACAGATAAACGCATAAGTCATGATTGTTCCCCCTGACGGTTTTTCTGAGTGTTGTTGTTAAGAGGATCGTTGTTAAGAGAATGGCCTGAAACATAACGACCGACGCGATGGGCGCGTCCGCGGAAAAGTGCCACGACGTTGCCTGCCTGATTGGTAATTTCCACATCATACAGGCCGGTCGTTTTACCTTGATGCTGCACGGAGGCGGTGGCCGTGAGTTGATCATCAACCAATACCGGACGGATAAAATCAATGCTGCCACTGGAGGCCACTGCTGCCAGCCCTTCACTGTTGCAGGCGTAGGCGAAAGCGGTATCTGCCAGACTGAACAGAATGCCTCCGTGACAACTTTGGTGGCCGTTGAGCATGCTAGGGATGATTTTCATGCTGAGCCGGGCGAACCCGACATCAATGTGCTCAATGTGCATTCCCATATTTTGGGCGCAGGCATCCTGAGCGTACATGGATTCAACGTGGTGGCGCGCCTGTTGGCTTGCGGCATTATTTTGCATGGACATCCCCTTTCTTGTGGTTTTCAGCTTCTTGGCGAGTGAGTTGGGTATGTCCCGCTGCTAACTGGCGCAGCAGGGGGGCAGGGCGGTAACGAGGCTCTCCATAGAATTTCTGTAAGTTTTCCAGCGTACTGAGAATATGTTTCCAGCCCAATTGCTCTCCCCATGCCAGTGGGCCAATCGGATAATTGACGCCATAGCGCATTGCCAGATCGATATCTTCGGCGCTGGCAATACCTTTGTTGATGGCATCCAGCGCTTCGTTGCACAGCATGGCGACGGTACGCATTGTCAGCAGGCCGGGATAATCCGGCAGGAGGATCACTTGCTTACCGATTGATTGCAGAAAGCCGATCACTTTTGCTGTTTGTTGGGGAGTATTCTGACAGGCGGTGCTGAGGGTAATGATGGAAGCCGATTGGTGATTAGCAGAAAGATCAAACTGCATCACCGGTACTCTGACTTCGTCAGCAATTTGCGAGCAGGTTCTCCCTTTGGTCAGCGCCAGGATAATGTCATCAACCTGTAACGTAGGAGAATGGAATCGGTCGTTTTTGCTTTCTTCGAAGAGGATTCCATATTGCTGTAGTTTAGGTTGTTGTAGCAGGGCAGCAAAATGGGGTAAAACAGCCCAGTTTCCTGTTGCTTTGAGCCGCACTGGCGGTTTTTGTTTACTGGGTTGTTTCGGCTCTATTTTGGGCAGTGGCTGACTCTCTTTTTTTCCGTTATTTCCTTTCACCTCATAAGAATAAAAACCGCGACCGCGCTTACGCCCCAGATGATCGGCATCCACCAGCTCTTTTTGTTGTAGCGAAGGTTGGAACCGGGAGTCACCGTGGAAAGCGTGGAACAGGGATTCAGTCACGGCGTAATTAATGTCATGACCAATCAAATCCATCAGTTGTAGCGGCCCCATCGCGAAACCACCTGATTCTTTAATCACTGCATCCAGTGTGGCGGGAGCCGCAACCTGTTCTTCCAGTGCGCGCAGGGCTTCTGCATAGAAAGGGCGTGCGATGCGATTGACAATAAAACCCGGCGTAGAACGGCAGATTACAGGCTGCTTTTTCCAATGGATGACGAGATCCTTGAGGGTTGCCACAGTTTGAGGGGAAGTTTCCAGACCCTGTACGATTTCCACCAGCTTCATCAAGGGGGCAGGATTGAAAAAATGTAGTCCTGCCATACGCTGTGGCGCAGACAGAACACGGGCAATGGCGGTAATCGGCAATGACGAGGTGTTACTGGCAAATAGGGTTTGTGCTGAACAGATAGCTTCCAGTTGTTGGAATAAATGCTGTTTGGCTTCCAATTGCTCGACAATGGCTTCAATCACCAGCGTACAGGGCGCCAGTGCTTGTAACGAATTCACTTGAGTGATGCGTTGTAACAAGGTTTCTGTTGTGCCAGCCTCTGCTTTGCCGGCTTCCACGCGTTGATGCAGGTGAGCGCGGAGGTTATCCAGTGCATGACCTGCCGCTTCACTATTTGCATCAAACAGCAGGACGGCATGTCCTGCCTGAGCTGCGACCTGAGCAATGCCGATGCCCATGGTTCCCGCCCCAATGACGGCGATGGGGCCGTTAAGTAGAGGCGTGGTCATGATTATTTCCCCTTGAATACCGGTTGGCGTTTTTCAATGAACGCACTGACGCCTTCACGAAAGTCTTCGCTGTGCCCGCATTGACGTTGTAAATCGCGTTCGAGGTCAAGGTGCTGTTCCAGTGTATTGCCGGCTGCGGCATAGGTGGCTTGTTTGATGCAGCCAAGCGCGACGGTGGGTTGGGTTGCCAGATGTTCAGCCATCGCCTGCGTTTTCTGGGCCAACTCTTCTGGTTCGACGACTTGCCAGATCATGCCCCATGCCAGAGCTTGTTCAGCGCTGATCTTCTCTCCCAATAATGCCATTCCCATTGCACGGGCCTGCCCAATCTTATGGGGCAGGAACCAACTGCCACCAGAATCCGGTGTCAGGCCAATGCGGCAGAAAGCCTGAATGAAGCTGGCTGTGCGGGAAGCGATCACAATGTCACAAGCTAATGCAAGGGAAACACCCGCCCCGGCTGCTACTCCATTGACGGCCGCGATAATGGGTTTGGGCAACGCCGTCATACGCCGGATCAGTGGATTGTAGTAACGCTCAACAGACCGACCCAGATCGGGCGTGCCGCCGTCAGAGATAATCGAGTTCCGATCATTTAAATCTTGCCCGGAACAGAAGCCGCGTCCGGCTCCGGTGAGCAGAACACAGCGTATGGATTCATCCTGTTCAGCGATATCCATCGCTTTGCTTAATTGCTGATGAAGTTCCTCGTTAAAGCTATTGAGGCATTCTGGACGGTTGAGTGTAATGCTAAGGACACCAGCTTTAATATCAGTGAGTACCATTGATATGTTTTCCATCGATCAGAACCCTTTGAATGTTGGTTTACGTTTTTCCAGAAAGGCGGCGATGCCTTCCTGACGATCGGTTGTACCTGCCAGAGCGACAAACTGCTGGCGCTCTGAAATCAGCCCTTGTGACAGGCTTGTTTCTTGTGCGGTTTTGAGAGCGGCTTTGGCGGCCCGCAATGCCAGCGGCGAAAACTCACTGATGCGTTGTGCAATTTGCTCTGCACGTTCCAGCGTCGTAAGGTCAGGACAAACTTCGCCGACCAGACCCGACTCCCGTGCGCGGTAGGCATCGATAGATTCACCCGTTAATATCATCTGGTAAGCCAGTGCCTTGCCAACGCTGCGGATGAGCCGCTGCGTCCCCCCTGCTCCCGGCATCAGCCCCAAGGTGATTTCTGGCAGACCGAAGCGCGCATTTTCTCCACAAATCACCAAATCACAGGCCAATGCCAGTTCGCAGCCAGCGCCAAGGGCATAACCGTTTACGGCCGCAATCATCGGTTTGCTAATGCTGTTCAAGCGCTGCCAGAGCTGCGGGCGGTGATCTGTCATGGCTGAAGCAACGGTTTGTTGTTGCAGTTCTTTCAAATCGGCACCGGCCGCGAAACAGCGCGATGAACCTGTAATGACAATGGCTCCCGTTCCGCTATCTGAATCCGCCAGTTCTAATTGCTGCACGAGTTGTTCCAGACAGTCATTGCTCAGGGCATTACGCACTTCCGGCCGGTTGAGAGTCAGCGTGCGTACCCTTTGTTGTTGGTGACATAAAATCCATTCATGATTCATGATCGGTCGCTCCTCATTCCTGATTTTTTATGTATGCAGGCGTTCAGATGTCAAAATCGACAATCACGCCATCGCCTTTCGGCCATGACTGGCAACTTAAGATATAACCGGCCGCCAATTGATCCGGTTCGAGGCTGTAGTTTACTGCCATGTCTACTTCACCGGATTTAAGCCGACATTTGCAGGTGGCGCACACGCCCCCTTTGCAGGCATAGGGTAAATCAGCGCCCTGACGAAGGGCAGCATCAAGAATACTGTCATCCTCTGCGTTTATTGTTATGTTAAGAGTGCGGCCATCCAGATGAATTTCGACATGGGTTTCGCTGCGCTCAGCAAGATTGGCGGGACGCGAACCCATCGCCGCTTTTTGCATTTGCCCGGTATTGAAACGTTCACTATGGATACATTGGGCGGGAATGCCTGCCTGTTCTAATGCTGAGTGGGCATCATCCAGCATCGCTTCTGGCCCGCAGAGAAAAGCCTGATCAAACTGGGCGAAGTTGAGCAAGGTTTTACCGATGCGCTGTAAGTGATCGGTGTCAATGCGCCCGTTAAACAGCGGGCTGTCGGTGGCTTCCTGACTGAACAGATACAGCACCTGGAAACGATCCAGATAGCGATTTTTAATATCAGCCAACGCCTCTTTGAACATCACTGAACGGCTGGTTCGGTTGCCATAAATCAGCGTAAAGGTGCTGTCCGATTCCTGTGCCAACGTACTTTTGATAATTGATAAAATGGGCGTGATACCTGAACCGGCAGCAATCGCCAGATAATGCCCTTGCTGGTTTGTATCGGGACAATGCCCGAAGGTGCCTTGTGGCAGCATAACCTCCAGCTCATCCCCGACTTTTAATTGTTGATTGATGAAAGTCGAAAAACGCCCCTGATAAACGGCCTTGACGCCGATTTGTAAAACATCATCCAGTGGTGAACTACAGATGGAGTAACAACGACGCAGCTCTTCACCGTTTACCTGAGCCTTGAGTGTCAGATGTTGGCCGGGTTGATAGCAGAAACGGTCCTTTAGTTCATCGGGAACGTGCAATGTGACGGTCACGGCATCCGGTGTTTCCCGTTCAATGGCAGCGATGCTTAAGCGGTGAAAGCTATATGATCGTAAGGAATGTGACCGTGCTGAGTGAAAAGTCGCCATCTTCTGCTCCCTTATTGAATTTAGATACACTTGAAATAATCAAACGGCTCCAGACACTGCTGACAGCGATAAAGCGCTTTGCAGGCGGTAGAGCCAAATTCACTGATTTTTTCTGTTGTATGGCTACCGCAGCGCGGGCAGATGATCGGTTCCACATCTGCCGATTTTTCACAGGCCAATCCTTGGGGCGGGGCAATGCCGAATTCACGTAAACGCTGTTTGGCATCTGCATTCATCCAGTCGGTTGTCCATGCGGGAGCCAGGCTCACTTCAATATCCACTGGCGCAAAGCCTGCTTGTGTCAGTGTTTCCTGAATGGCATTGAGCAAGTACTCCGTCGCGGGGCAACCGGAATACGTTGGGGTGAATGTCACTCGCCAGCCGTTTTGCATGTCTTGCATAGGCGTGACTGCCCGAATCATGCCAAGATCCGTAATGGAGAGCACGGGGAGTTCTGGATCGGCAATTTGGTGCAGACATTGCCAGATTTGATGGATTTCCGGCGGCTGTACGCTTGCACGAAAGAGTGTGTCGTATTGCTGTTCCATCATTTCCTCCCATGACTAGCCGTTTTTTGTTACCAGATGCAGTTGGGGTAAGTACGTTGCAGATATTGCATTTCTGCCAGCATGTACCCCAAATTTTCCGTATGCAGCCCTTGTTTCCCGCCTTGTCGGTAAGGCTGTTCTGGCGGTATGTCTAATGTCGCTTCCGCGAATGTTTCTTTGACGATTTGCAGCCACGGCTCACGCAGTGTGCGGGGATCAACGGCAATGCCGTTCAACACCAGCCGCTGCTCTGTTTCGTCGCAATAGAATAGTTCACCGGTAAAGCGCCATAGTTGATTGATGGATTGCTGAATTTTTCTGTGGCTCAGCTCTGTGCTATCCCCCAGGCGAATCATCCAGCCCCGGCTGAATCGCAAGTGATATTCCACTTCCTTCAACGACTTGGTACTGATGGCGGCCAATTGGGGATCACGGCTTTGGCTCAGTGCCTGATGCAGGAGAACGTGATAGGCATCGATGAAAAATTGGCGCACCAATGTGTCATTAAAGCCGCCGTTTGGCTGTTCCACCAACAGTAGATTAAGGAACTCGCGCTCATCACGACCAAACGCCAGATGGTCTTCATCAAGCCCCGTTCCTGAAAGGGTGGCTGCATAGCTGAGGAAATGGCGTGATTGCCCAAGCAGGTCAAGGCCGATATTCGCCAGAGCGAGGTCAATTTCCAGTTCTGGCGCATGTCCGCACCATTCGCACAGGCGCTGTGCCAGAATCAGCGGCGTATCTCCCTGGCGCAGCACATAATGAAACAGATCATGTTGGGGTGATGAAACGTTATGTGTATTCATATTTCCGTTCCCTACATATTCTTGATGCCATCAGGAATGGTGTAGAAAGTCGGATGACGGTAAATCTTGTCTTCCGAGGGGGAGAAAAACGCCCCGCGCTCTTCCGGTTGTGAGGCCACCAGATGGATGGATTTCACGACCCAGATGGAGCAGCCTTCATTGCGGCGCGTGTAGGCATCACGTGCGTTTTCCAGTGCCATTTGATCATCTGCCGCATGGAGGCTGCCAACATGGCGGTGAGCCAATCCCTGTTTACTGCGGACAAAGACCTCATACAGTGGCCACTCGTTATTGTTCATTAGATTCACTCCCTTCGGTTCTGTTCAGATGACGCGGATTAGGCAGCACTTTTTTTGGCGGCTGTTTTCTTGGCATGAACACATGCTGCCTCACGTACCCAACTTCCGTTTTCCCAAGCCCGGCGTTTGGCCTCCAGACGCTCGTGATTGCAGATGCCTTGTCCTTTCAGCACTTGATAGAATTCATCCCAGTTGATTTCGCCAAAACGGTAATGTCCGGTTGCTTCATCCCAGATCAATTCGGGATCGGGAGCTGTCATGCCCAGTGCTTCTAACTGGGGAACGGTGTTGTCGATGAATTTTTGCCGTAGTTCATCATTGCTGAATCGCTTGATTTTCCACGCCATGCTCTGGGTGCTATTGGGAGAATCACTGTCGTTCGGGCCAAACATCATTAATGTCGGCCACCAGAAACGGTTAATGGCATCTTGTAACATTGCGCGTTGGGCTTCGTTGCCATTTGCCAGCGCCATGACGGCTTCATAACCTTGCCGCTGGTGGAAACTTTCTTCCTTGCAGATCTTCACCATCGCGCGGGCATAGGGACCGTAAGAGGCCCGGCACAAGGCGACCTGATTAACAATTGCTGCACCATCCACCAGCCAGCCAATCACGCCAATATCTGCCCAGCTCAGGGTGGGATAGTTAAAGATGGAAGAGTACTTCATCTTGCCATCCAGCAGTTTCTGGTAGAGATCCTGACGGGAACAACCCAGTGTTTCAGCCGCGCTATAGAGATAAAGCCCATGTCCTGCCTCATCCTGTACTTTAGCTAGCAGGATGGCTTTGCGGCGTAATGTCGGGGCGCGGGTGATCCAATTGGCTTCCGGTAACATACCGACCACTTCCGAGTGTGCGTGTTGACCAATCTGGCGTATCAGATTCTGGCGATAGGCTTCAGGCATCCAATCTTTGGCCTCAATGGAGAGATCCGCGGCGATCTTGGCGTCAAAGTGCGCCTGAAGTGGGTCAGTTGTCATTTTTGGACTCCATTATGATTCTTATTTTTTTATATTGAGCATAAAAACGAATCATTTTTAAGTAACCATAAATCTACAAACCGATAACAAAAATATCAAATGCTTGAGTTGTATATTTGTCGCACACATCACAATATGAATTTAAATCTATTATAAAACAAATAGTTAATTTTTAATGTTTGATGATGATAAGAATATTAACAAGTGACCGGACACAAATGTTTTTATTTTGTTAATTTTGCAGGTGGCCTTGTTAATGAAATATATGATACATAACTAGCATGCTGTTACTTAATGATTGATTCATTAATGAGATTGATGGAGAAAAAAATGCAACAATTGACGAGTTACATTTGTGGCGCTTGGGTTTATGGGCAGGGCAACACGAGAACCATTCATCATGCAATCAGCGGCGAAGCCTTGTATCAGGTATCTTCAGAGGGTTTGCCACTCGCAAAAAGTTTAGAGTATGCCCGTGAAAAAGGGGGAAAGGCGCTGGCTGCGATGACATTCCAGCAACGGGCGCAGATGATGAAAGCAGTTGCAAAGCATCTGCTTGCCAACAAAGAGGCACTGTATGCCATTTCTACGCAGACAGGGGCGACCCGTTCAGATAGCTGGGTTGATATTGAAGGCGGTGTGGCGACGCTTTTCTCTTATGCAGGATTGGCAGGACGTGAATTACCGGATGATACGCTGTGGCCGGAAGATGAGATGATACCGTTGTCTAAACAATCTCAGTTTGTGGCCCGCCACGTACTGACTTCCCGCCCCGGTGTAGCACTGCATATCAACGCGTTTAACTTTCCTTGTTGGGGTATGCTGGAAAAATTGGCCCCAACGTGGATGGCGGGAATGTCGGCAATTATCAAACCTGCTACGGCTTCTGCCCAATTAACACAGGCGATGGTGAAAATGATCACCGACAGTGGTCTGGTGCCGGAAGGCGCATTGCAGTTGATCTGCGGTGGCATTGGTGATCTGTTTGATCATCTCGATTATCAGGATGCCGTCACATTTACCGGCTCGGCACAAACAGGGCAGAAACTGCGTACCCATCCCCGGCTGATAGAAAAATCCATTCCCTTTACGATGGAAGCGGACTCTCTCAACTGCTGTATTCTGGGAGAAGATGTCACACCTGATATGCCGGAATTTGGCGTATTTATCAAGGAAGTTGTCCGTGAAATGACCGTCAAGGCGGGTCAGAAATGTACGGCAATTCGGCGTATTATTGTGCCTGTTGGTCAAATGGAAGACGTCAAACAAGCATTGCTCAAACGGTTGTCTGGTGTGACGGTCGGCGATCCCGCTTTGCCGGAAGTACGCATGGGAGCGTTGATTAATCTGGAGCAGCGTGATGAGGTACAGGCGAAAGTCAACGAATTGCACAATAGCGGGTGTGAGCTTTTGTGTGGGGGTTCACTGGATAAATTGGTACTGACGGGCAATAGCAACAGCAACGGGGCCTTCTATCCACCAACTTTGCTCTATTGCGCTGATCCAATGGCAAATCAGGTCGTACACAGTACGGAAGCCTTCGGGCCAGTTTCCACGTTGATGGCTTATAAGGATACCGAACAGGCGATCGAACTGGCGATGATGGGAGATGGCAGTTTGGTCGGTTCGTTGGTGACGGCAGATGAGCAGATTGCCGTACAGGTGATTCGTGCGACAGCGTGTGCTCATGGCCGTATGTTAGTGCTGGATGAAGCCGCTTCTGCGGAATCCACAGGACACGGTTCTCCACTACCCATGCTGGTACATGGCGGGCCGGGACGTGCAGGCGGCGGTGAGGAGCTGGGCGGGCTGCGTGCCGTAAAACATTACATGCAGCGCACGGCAATTCAGGCTAGCCCAAGTATGCTGGCTGCGATTGGTCGTGAATGGGTTCGTGGCGCAAAAGTGAAGGAAGAGCTGATACACCCATTCCGCAGGTATTTCGAACAGCTTGAAATTGGTGAAAGTTTACTGACCGCGCGCAGGACGGTGACGGAAGCGGATATCGTTAATTTTGCTTGCCTGAGCGGGGATCATTTTTATGCGCATATGGATAAAATTGGCGCGGCAGAATCCTTATTTGGTGAACGCGTGGCGCATGGCTATTTTGTCGTATCGGCTGCTGCGGGCTTGTTTGTTGACGCTGCTGTCGGGCCTGTACTTGCTAACTATGGTATGGAAAACCTGCGCTTCATTGAACCGGTTAAGATTGGCGATACCATTCAGGTACGTCTGACTTGCAAGAAAAAGATTAAAAAAGTCCAGAAAACGCCAGAAGATACACCACAAGGTGTTGTGATGTGGGATGTTCAGGTACTGAATCAGGAACAACAACCTGTAGCGCTTTATAGCATTCTGACGCTGGTGGAGCGGCAACAAGGCGATTTTGTGGCGTCAGCATAGAACGGTAAGGGAATCGGAGATTTATGAAGCCAAGGGAATGGCTGGCCCCCTAACAGATAGCGCCTCGCAGCGCTACGCTCGGCGCACCAAATAAAAATGGCGATTTAGGTCGCCACTCAAAAATAAAATCACGTAACGGAACCAATAAACGGCAGGGATATAATAACGGAAATATATTCCTTGTTCTTATATAATTCACCAAAATTTGGTTTAGCGGTGGTTAATGTTTGATTTTTTTTAAAACCATCGTATATATTGACGGTATTAATGTTTTTTTATACTTTGGTAGATTATATAAAACAAATAAAAGGATGATTTAAGTGGCTAATATTATTTACTTAACAATCAAAGGAAAGAAACAAGGTTTAATATCTGCAGGGTGTTCCACAGAGGATTCAATAGATAAAGCAACCCCATTATTGGGAGTGACCATTTCAGATAATGAAGAATTGGAATGTACATTTGATATATATAGAACAGATAGCAATGGTGGATTATCCCTTTACTTTACTATAAAAGTAACAAATGCAACGATAAGTAATATTAACGTCATTTGTCCTAATTCATTAACGCATAATGATGCTCAACCACAAGAAATTATATCTTTTAAATATAAAAGTATAACATGGCAACATCACTTAGCAGGAACTAGCGGGTACAGTATTTGGGATGAGAGGGTTTATTAATGAACTACTATCAAAATAGAGAATCTGATTATTATTTATCAATGGCATTGACAACCCAAAGAAGCCTCATCGAAGTGTCATTATCCGCATCAAGATTCCTTAAGAATTTCCATATAAGAAATAAATTTCTACACGAAATAAAGAATTACGCCGAACATCACATTAATAATTTAAAAAACACCTCATCTCTTGACATAAAAAAACAATCAATGCAGGAACTAAAGACAGAAAGAGATTATTTATTACGCCAAGAAAACTCATTAAAACATGCTACATATCAGCAACATGCGACTATAGAAATTAGAAAAAAACTTGATTTTTTTGATTATGTATTAAAAGGGGTTGGTATAATTGTAGGAGGAGCGCAAATTACCACAGGGGTATCTATCATAGGAGCGGGATATACTTCTGTATATGGTGCAACCATCGGCTACATAGCCGGCGCCGGGCTTATAGTGCATGGCGTAAGCAACATCCAAGAAAATTTTGGAGCTATCGTTGAAAATGATGCTAATTTCAAGGGTTATTTGCGTCTAGGATATGAAAATGCCGCTGAATACTACGGCTACAGTAAAAAAACAGGAAGCCTAGTTTATGCTGGAGTAGATTTAGCTCTTTCTGGTTACGGATTATTAAGAAGCACATTAAAACCAGAAGCAAGGAGGTTATTCCATTATATGAATAACGAGTATGTTTATAATTACGAGCTTATGAGTGGATATGCTCTAGGATTTGAAGTCTTGGCCGATGGGATTACTATAAAATCGGCCAATGATATATATAATGATCCGGACTACAATAAGAAAAAATAAACACATTTATCCTTTATGCTTCCTTAAAAACATAAAGGATTTATATTTTAACTTTATGGCTGAAAAATACAATGCCAAAAATATAGAAATAAAAAAAGTCAATATAAGACTAGTGTAATGGATATTGTCGGACAAAACAAAAACAAAAATAAAAAAAAGAAAAATAACCAAAAAACTTAACACTGATCCATAGAAACCTTTTTTTAGATATAAAATCTCTTGCAATATATCATAATCTGAACGCGCAGCAGCAGATTTTATCAAATTTATTTCCTTTAAAGTAAAACCATGTTCTATCATTAATCTCTCTATATTTTCTTTCATTTCCATTCACCCGTAAGATTTTATCTAAGTTCATTGTACCTATTAAATTATTTTTCACCTACTTTTTCCTTATTACCAATTTTGTCGTAATGGCACGCTATCAAAACACTCTGTATTTGCACTATGCTCAAGTTGGCAACAACAATCGCATTTAACAGCCTACCCCATTAGGTTTTAAGTAAACGGATCTTCATCTGCGTATTTTTTCTTTTTAAGATTAGACCAATCTCCTTCATCATTGACATTTTTAAAAACGCTATCGTTTTTAATTCTAGATTTAAGTTGGTATTTTTTGGGGAAATTTATCCCTAAGCCGGGATTAAGGTAATTATCAATAAACGTTGGGCCAGTCATTTTTACCGTATAATCAATTCGCCTCAATTCACGAGAAAATTTATCATTGGCATCATCAGGATCAAAGCCTGTTCTCCATACCGGATCTTGTATACCACACCTCGTATCCAGATTTATTTGATGAGTTTTGTTTAATTTTAGTGCCAAATCGACTCTCTTATCTACTTCATGGTATTTATTGAATCTTTTTATTTGACTAAATTCATCGGCTTTTGGGGATTCATACATTTGAATGGAAAGGTGATGTTTTTTTATCATAATAGCCATTTTTATTAATAGATTAAAAATCGCTTTTGATTGAGGAAGGGAGGCAATAATCGCATTTCCAAAGCGAGTATACGGAGTTGCAGACCAGCCTAACCCAGAATTATCGCCTAAACCTATACTTGACCGAAGCTGTAAATCGTCAAATTTGGCATTTTTTCTATCAAGCATATTTTTTAAATCTGAGTCATATAACTCGACATCCGCATCCAGATATATTCCTCCTTCCATATATAAAATGGTTAAGCGTGCAAGATCACTGGATGTTGCATAATTATGATAATTGCCCATTAAATTAAGATGATATATATGTTGTAAGTAATTGATTAAATCAACATAATCTCCATAACGCCTTGTGTTATCGGCATCTTTTTTTCTTTTGTTAAAATAACTTAAACAATTCAACATTGGATCTTGAATGGAATTCAGATAAAAAGCTTGTTGGCGTAGGAAACTGAAAGTAGTTTCAATATTTCTATAATTAAAATTAACGGGTATCTCTCCAAGATCAAAATCCGTATCCTGATATTTAAGTTTTATTTTTCTTAATGTGTTAATAACTAATGATTGAATATTTTTTTCTCCCCAGATGTTAACTTCAAAACCTGGGTTTTGATATTTAATGTTTAAAATCTTTCTCAAGTTTTCTTCTGGTATGTTATTCCCAGTCCAGAAATAATGGATTTTTTTGGGTATGTTCATCATTTATGCTCCTGCTTGAGATAAATAATCAAATACAGTATTAATGGTATATTAACGTATTGTTATTATATTTTTGTGATGCTTGTCACGGTAGAAATAATCAATATTGTTTAACAGTTCGATATTATGAAATGACATCTAAATTTTGACTGACTATTATTTGAAAAATAAGAACTGAATCGTGATTATGGCAGTAAAATAAATTGACCAAAGGTAAGTTAGATGCTAATAGTTATATGGAATAAATTAATTTATTAACGCCTGATTCTGTTTTGGTATTGTTAATCCAAGTCATGGGTAGATAATAAAAACAGATGAAATACCTTATGTAATGTAATAACAGAAGGTGATAGATTGATTAATTTCTTAATGATAATCAGGCGTTATATTTTTTCTATATATCAATTCAACAGTTTTCTTTTCAGGTATCGCTTTTCTTACATTTTTAACTTTTCAACTGGCAGCTTTCTCGTAAAATGCGTATCACGGTATCTGCTCCGCTGCGATTGGGGTTAATGCGGATCATACGGTGTTCCAGTGTAGGATCTGTTTGGCGAAAGGTACCAGAAATGCGGTAAAACAGGGGAGGGATTTCAAATTTTGATTCTGCGCCTACCGGATAAGGCAGTGCTCCGAATGTATGGGCTGCGTTGAGTATCCTTTCTGCAATCGGTTCGTAAAATTCCACTAGCAGGACTTTTGATTGGGCATTGGCGAGGAATGCCTGTTTCACTTGTGGCAACTCCCCTTGATTCAAGCGTGCGACCAGTTCGTCATTAACTTCTGCCTGCACTGCGTGTATGACGGGAGCGAATACCATACCCCGCAAGGCTTCCATTGCCTGATAACCTTGTATCTGGCAGCCGCCGGAATACATGCTGTGGCGAAGGTTATCAATGATTGCCTGTTCTCCGACAACAATTCCAATCCCTTGTGGTCCCAATAATTTAAAACAAGAGAATGTGGAAAGTGTTGCGCCATACTCACAACCAATCTGTGCCACTTTCATAACCGCATAATTATCGTCCACTATTGAAGGAATGTGATATTGATTCAGCGTGTCAATCACTGCTTGCAGGGAGTAGCTGTCAGATATCTTCTGGCGTGTGTGCTGAACAAGACAGGCCACAGGTTGGTATTGCCGGATGGCAGCCACAATTTGTTCCGGGTGATTGAAATCCGCCTTAACGATGTGTAGCCCCATTTGTTCAATCGATACTTTGGTGGTGGGGTAAATGGGCGCATTATGTACAAGCAGCGTTGAATTGGGGCTGACTAAGGCGGCCAGCCCCGCACGTAATGCGCCGGTTCCTGCTCCATTGACAAAGGCTGCTGTTTCAGCGCCAAAAAACTCCGCAATTACTGCCTCAATACGTCGGGTCATTCGTGGCTGGTGTAGATCTGGGACTAAGCCCAGATCACCTTGCGAAAGAAAATCAGCCCCCGGAAAGTGACGACAGATAATATCCACCAGCTTGAATTGCTGCCGTTGTGCTTGTGCCATCGTCATGCTTTGCAATGGATAGGTTTTCATTTTCTTATTTTATTCCCAGCAGAAAGAGCAAGTTCGCAAGAATACCTACGGTAATGGTTGCGATCGGACCGATCGCCATTTCCACTAAAGGACGTTTAGAGGTACGGTTGAGCAGGTAGATACCCGCCACGATCATAAAGCCCATTCCCGGCAGAATGGCGTTGGAGGCAATCATAGCACCAACCAGCAAGGCCACTTCGAGCATTTTGGTGATCGCGGTACGAATGTGTCCGCTACACGCTTTCACGCCAGGGTATTTATCCAGCCAGATAGCAATTTTCGCCAGCAGTTGGATTTCAATGAACATGGTGATACCACCCGCAACAAAGGCAATCCACGGGTTACTGGTCGCCAGCCCCGCCACAAATACGAATTTCATGCCATTCGGACTGTAAACCCCGGTCGCTATCGCTGTTGTGCCCACTAATGGAATAAAACCAATGGCACGTGCCAATGCGACCAGTAATGCGTTTGTCTGCTCGCCTTGCGCCATCAGTTGCAAGGAAACCGGGCCTTCCGCCAGCAGGCTGAAAGACATGGTTGCCGCACTGGCGGTCAGGCCACCACACAGAATCAGTAGCCACTTGTTTTTCTGGATGCGTTCTATACGGGTCGAGAACAGGCCGACCAAGACTTCATTGGCGCCTTTTTGCGCTGTCGATTGAGCGGGCCGCTCGCGCATCGCAAAGTAGAACATGGCAATCATCGATAGCAGCAATGCAGCGCCGTTAGGGTCAATGCTGACGGGTTTTTCGATCATGCCGCCAAAACTCAATGGGCCGATGGCTTTGGTGGCCAGATAGCCAACCAGTGCAGTGAGCATGACCAATAGACCTTTGCGATAGCCATATTGATAACCGACGACCATGGCAGGGAATAGGGCAAAGCAAGCCACAATCGGATCACCCACTTTTTTGAGGTCATCAGTAAAATTGACGGGCAGCATCGCAAACAGTTCTACCACCGAACGCAGGCCGGCCAGCAAGGCAATGGCATACAGGGCGCCGATGATACCAGAGGCGATAAAGCCTCTTCGGCTGTTGGCACACCAGATGCCAATCATGTCAGTGCCGAGTAACAGACTGTGAACCAGCACAATGGGAGCGGTGAGTGAAAAGGGAATACCAAAACCGACAACTAAACCAATGCTCAGGGCGAAGCTGGTTGCGGCGAGTACTTTTCGGCTCATCCGTCCTTCAAGGTACTCAGGCAATAGAGGACGCAGGCCATCATGGAAAACTGCGATACCGCGGTTTGCCATCATGGCGGCAATAGCCCCGATGGCTGCCAATAATCCCGCTTTGAAAGGATCAACTTCCATCAATCTGAGCAGGAAATCATGGAGATGCTGCATGATAGGCTCCTTATAGTGAGATGATGGTGTTAATTATCACTGGCAGGACGATCTCAATATCTTGCCCTGTGAAACCAAATGCTTTTTTACCTGCTTTCACGTGAGCAATAATTTCGTCATCAGACAGAATCTTACCCGGCATGCCTATGGTGGCACATTGTTCGAAGCCGATAAGGGCGATTGCGATTGCTAATGCACCACCACCACCGGTGTTGCATGCGCCAAGGTAGTAATCTGCTTCGCCATTTTTAATTGCCATAGCTGCTTCGATGTCATTCATGACTGTAATGGAAGTCGCTTTATCTCCTGCTAATTGACGAATATTCTCAGCTATCGCCTCTTTTTCTATTTGTCCACCAATGACAAATCTCATGCTGTTATCCCTCTCTTTGTATCTTCTATCGGATTGCTTTTAAAAATTATTTTTTTTCTATTTTTTCCTGAACGCGTTTTTTTAAAAACCTTGTTCTTGAAAACCTTGCTTTGGAAAACTCAACGTTGGAAAAATCGTACAGGATTATCACGTAGCATTTGGTCTATCTGCGTTTGGGAAAAACCCGCTTCCAGCAACATAGGAACGAATACGGTTAACAGGTAGTCGAACCCATTTCCTCCATTGCTTTTTAAATGAGAGCGGCGAGTGATATCTTGGGAAAGCATGACTCGCTCAAGTAACCCAAACTTGGCAATTTCCTGCAACATGGCAATGCGTCGGCTGTCTGGGTAGTAATTATTTTTGCCGATTGTATCGAATTGTACCCATGCCCCGGCGTCCAGCAGCGGGATGATGGTATCCAGATTATCTTTAAGGTCACAATGGCCGATAGCCACATGCTCAGGGGATACGCCAAATCCTTCCAGCAGTGTCAATTGTTCGAGTCCCATTGTACTCAATGTGGTGTGGGTGGAAATGGAGCAACCTGTGGCCTGATGTGCCAGTGCGGCGGCGGCAAATACTTTTTTCTCATTTTCGGTGATTTGCCCGAGGCTGGAGCCTATCTCTGCGATCACCCCGGCTTTTAATTCGGTACCATCAATGCCGATTTCGATCTCTGAGATCATATCATCGGCGATCGTCTGTACACTCAATTCACTGAAATGGGCCGGAAAGAAGGGCTGTTTATAGTAGCCTGTCGAGGCGATGATATTGATGTGGGTATCACGCATTAAATCCAGTAGAAAAACCGCATTGCGTCCCATGTAACGGTTAGTCATCTCCACGATATTCCTTACCCCAAGGGTATAGAGATGATGCAGCTCATCAACGATCAGATCATATTGATCCAATCGGCAATCGAGACTGCCTTTTGCACCAGAGAGATCGATATGCAGATGCTCATGTACATAGGTATAGCCTGAGGCGTCAATGCGGTTATTTGTTGCTATTACCAGATGATGATTTACGGTTTGATTTTCTGATGAATGTTGCAGTGTGTACCCCCGGCTTTTAACTTGATATCTTTGATATCCCACGGCCCGAGTGTGCCTTCAACTGCATTAATGCTGGATGAGGAATATGAAGCGGAATGTGTGGGCGTATCCCCAGTCTGGTTGTAGTATCCCATAAAATGTTTGCTCAGGATCATGCGGTAAATCCACTACAGCGAAAATAACATTATTCAATGGCGGAATAATATTATATGTAACACCTCTGTTGAGGGATTATTTAGGATAGCCACTATTTTTCCAATTTCCTTGACTGTCATAAATGCCTTCAAGTTTTGGAGAACCTGATTGGATACCTGAAACAAGAGCGACATCACTGCGAGTCACGAAAATTTGAGGGCGGAAACACATGATCACAGGACTACCGATAGGATGCGTGCCTGACAGTGGGAGATTGTAATCAATGCAGGGTTCTCCCAATCGCAATATGCGCACTTTTTTGGGCGAAATCGTGTGCTCAGGGAAAATCAGCGCATGTTTCATATGCCCGCGTTTATAGTAACCGCCACCATAGCAGTAACTATTGCCATCGTGGTGATGAGAGACTTCCGTGACATAGACCATCGCAACATGTTCCGGCTCTTGACCACTGATATTGGCGGGGACAGTTCCGGTCAAGGCATGGCCCGGTTCCAGATGGGTGGCGCCGTATTTAGCCAGTAATGGTATTGTGTTACAGCTTGATGCTGCCGGGGCATTGATTTGTGAAAGGTTAATTCCGAGTTGTTCGAGTCGGTTTCTCGCACGAATGAGGGTCAGCAAGTTCGTGGTAGGTAAGGTTATCTGGTATCGTTCATCCCATGACAGACAAGGGAAATGTGTCAGTCCGCTCAATTTAATGCCGGGCATGTGTTTTAAGATATCCACGGTGGCATCGAGTTCACTGAAGGTGATACCCGCTTCCTGGCCGGGGAAAGTAATATCTCGTTTATCAAATACTTTCAGCATGACGGGCTGAATTCGTCCCAATTTCTCCGCAGCATCCGAAATGGCTTGTGCTTTTTCAAGCGAATATACTGTGATGATATCTGGCTTATGCCTGAGCATGGTTTCGATTAAATGTGCCGGTGTTTGCACCAAATGGCCGATGTGGCACAGTGGTATACCATGCTGGCTCAGGCTATAGGCTTCCCTGAAATCGACAGCGACAACTCCGCGATAACCGAGTTCAACCAATTTCTTGGTCAGCCATGGATTGCGCCCGATTTGTTTGGTCATCAAATAGAGTTCAATGCCGTACTGCTCTGCGGCCTGTAGTAAGCGCCGTCCATTATTTAAGACCTGATCGACATCAATGATGTAAGTATCTGGCAAAATGACGCCCTGTTGCCAAAGCTCTTTTGCAACTTCAATCAATTTGGGGTTCTGTTTTTTCAGTGCGTCAATAAACATAAGCTTCCCTTCATGTCTGTCTGCAAAGCAGCAAGGCTGTGTAAGAATCAAAATTTTCTATGAAAATAAACCTTCATTTTTTTGAATATTTATAATGGAATCAAAAGTTAGCCACTTTCGATCGAAAGCATTAAACCATATAAATTCACTAACAGATAGCCTTCTTCGTTGGGATCTAGCTTCACTTTGAAGTTTTCTATCAAAGAGCGATGGATTGTCAGCAATCGATTGTAGTATTCAGACTGCTCAATTTTTGACAGTATGCCTTTATCCAGAGGAGAGACTCTTTCACCGCGACGTGAACGCATAAAAGCACTTGCCATATGGGTAAGCGCCATTTCGCCTTGTGGGTGATGGATAGGGATACGCCAGATATCTTCCAGAACATGCACAACATTCAGCATGTCATCGTAGATATCTTGGTCTATGACACCACCTTGCAACAAGATAGTTAAGCGTTGTTCTACCATTGACTTTTGTTATACGCCAGTATTAATAAATCATTTATTTTGCTTGTCGGAGTGTCAATAAACGGGCTCGATGGTGCCTGCTACGACATTTCGTTGATGAGTCAGCAAGGCATCCTTATCAACCATCGTATGCAGGAGTTGCTGGATGGGGATATTATCCTTACGGGCAAGGATAACGGCTTCAGATGCTTTGATAAAGCATTCGCTGTTATCGGGGAGTTGCGTCATCAGGCCCTGTGCTATCAGTTCGCGGCCTTCTCCGACGTTCCAGATGGCCGCATCAATGTGGCCTTTGATGATTTGATTCAGGCATTCATGGTAAGAGACCTCGACCAATTCAATTTCTTTTCCGGCAAAAAATTGCTCTGTCATTATTTTTTGGTCTGCTGAGGTACTGTCTAATCCCACGCGGCGAATGGATTCCACTTCGCCATGACGAAAGATTAGTCTATGCCTGTCTGTATAACTTTGTGTCCCTAGTGAAAGCGCAATATATAGATCTTTATTTTCTGGGTGCTGCTCTGCGGCAAGTCTTGATGTTACAGCTAAGTCGTAAACACCATTCAATAAACATTCAATGCGGATATCTGAGCCACGCATATGCGCAAAGTAAAAAGGAACACCTGCACATTGAGCTTTTAAACCACTTGCCAGCCCTTCATAGGCACGGGTATAAGGAAGAGGCATTGCGCAGACCACATTGCCGATATTGGCATATTCCAAAAGCAATTTGTGGTTTATCTGAGCAAGGAAACTACCATTACGACCACGACGCTTAATTCCAACCGCCTGCACCTGTTCGAGAGATTTTAATGCTGCTTGCATCAAACCCACGGACAAATCGCACTCTTTAGCCAGTAACTCAATGGTTTTCAGGCGGTTACCACATTTTTCAGAGAGGAGATAACGGGCCAGAAAAGCCTGTGCAATCCCCTCTTTTTTAATGAATGTTTGACTTATCATTACAAGTTGTTATCCATTCTCATTTATATTCATAAAATTGAACATAAACCGCAACAAGCGAATTAAAGAAAGGGGATTAATATCACAATTATTAAAAAAATTAAAATTTAAAAAATGATAAAGTTTAATATTATCAATATATTGAAGATATATTTTTATTTTGCCCTGATGATGCCAAAATCACTATCATGGGAGAATATAGGGAATGTGGGGGGAATTTCTATGCTTGTTCACTGTATTCTTCTTCCTGGATGGTGATTTTTGCTACACTATTTATCACGTGATAGAATAATTAGTTTATATTCTTTACGTTATTATTATATGAATCAATAAAATATCCTGTTGGATTTATTTTGTTTAAGAGCATCGAGACTTGGTTTTTTCTGTTGTTATATGCAGTAATAAATCTTGTTTGTTTCAGCATTTTATTTTAGTTTCATATTTTAAGTTGTTTTTTATCTATACCTAATGTATTTCTAGCTGTGGCGCAGTTAATAAAGCTGTTTTTTGAAAAATACAGTGTATACATCAAAAGGTTGCCACCTATGAAAATTACTGCCAATCATATTTCGATTGAAGTTGAAGATAGTGGTGGGGAAACACGCCCAGCCGTTTTGCTGATCATGGGGTTGGGAATGCAGCTTATTGACTGGCCTGATGAAATAGTAAACCGATTAGTAGCGGCCGGGTTTCGCGTGATCCTTTATGATAACCGTGATGCCGGGTTAAGCCAGCGGTTTGATCATGTCCGGCAGTCCGCGTTTTTTTGGCAAAAACTCCGTTTCCGTTTGAAGTTGCCGGTTCGTACTCCTTACAGTATGCAAGATATGACAGATGATGCTTTGGGAGTACTTGATGCGTTAAATATTTCACAGGCTCACATTATTGGTGCCTCAATGGGAGGTATGATTGCCCAAAGGCTGGCAGCAACTTACCCTGAACGAGTTATCAGTTTGGTGAGTATTATGAGTTCAAGTGGTGCTCACTATCTTCCCCAGCCTCAGCCAGAAGTGATGGCGGCATTATTGGCTAAGCCGAGAGGCACCAGTGAAGATGAGCTGATCTCTCATCAACTTAACATCATACAGGTTGTTGTTTCTCCCTCTGAATCATTAGATAAAGATAAGTTGGCCCAGCATTTGCGGATGACCTTACGCCGTAGGGGGTATCATCCCAACAGTTCAATGTGGCAGACATTGGCGATAATGGCAGATTCTCACCGAGTCGATCTTTTGGCAAAAATTCGTTGTTCAACATTGGTTGTACATGGTGAAGATGATCCTTTGATTCCGATTGTTTGTGGAGAAGATACGGCCAAACGTATCACCGATGCTGAATTTTTATCAATCCCCAAAATGGGGCATAGTTTCCCACCACAATTTATGCAAGCGATGACAGAGAAAATTATTCCATTTTTGCATGGAGCAAAATGATAAAGGGAGTAAAAAACTGAATAATTAAATCTATGCTTTTAGCATAAGGGTAAAATGATATAATTAAGGTAAATCACATGAAAAAAAATATTATTTTTATTTATGGTGAAAATACAGCCAGAAAAAATTATTTTCAATATCTTCTCAAAAGAGATAAGAGTGAAAACGTGTATATGTTAATAGATGATCTAAATATGGCAATAAATATATTGCCAAACCCGGAAAGAAATCGGAATCAGGCAGGAAGAATAATGAGGAATTTTATTTCCTTTATGAATCAGAAAAGTAAAAGTGAATTTACAAGTAATGATTTTTATTATTTATATAAAAAGGTATCTGGTTATATGCAAGGTCGAGCTTGTAAACTAGAAATAGATGCTTGTCGTTATATCTATGAAAATTGGATATCCTTTATACTTAAAAATAAGGATAGGTTATCATTTCATAGCACCTTAATGAAAAAAGCGAAAAAGTACAATGTTGAACTTAATAATGAGGAAGGCTTAGGTATAAAGTTTATAAATAAAAATATAACAATGAACTCTATAGATATAAATGAAGAAATTAAATTTGATTGCTTTGGTATTAGCATCATTAAGCGTATTTTTAGTGAATTCTACAAAGGGGATACAGAGGGACTTAATGCTTTGATAAAGATAGAAGAAGGTGTTGAAGAAAGAGATTTTGAATTTCTTAATAAGGCTCAGTATATTCTTTTAGTTTCATTCTCTGTTGCTATTGTTAGGAAATTATGTAAGTTAGGGTTAGAATGGGTTACTAAAGAATCCAGAAATCCAAATTCACCGATTAAGGGTTTTTGTTTTATTGAAGATTACTTTGCTATGCAATTATCTCGTGATCATCAAGTTAATAGATATCATGCCAGATTAGGTGAATATACACGTCAGCATCATCCTTGGAGAGAAGAAAAATCATTTGAAAGTGGTAAATATTGTAGTTCGATTACAGAGTCAGAATTTAGGTACTTAAATAAGACTATCATACCTAAAAATAAAATATTCCATCAACAAACAGAACAAGATGAATGTCTAGGAATTGATGAAGAAGTATTTAATATTTTGAGTAATATGAAATACTATATCGTGAGATAATAAAGTTTTTTATATTAAATCGAATTCTAATGTATTTCTGGTAATAAATTTTTAAGTGATATTTGTTTGAGTTAGAATCTGGCAGGTGCCCTTCATTAGGATTGTTTCATCTTTATTCCCATCAAGAATATTTACTTTTATTGTAAAGATTAGGGATGGGAATCCATTTGTTTTAGGTATTGGTATTACAGATCAACAAGTTAGCTTCTTAGTCATTATATACATTGCGCTTTGCTGTTTTGGGCTGGTAAAGATGATATTTTTATGCCACTTCATGCCCTTTCTGACATAAAATTTGATGGCAGATTCATTCTGTTCTAATACTTCCAACCAAAGCCATTTTTGTCTCTGTTCTTGAGCAATCTTCACTACATGATCAAATAATTGATCACCGTATTTCTGCCCTGTCAGATGTGGCATCAGGTAGAGCTTATGTAAATAGACACCGCTGAGGTTTGTATCAGGAATAGGTTGATTGAAGACGATTTTGCTAAAGCCGATGATATCGGAATAATTCGTTTTAAAATGCCCGGAATCTGAGCTGATGGCTTGTTGAGATTCGGCAATAAACCATGTGTGATCAGGGGATTGGAGCGAGGTTGATATTTGCTCTACTGAGCACTCCCCCGTAATATATTCCTCCAGTTCGTCTCTGTCATACCACAAATCGGAAAAGTGAAAACGGTAGCTTGTCTCAAG
Organism: Xenorhabdus sp. PB62.4; assembly: GCF_014467285.1. NCBI lineage: Bacteria > Pseudomonadati > Pseudomonadota > Gammaproteobacteria > Enterobacterales > Morganellaceae > Xenorhabdus > Xenorhabdus sp. PB62.4. The sequence continues at coordinate 59,368 of NZ_NKHR01000009.1, read as the reverse complement.
GAGTTGGGATAGTAACGTTGCATCTTCTATCGTCGCTTTCCGCATAGAAAACATAAGTATCTCCAGAATTATTTACTGGGAATCAGGTAATTGTTTGATATCTCGTTGATAAGGAGTTCCCCTGCCAGCCATTCACCGTAGCCCGTTACAATGGGATTTTATCCTGAAAATGTGAGGCTTAGATATCCGTCAAATTGTCCTGCAACATATTGGCTGCGGATAACATACTATCATGATGATAAAAATATGCTTTAGAAATAACCAGTTGAATTAAATGAAAAATAGAGTAATTCCAATGGATAATAAGGATGGTTGATTCCGAAAATTTATTGCTTTTGGAAGTGCGTTAATGAGCAGAAAAAAACGTCTAAGTAAGGAAATAAGGGGCTATTCTCAGAATGTATGAAAGCATGACGTATGAAAATGAAAAATGGCGATGCTCTATCGCCATTTTTATCATCACCTTTTATGCACGCTAACCAATTTTATCATTAAGCGGCGGCTTTGATGTTCTGTGACAGCCAATCCGCGACACGCTGTTTTTGTTCATCGGTGAGCCACATACCTAACTTAGTACGGCGCCAAATGGCATCGTCCAATTGTGTTACCCATTCGTGATCAACCAAATAACGCAGTTCAGCTTCATACAGGCCATGACCGAAGAATTCACCAAGATCAGTCAATGCTTCCGCGCCTTTCAGAATGATTTCGCTGTGGTTGCCGTAAGTACGGGCATAACGTTGTGCCACACCTTCTGGCAACCAGTTGTAACGCTGACGAAGCAGTCGTGCATAACCATCGCGGTCATGGCCTTCCAGCTCACCACCCGGTAATTTGCCATTTTTAGTCCATGCCTTGCCCGCATTTGGATAGTATTGTGCCAGCTTATCCATAGCGTGTTCAGCCAATTTACGATACGTCGTCAGTTTGCCACCGAAGACGGACAGTAATGGCGTCTGGCCTTGTTCATCCTGTACATCCAGCGTGTAATCACGGGTAATCGCTTGTGGTGAGTCAGATTCATCGTCACACAGAGGGCGAACGCCAGAATAAGTCCAGACAACATCATTGCTGGTAAGCTGCTTCTTGAAGTGGTCGTTATAGACTTTCAGCAAGTAATTGATCTCTTGCTCATCAATGTTGACTGCTTTTGGATCGCCTTTGTATTCAACATCGGTGGTACCAATGATGGAGAATTCGTCATTCCATGGGATCACAAACACGATGCGATTATCCTCGTTTTGCAGGATATAAGCCTGTGGTTCATCGTGAACGCGAGGGACTACAATATGGCTGCCTTTGATCAGGCGGATGCCGTAAGGCGATTTCAGTTGCAGGCCGTTATCGAAGAAATTTTTCACCCATGGGCCGGTTGCGTTAACCAGGCCTTTTGCGCGCCATGTGTTGGTTTCGCCAGTTGTGAGATCTTTGGCTTCAACCATCCAGTAATCATTTTCACGCCATGCGCGGGTCACTTGGGTACGGGTACGCACTTCGCCCCCGTGTTTTTGCACTTCTTGCGCATTCAGAACAACCAGACGTGCATCATCAACCCAACAGTCGGAATATTCAAAGCCGCGGGTGATCGATGGCTTCAATACCGAATTTGCACCAAATTTCAGCCCCTTGCTGCCCGGTAAGCTAACGCGTTTGCCTAAATTATCGTACAGGAACAGGCCAATACGGATCATCCAGGCCGGGCGCAGGTGTGGTTGATGTGGCAGACGAAAACGCATTGGGAATGCAATATGCGGAGCCAGTTTCAAGAGCACTTCACGTTCTGCCAATGCTTCGCTGACCAGACGGAATTCGTAATGCTCCAGATAGCGTAAGCCACCGTGGATCAGTTTGGAGCTGGCAGACGAAGTCGCACTGGCCAAGTCTTGACCTTCCAACAGCAGGACAGAAAGTCCCCGGCCAGCAGCATCTGCTGCAATACCAGCGCCGTTAATTCCGCCGCCGATTACAATCAAGTCTTTGGTTTCCATTGCATACCCTCTGAAATGTTCGAAACAGTTCTTTAATGTTCGTTTTCGCTCAAAGATTGTAATCAAAAATTCATCAAGCGCCAACCATTAACTCAGAAAAAACATATTCACGTGATATAGGTAACAAATCTTTATCATATGCTTAAGATTAATAAGGATTTTGCGGGATACAAATTTTAAAGGGGATAATTATAGGAGGGATAACCCCACCTAAAATTTCAGGCGGGGAAGCGTCATGGCATCAAAAGTGGTCAGCAGAGTTCCAGTTTGACGCTGTGTTGTTCGATGATTTTCTGAATATTGGGAGGTGGGGCTTTGTCTGTGAATAAGAAATCAATGAGATTCATGTTGCCGAGGTTGACCATGGCACTGCGGCCAAATTTAGAATGGTCGGCAACTAGCATAACACAACGGGAATTTTCGATAATGGCGCGCTTGGTGCGGACTTCGTGGTAATCAAATTCCAGCAGGGAGCCATCGCTGTCAATGCCGCTAATCCCAAGAATGCCGAAATCAAGACGGAATTGAGAGATGAAATCCAACGTTGCTTCACCAATGATGCCGCCATCGCGGGAACGCACTTCACCACCTGCCAAAATCAGGCGGAAATCTTCTTTACCCATAAACAGGGTTGCGACGTTGAGGTTGTTGGTGACAATCCTCAAATCGCGATGGTTGAGCAAGGCATGCGCTACGGCTTCAGGGGTTGTCCCAATATCAATGAACAGGGTTGCGCCGTTTGGAATTTGGGTGGCAACCTGCTGAGCAATACGCGCTTTTTCATTTGACCACATAATCTTGCGGTCATGGTAAGCGGTATTAACAGAGCTGGATGGCAATGCGGCGCCCCCGTGATGACGCTGGATTTTATTTTTATCTGCCAGATCATTTAAATCACGCCGGATGGTTTGCGGGCTGACGTCAAAATGTTCAACCAGCTCTTCAGTGCTGACATAACCTTGAAGGCGCACCAGCTCGATTATTGCATCATGTCGCTGAGTTTGCTTCACAAAATTCCCCTAATGTTTTCAGAGATGGATTATAGTTGGCCCAAATTATTCGGAATATTATTGATTCTTTTGTTTACGCAAATTATCCCATAACCCCATCAATAACCCGATGATTAGTCCGGCGATATGGGCAGCATTGGCGATATTTAATGAAAACAGATCGAAATAGCCAACCAATAGCCAGATAACAGAGATAGCGATTAACCCTCTGGGAGCACTGATCCCGCGTTTGGGCGACATCTCACCCGTTAGCCAAACGTATCCGATCAACGCGTAGACCACTCCAGACAGCCCCCCGAAATGAGATCCACTGAACAATGATTGTGCCCAACCACTGAAAAAGGCAGAAACTATCGTGATTTCAAAAAGTTTTCCGGTACTGATCTTTTGTTCTACCTGACTGCCAAAATACCACCACAGTGCGAGGTTAAAGAGGATATGAGTCAGTGAAAAATGCAGCAGGGCGGGACTAACCCAACGCCATAACTCCAGATATTGATGACTGTTAGGCCACGCCAGCCAGTTCATGACATCGGGCGTGCCGGGCGTGCCCTCCGTTGTCATCCAAAGATAAACGAAGGCACAAAGTGCGGCGACGACAATCGTCAGCGGGCCGGACTGGCTTTTGAGCGTGTTCCAGTTCAGATTATTGCGATATTTAAATGAGCTGTTAGATTTGCCTGTTTGCCAACTGGCAGCTTGGTAGCGTTCATTGAGAGGATCGCGGGCAAAATGTTGAAGCTCCTGTTCAACTAAACTTAACTGGCTGCTATCTTCCAGCCATAGTTCAACGAGCAATGGCTCGTTAGTCGGCCGCATGGTTAAATGAATGCCTTGCGTTGCCATATAATCAATAAAGGCCTGAGCCAGTCGAGGGTTGGATATTGAGGTTACATGGATCATTGCTCGTCTTATTTCTGCCTTAAGTTGAAATTAATCACACAGGGGCTAATCGCCTTGAAATTAGCGCACTAAAAGATTCATAGAGTGTGGACAGCCTGAGGATAGTCTTTCTGCCAGCCTTCAAAGCCGCCATTGACACTGTAAACCGTCTCAAACCCCATATTGATGAGATATTGAGCGGCTCCCTGACTGCTATGACCGTGATAGCACATCACCATGACAGGCTGGTCAAAATCCGCTTCTTGTAGAAAATTATTAAGCGTTTCATTCGTTAAGTGGAATGCGCCTGTCACGTGCCCTGCACGGAAACTTTGCGGGTCACGGATATCAACCATGATGGCGGTTTTATCGAGCCAGTGCTGGTAAGCCTGCTCAGGGTTTATCGTTTGAAAGTGGTCCATAAATACTCAACGTAGTTTCTCAAATTTTCATTTTCACTATATTCATTTCTTAATGGTCGTCTGGTATGACCTGACCGCCTTTCCAATGGGGGTATTGGAAAGGCGTAGGAATATAGGCAGAAAATGTCAGAAACAGAAAAATAATCAGTAATACGAGTGTTCACCGCGCTGGTGTTCAGTCAGATCTCTCACCCCTTTTAATTCAGGGAACATCTGCAACAACTGTTTTTCAATCCCTTCTTTCAGGGTGACATCGACCATTGAACAGCCGTTGCATCCACCGCCGAATTGCAGAATGGCATAACCTTCATCGGTGATCTCCATCAGGCTGACACGACCACCATGCCCGGCTAGCTGAGGATTAATCTGCGATTGCAGGACATACTCAACGCGCTCAATCAGTGGAGCATCGTCAGCCACTTTACGCATTTTGGCGTTCGGTGCTTTCAGGGTCAGTTGGGAGCCAAGTTGGTCGGTCACAAAATCAATGACGGCCTCTTCCAGAAAAGGGGCACTGATTTCATCAACATAGGCAGAAAGTTGGTCGAATTTCAGTTCGACATCAGTGGCTTCAACAGCATCCGGTGGGCAATAGGAAACGCCGCATTCAGCAGTCGGGGTTCCCGGATTAATGACAAAAACACGGATCTGTGTGCCCGGTTCTTGATTTGCCAAGAGCTTGGCAAAGTGCGCTTGCGCTGCTTCAGTAATATTAATCATGTCATTTGCTCAATAGTTGACTGTTCTAGTTGGTTATAATACGCCCATTTATAAAGATTCTACAAGGTTCGGCAGATTGCCCAGGCTTGTACGGAGCTGGCACCCGCACGAATTAACAATTGTGAAGCTTCATGCAGCGTTGTGCCCGTCGTGATCACATCATCGAAAATCGCAACATGTTGATCGGTAAAATCGCCCCGCAATTGAAAGGCATGCTTAAGATTGGTTTTCCTCTGAGCGGCAGATAAACCCTGCTGCGAGAGTGTAGCACGTGTGCATTGCAAAAAGTCTGGCTGATACGGACATTGCAGCCAGCGCGATAGAGGTTGAATCATTAATTCAATGTGATTGAAACCGCGTTGCCAACGTTTTTTGCTGTGCAGAGGAATACCCAGAATATGATCTGGTTTGTACCAGCGGCCTTCACGATAGCCTTGCAACCAATGCAGCAGGAACAGACGCGCCAGAACTGCCGCGAGTTGTGGCGTATTGTGATATTTATATCGCCGGATAAGCTGGCTTAATGGTGGCGTGTAATCTGTAATCGCGATCAGGGACTGCCATGGCGGGGGATATTTCAGGCAGCGCCCACAGGGAACATCTCCGGATTCAGAAGGCAATGCGCAGCGTGGGCAAACATGTTGCAGCCGTTTTAATTGTTGATGGCAAATGTGACAGACTCCGTGATGGGCAAAATACAAATTTTGATGGCATAGCCAACAGTATCCAACCATTGTTAGCATAGTGACCTTCCTTGGTGACAAATAAAGCGAGAATAACAATGAATCAGTTGTTTTGGCAGACAATTGGTGATGCACCACGTGATCTTGTGATGCTGCATGGTTGGGGATTGAATGCCGAAGTATGGCGTTCAGTGGAAATGCGCTTGGCTCCGCATTTTCGTTTGCATCTGGTGGATTTGCCGGGCTATGGCCGCAGTCAGCCATATCCTGCCATGTCACTGGCGGACATGGCAGATACGGTATGGCAACAAGCACCAGAAAAAGCCCTGTGGTTGGGCTGGTCTTTGGGCGGATTGGTTGCCAGCCGGATTGCACTGGATCATCCTGAGCAGGTTGCTGGTTTGGTGACAGTGGCTTCTTCACCCAAATTCAGTACAGATGGAGATTGGCCGGGTATTAAGCCTGCGGTATTGAGTGCATTTGAACATCAATTAAGTGCAGATTTTCAGAAGACAGTCGAACGTTTTCTGGCTTTGCAGACGTTGGGGACAGATAGTGCGCGTCAGGATGCCCGTGTACTGAAATCTGTGGTTTTGAACCAGCCCATGCCGACAGTGGATGTACTTAATGCGGGGTTGGAAATTTTACGTACTGATGATTTAAGGGCGGAACTGTCACAGCTTCAATTACCTTTCCTGCGTGTTTATGGTTATCTTGATGGGCTGGTGCCGCGCAAGATTGCTGCACAGCTTGACAGAGAGTGGCCGAATACACATTCCGTTATTATGCGAAATGCCGCTCATGCTCCTTTTATTTCTCATCCTGATGAATTTGTTGAAGTATTAATGGATTTTACTTCCAGCATAGGATGGTAAATACTCAACATTACCCATAGCCATTAATGGTTATGGGTAATCGTTATGGATAATCAGCCGTTTTATTTGCCGGGATAAACTTCGGTCACAATTTCGGGTGTATTAACGATAGTATCGAGGACAGGGCAATGATTTTCGACAAAAGCAATAAAATCACGGATCTCTTGTTCGGTATTATCTGCATCAATATAAAACTTGGAGGTAATTTTGGAAAATCCTAATTTGGCGTTTTTATTTTTGCCCATGAAACCATCGGTATCCAATTCTCCTTCTACTTTTACCTGAATATCGTTCAGTTTGATTTTATGCTTGCGGGCAAAACTTTTTGCGACAATACATTGGCATGCACCAAAAGCAGACAACAACGCTTCTATCGGACTCATCGCCTCATCCGTTCCCCCCAGACTTTCCGGCTCGTCTATGTGAAAGGTAAAATCCCGTGATGAACATTTCATTTTGAGACGACCAACTGACTCAACTGTTGCGGTAAATAACTCTTTAGGCATATTACTATCCTCAGGTTATTAATATCAGGAAATGGTGTACCAAATAATAAGGAAGAGATGTTTATTTTTCAATTTGTTGGTCATGAATAAATTTATTTTTTTTGCATGAATGTTTTTTGTTTAACATTGAGTAAGATACTTTGGATTACAACATGGCTTTATTACTAAGTTCCAATATAAAAACAGGTTATTACTTGCTAATAAGGAGTTTAATTTGGGAATTCAAGTAAAAAAAGAATATATCATATTCATCGTCTTCATCACTGTTTTTCTGGCACAGCTAGGTATGTCAATGTATTTACCTGCACTGCCGTTGATTACTGATGCGTTATCCAGCCAGCAACAGGATATTGCATTGTCTTTCCCTGCATTTTTAATTGGTATGGCTGCATTAATGCTGGTTTGGGGAAGTTTGAGTGAAAAATATGGCAGAAAAACGATGATCTTAATTGCCATACTCTTTTATTCACTGTGCAGTTTCAGTATAACAATGGTCAACAATGCCGACATGTTCATTCTTCTCCGTTTCCTGCAAGGAGCCGGGGCCGGCGGAATGACATCTCTGTCTCGGGTATTACTTAAAGATAACTTTAGGGGTGATCAGCTAACTAAAAGTTTAGCCTGGCTTTCGATTTCATTTGTTATTTCTGTGGGAATCGGACAATTTCTTGGGGCTGCCGTGACAAGATTTTCGGGCTGGCAGGCTATTTTTTTCAGTTTAGGTATTGTCACGCTGATATTGGCTCTGTTCTTTTCTTATCTCAAGTTGCCTGATATCCAATCAGCACCTCCCACCCTTTCTTCCAAACTGGCTTATGTAGAAATCTTGCGGAGCCGGCGATTTCTCCTGCCTGCGTTGGCGGGCGGGTTGGGGTATGGTGTCGTTGTCACATTTAATACGAATGCGCCATTTATTTTTCAAACAGCTTTGCAATGGAGTGCATACGAATACGGTTTATTGGGCTGGCCGATTACCCTTGCCTATTTTCTGGGAGCGGTGATAGTCGGTCGCTATGTTGTCAGAAAAGGTCGTAAGCTCATCGTCTTTATCGGCTTAGGGTCATTATTGTTCGGCGCTTCTGCGATGTTGTTGGGAGGAATATTTTATTTCGCATTGCTTCTCTGGTTGTCGTATTGCATTGCTCTTGTCGGGGCAGCGATTATGTTTCCTGTCAGTATGTCGGTTGCTATTGATAAATCCCCGGTTGGTGGAGCTTATCCGGTTGCGTTGAACAGTTTTATTCATCAAGTGATGGCGGCAATGATCGGCGCTATTGCCAGTATATTGCCAAGTCAGTATCCCTGGATGACGGCAGCTTTAATACTTGGCTTGGCTGTAGGCGTGCTAATCTGCTCTGTTTGCTCTGATTTGGCAAAAGATGAAAAGGTTAAATGAGCCATGATCTTCAAAGAAAATTGCCTGCCCGATAAGCTTAATCAGGCAGGCAATCCTTTAGTATTTACAGGGACAGATGCTTAGTTTTTTACTGGCAGTTGATAAATTTTCGAACCACATTTCTGCGTTTCCGGGCACTGCTTGCAGCCGCCGCTTAAACAGGAAGAAGTATCCACTTCCTCCAGTTTACCCATTGCGACAAGCTGCTTGAGCATGGCTTCCACCATCGGTAGTGGTGCTGAAAACTGATAGCTTAATGACCTTGCGTCAGTACGCCCGTTAAGGGCAACGGCGTTTCTAATTTCCAGCAGACTAATCATCTATCGCTCCTATTAATCGCTAATGGCAGTTAATGGCAGTTGCCGTTTGAGCATTCGCAGTTACGATCGGTGGTGTTATTGAACGTGACGGTCACTTTGCTGCGCGCACGGCGTAATCCAATAAAAACCAGAACGTTAAACAGGATCACGGCCAGAATTGTTATCAGGCTACTTTCTGGGTGGGCAGAAAACGTTGTGGTTTGATAAAACAATGCTGCAAGTGAATAAGCGACGTTCAATCCCCACAGGATGGAGAAAGTCATCCAGCCACGGCTGGTTTCACGTGCAATGGCTCCCATGACGGAAACACAGGGTACGTATAACAGTACAAAAATCAGGTAACTGTAAGCAGAAATAGCAGAGCCAAATTTGGCGCTCATTGTTCCCATAGAACCGCGATCCATATCCCCATCGCCTTTGCTGGCTTCTATCGGGTTGGAAAGTGCGCTTAAGGTAAAGGTTTCTTTCAGGCTGTCCCAGGTTTCTGCAACAGCGTCTTTCAATTGATCCGGCAAATTGAATTCATTCGGGTCGAATGGTGCCTGAGTGATGTTTTCTGCGGTGTACAGGGTGTTCAGCGTTCCAACAACAACCTCTTTGGCCATTGCCCCAGTGATAAGCCCGACAGTGGCCTGCCAGTTATCAGAATGCACACCGATGGGCTGTAATACTGGCGTGATCACTTTACTGACAGAAGCCAGAGCTGATTGGTTAATGTTATCCACGGCTTTACCTGAGAAAGAGAAGCTGTTCAGAGCGCCAATGAACATACTTGCCGCGACAATGACTTTACCTGCTCGTATCACAAAACCTTTCAGTCGCTGCCATGTCTGGAGCAGCAGGGTTTTAGTATGTGGAACGTGATAGACCGGCAGTTCCATCACAAATGGTGATGCTTCACCACGCATCAGGGTGTATTTGAGCAGCAGCCCTGTCAGGATGGCGATGACAATCCCCAATATATACAGGGAGAAAACGATGCTTGCTCCGTTTTTGCCGAAGAAAGCGGCTGCAAAGACAGCAAAGATCGCCAATCTTGCCCCGCAGGACATAAACGGTGCCATCATGATGGTAATCAAACGTTCACGAGGGGCATCCAGGGTTCTTGAACCCATCACGGCAGGCACATTACAACCAAAGCCAACAATCAGGGGCACAAAGGATTTACCCGGCAATCCCATAGCCTGCATCAGCCTGTCCATAACAAACGCGGCTCGCGCCATATAGCCTGAATCTTCAAGGAAGGAGAGGAACAGGTACATCATGCCAATCTGGGGAACCAACGGCAGTACCGTGTTGATACCGCCACCAATACCTTGGGCAAGGAAAACCGTCAGCCAATGCGGGAAATGGAGAGTATGACCAAGCCATTGCATTCCATCAATGAAAATGGCGGCAGAAGCCCCTTCGAAGATGGGTTGCAAGGCGCCGCCAATATTGATAGCCAGCACAAACATCAGGTACATGACAAACAGGAAAATAGGCAGACCTAACCAGCGGTTCAGGATAACGGTATCCAGTACTTGGGTCAGTTTATTTGGTACGGCTGATCGGGTATCAATGACCGCCAGACATATCTCACTAATCGTCTGATAGCGTGCGCCCGCAATGATCAGATCGGGTTCTTCAATCTGTTGCTGTTGCAGGCGAGCCTGACTTTCAGCTAGCTGTATCTGGGTCAGGCCGGAAATCCCACGGCTGTAAATATCCCCTTCCAGTACCTGTAAAGTCAGCCAGCGACGCTGCTGTGGGCTGAATGTCCCCGTGACTTGGCGTGAAAGATGGGAGACTTCCTGTAATAGTGAATCAGGATATTCAATCTGCACAGGTTTAGCATTTTGCGGGTGATCATCGATGGTTTTTTTCAGTACATCGATCCCTGTGGCACGGGTTGAAACCAGCGGGATAACCGGACAGCCTAGGCGCTGTTCCAGTGCCGCAACATCAATATTGATACGCTGGTTTTGAGCGATATCCAGCATGTTCAGCGCAATGATGCAGGGAATGCCCAGTTCAATCAATTGCAGTGAGAGATAAAGATTACGCTCCAGATTCGACGCATCAACAACATTGATCAACATATCCGCTTCACCACTAAGGATATAGTGACAGGCAATCTGCTCATCGATGGATGTTTGCTCAGAAATGGTGGTGAGGGAATAAGTGCCGGGAAGGTCGACAAGATCGACCTGATGGTTATCGGTGGTAAAGTGGCCGGTTTTGCGTTCTACCGTAACACCCGCCCAGTTTCCCACGCGTTGGTGGGAACCAGTAAGCTGGTTAAAAAGTGTCGTTTTGCCAGCATTGGGATTACCAATCAGGCCAATGGTTAATTGTTTCATCATACTTTTGTCAATCACGAAGTGACTTTCGTACTTTAGCTATATATTTAGTACTCTAGTTATACTTTAGTACTGCGGTTATCAAAGTGTGTGGATGATCGTTATTCTGAACTAAATTAACTCAGCGCCTTGTTAGTTCAGATCTTCATTCAACATGAGAAATGCTAAGTCTTGTTTACGAAGGGTAAGGTTGACCCTGCGTGTTTCGATTTGTATGGGATCGCCTAATGGAGCAAAGCGAATAACCTGAAATGTTGAGCCCGGTAACATGCCGAGTGACAGTAATTTTTGTCGGTAAGCAGGGCTGATCTCTGGAGAAAATCCCAGAATTTTATACTTGCGTTCTGGAATAAGAACCATATAACTCTCCATTTTGACTGAAAAAATAAGTGATTATAAGAATTATTATCCTCAATGAAGGGAATTTCACAAGGAAAAAGTACGGTAATTTCTCTGAATTCTAATTGTTAATGATAATAATATGCAACTGCAATATGGGTTATTTATCCTGAATAGTGTGGAAACAAATTGATATTAATCAAATTAATGGTGATTTTATTGAAAATAAATAATTATCAGGAATATTTAATATTCGGAAAAAATTTCTTTATTAATAAGCCCCGTTAATAAACGGGGCTGGTTGATTGCTATTTTATTATTAATTTGATGAATGATTGATTGGCTTTTATTAACCTTTTGGCGGGTAACGCAATTCACTCAATGGAACCTGAACGCGCTCATCATCTTGATGCTGGCTCCAGGCATCCGAGTCGTATACCCACCATGCCTGAATTTCCAATTCATAGAAACGGCGTATGGCATGGCCTTGATAATCACTGATAGGGCGAGCCTTTTTCTTTCTGACATTTGCATCAGGATAAGTTTTTAAGAAAAAGTAGTCATAGGTTTCCTGTAGTTGATCATCGGGGACTTGGCGGGCGTAGCCAACGAATTGAGCGCCCGCCAGATCCAGCGATGAATCAGGCGTGACCCGGCTACTGTAGATTGTACCGCTGACACGGGGATTGATATGTAATTCCCGCGAATGTCGGGTATCTCGCTTTGAGTACCAGATCAGTGTCAGTGGATTGTATTTCGGAATATAGAACATCGTCGATGACCAGACAGAATCTGCATCCGGATCGTGAGTGGAAAGTCCGAAGAAACGTATATTGCTGAGTAGCTTAAAACTGCTTTGGACATATTTATTCATGGTTTTTCCTCAACAGTGTGTATTCGTTATTTATACCTAAAAACCGAAACCCATTGGATATAAGGACATTAGGATATTATGGAAGATTTATATTTTTATATTATTCAATAAGTTCCCATTATGATGAGATTTATTGCGAAATGAATTATACGGAGTATTCGTTAAAATATGCAGGTGTAGTCACTTATTCAAATTTATTACATCAGCAATAAATAGAATCATTATTATGAAAATAATAGCTTTTTTACGTATAACCAGTAAAGGTCTTTTTATCCGGTGCGCCGTAAAACCTCTCGTCTTTCAGAGGCTGCCAATTATTTTTTGAAAGATCCTGAACTGGCACAATGGCACCAGTTCAGGAAATTATTTACGTAAGCTAACGTTTCTTCGTTAATTAACGTTTGTGCTAATTAACGTTTTTTATTAAAGGCTGCCGCCAACGCATCACTCATGGCGCTGTTGGCTAAAGGTGCAGAACCTGAACGCGAAATATGGCGGTTTCTGCCATTGCCGTTGCGGTTATTGCGACCTTGGTCATTGCTATCCTGACGGTTACCACCTTGAGCACCGCGGCGTATTTGTGTTTCACCTGGTTGTTCATCAAGACGCATGGTCAGTGCAATACGTTTGCGGTTGAGATCAACATCCATCACTTTTACTTTGACGATATCGCCGGTTTTCACCACGGTATGGGGATCTTCTACAAAGCGATCGGACAGAGAGGAGATGTGCACCAAGCCATCCTGATGGACACCGATGTCAACGAAAGCACCGAAATTAGTGACGTTGGTGACCGTACCTTCCAAAATCATGCCGGTACGCAGATCATTCATCGTTTCAACCCCGTCAGCAAAAGTCGCTGTTTTGAACTCAGGGCGCGGATCCCGGCCCGGTTTTTCCAGCTCTTTCAGAATATCAGTGACGGTTGGGAGACCGAATTTTTCTGTCGTGAAATCCTGGGCACTCAGGTTACGCAGAGAAGCAGGATTGCCCATCAATTCAGGCAGGGTTTGCGCGGTTGTTGTCAGAATCTTCTCAACGACCGGATAAGCTTCTGGGTGAACAGTTGATGTATCCAGCGGGTTATCACCCTGATTGATGCGCAGGAAGCCCGCACATTGCAGGAAGGCTTTTGGCCCCAGGCGGTGAACTTTCAGCAGTTCGTCACGGTTGTTGAAGCGGCCGTTCTCATCACGCCAGTTAACGATATTCTGGGCAACATTACGGCTCAGGCCGGCAACGCGTGTCAGCAAGGCGACGGATGCCGTATTCAGGTCAACACCGACACCGTTTACACAGTCCTCAACCACATTATCCAGTTTTTTGGCAAGCTGGATTTGGCTGACGTCATGCTGATATTGACCAACACCGATGGATTTCGGCTCGATTTTTACCAGCTCTGCCAGTGGATCTTGCAGGCGACGGGCGATGGAAACCGCACCACGCAGGGAAACATCCAGTTCAGGGAATTCCAGTGCGGCCAGTTCAGAGGCGGAATAGACGGATGCCCCCGCTTCGCTGACCACGACTTTCTGTGCAGTAACGTCAGGATACTGTTTTTGCACGTTGGCAAAGAAACGCTCTGTTTCACGGGAAGCCGTACCGTTGCCAATGGCGACCAGCTCGACTTGATGCTTGGTACACAGTGCTGCAACGGTCGCAGCCGCTTTGTTTTCCTGACCTGTGTGTGGGTAAATGGTATCGGTGGCGATAAGCTTGCCTGTTGCATCAACAACGGCGACTTTCACCCCTGTGCGCAAGCCCGGATCCAGGCCCATCGTTGCCCGCATACCCGCTGGTGCGGCCATCAGCAGATCATGCAGGTTACGGGCGAATACGTTGATGGCTTCGTCTTCGGCTTTCTCGCGCAGTGTGCCCATCAGTTCGGTTTCCAGATGCAGCAACACTTTGATGCGCCATGTCCAGCTCACCACTGCCTTGCGCCAGCTATCAGCCGATGTATTATTCAGGCGCAGATTAAGGTGATCGGTAATAATTTGCTCGCAGTAGCTCTCTTTTGGCGCTTCCTCAAATTGAGGATCGGCATTCAAAGAGAGTTGCAGGATACCCTCATTGCGTCCACGGAACATAGCAAGGGCGCGGTGGGAAGGAACAGCAGAGATGGCTTCGTGATGATCGAAATAATCACTGAATTTAGCGCCTTCTTCCTCTTTGCCTTCGACAACTTTGGAGACTAAGTGGGCATTTTTCCACAGATAATCGCGGACTTTTGCTAGCAGAGCCGCATCTTCGGCGAAACGCTCCATCAAGATATAACGAGCGCCATCCAGTGCCGCTTTGGTATCAGCGACACCTTTGTCAGCATCGACATAAGCCGCTGCCGCCAGTTCAGGCTCTTGCTGCGGATCCTGCCATAGCAGGTCGGCCAGAGGTTCCAATCCGGCTTCAATGGCAATCTGCCCACGGGTACGGCGTTTAGGTTTATATGGCAGGTACAGGTCTTCCAGTTCGGTTTTGCTCAATGTCGCATTAATCGCGTTTTCCAGCTCAACGGTTAACTTTCCCTGTTCCTCAATAGATTTCAGAATAGTCTGACGGCGGTTGGATAGTTCGCGTAGATAACCGAGGCGGTTTTCGAGCTGGCGGAGCTGCGTGTCATCCAGACCACCGGTGGCCTCTTTACGGTAACGGGCAATGAAAGGAACCGTATTCCCTTCATCAAGCAGAGTAATGGCGGCTTGGACTTGCTGTGGTTGAGCCTGTAGCTCACCGGCAATGATTCGACTTAAAGATTCATTCATGGTCTGTTTTCTTCAACTTTCTTAGCGCCTGTAGATATCGTCGGATATCATCAGGCAGAGCCGGATAGGATCAAATTTCATCTGAAACAATATCGGCATGGTTCAAACTGGCTCCATTTATACGTGCTGAGCGCGATAATTTCCAGTTTAGCGCGATATTTCGGTCATGTTGCGACAGAATTCATCGAATATCTTCCGGGTTGAGATATAGTACACCGCCATTAATCATCTTTTCTCAAGTGAGTTTTTTCATGGCCAAGAGTCACTACATTACCCGGGAAGGTTGGCATGCGCTTGATCAGGAACTGAAATATCTCTGGAAAGTTGAACGACCTAAAGTCACTCAGGCTGTTTCAGATGCCGCTGCGTTAGGGGATCGTTCAGAGAACGCAGAATACATTTATGGTAAGAAAAGATTAAGAGAAATTGACCGTCGGGTACGATTCTTGTCCAAGCGGCTGGATGTCCTGAAAATTGTTGATCCTGATCCGCGGCAAGAGGGAAGAGTCTTTTTTGGGGCATGGGTGAAAGTCGAAAATGAAAATGAAGAAGAACATATTTTTCGGCTGGTGGGGCCGGATGAATTTGAGCCGGCCAGAAAGTGGATTTCCATTGACTCTCCCGTGGCAAGGGCGTTGCTTGGCAAGCAAACTGATGATGAGGTTACGGTGATGACGCCCAATGGCATCGTGACGTATTGGATACTGGAAATCAGCTATCAGCCTTTAGCATAAATCATGGCGGTTATGTGACCTAAAAGGAAAACAAGGAGAGAAAACCTAACCATAAGCAATTATTGCCAATGCCGTTAATGGCCTTAAAATACATGCGGTTAGTCTCTATTGAATTATGGGTTTTCTGTGAGAGTGATGGATATCGCGGGCATGGAGCATCTTGGGAGCTGAAACATGCAAGAGAGTTATAAGATCCTTGTTGTTGATGATGATATGCGCTTGAGGGCATTATTGGAGCGTTATTTATCTGAGCAGGGATTTCAAGTTCGTAGCGTAGCAAATGCAGAGCAGATGGATCGTTTATTGACCAGAGAATCCATTCAGTTGATTGTCCTGGATTTGATGTTGCCGGGCGAAGATGGATTATCTGTTTGTCGAAGATTGCGAAGCCAGCATAATCCGATTCCGATCATCATGATATCTGCCAAAGGGGAAGAAGTTGATCGCATTGTTGGCCTTGAAATCGGCGCGGATGATTACCTTGCCAAGCCTTTTAACCCACGTGAGCTATTGGCACGCATGCGGGCTGTTTTACGTCGTCAGGCTAATGAATTGCCGGGAGCACCGGCATCAGATGATGCGGTCATCAAGTTTGGGAAATTTAAACTTGATCTCGGAACGCGCGAAATGTTCCATCAAGATGAATTGCTGTCTTTGACCAGTGGGGAATTTTCAGTACTGAAAGTTCTGGTTTCCCATCCTCGTGAGCCGTTATCACGGGATAAATTGATGAGCCTGGCACGGGGACGGGAATATGGTGCGATGGAGCGCTCCATTGATGTTCAGGTTTCCCGTCTGCGTCGCCTGATTGAAGACGATCCCGCGCATCCTCGCTATATCCAGACGGTTTGGGGATTGGGCTACGTTTTTGTTCCTGATGGAAGCAAAGTATGAAAAAGCGTTGGCTTTCGGCTCTCGCCTTGTTTCCCCATATCTTATCTTTGTCACTGGGCTGCCTGTTGATCAGTTATCTGGTCGCCCAGTGGTTGGCAAAGCTGGAAGCACTGTCATTCAACGTGGTGTTCCCTTATCTCTTTATCGGGATTTTTACGTCGGCATTGTCAGTATTTGCGGTGTTCTGGCGCTATCTTTACATCCAGAAGCAATCCCTCAAAACAATACAAAAAGCAGCGATGGATATGGGGAAAGGGAGAAGGGTAGCACCACTACCGGAGAGGGGAGCATCCGCCATACGCTCGCTGATTAGCGCCTTTAACCAGATATCCGTGGGGCTGAAATCACAAGAAAGTGTCCGGGCAGTATTGATAGCCGGAGTGAGCCATGATTTGCGTACTCCACTAACCCGCATTCGGTTGGCGATGGAAATGCTGGAAGGAAAAGATAATTTTCTCACGGAATCCATTCATCGGGACATTGAGGAATGCAACGCCATTATTGATCAATTCATTGACTATCAGCGGTCAGGACAAGATGTGCCGATGACACGCTGTGAATTGAACGGGCTGCTTGAATCGGTCATTGAGCTTGAAACTGCCATTGAAACAGAACAGCGCTGTGCGGCAGAAATTGAAAATAACTTATCTTCCCGCCCGGTTTTTATTTCAGCCAATCCGCTTTCCATTAAGCGGGTGTTGGTCAATATGTTGACTAATGCTCAACGTTATGGAAATGGATGGATTCGAATCAGTAGTGGGGCAACAGAAAGATTTGGTTGGTTTCAGGTGGAGGATAACGGCAAGGGGATGACAAAAGAAGAGGCCGCCAGCTTGTTCCAGCCATTCATTCAGGGAGAGCGGATACGCAATACTCACAATAATGGTGGCGTAGGACTGGGGCTGGCAATTATCCGCCGCATCATTAATATCCACGAAGGGTATATCGAAGTGGGAGAAAGTGAAAAGCAGGGGCTATCTATTCGCGCCTATATTCCTTTGAATGAAAAACAGTTACCCCTTGAAAACGGCCTGTCATAAAAATGTCATAATTCATACATTTTACTGTCATTGAATTCACCTATTTTCCTTCCTGATCCATTTCTTAACCTAAAAACCAGATTGTCGAAGATGTCTGACACTTGTTTTTAATTAATGATGCGTATCCCAGCAGGAGGGAATATGAAACCAATGCGTACCACCGTGGCAAGCATCATGGCCGCCGTATTTGCCATGACATCCCTGTCTTCATTTGCTGCCACCAGCTTGACGGGGGCAGGTGCGACATTTCCCGCACCGGTATATACCAAGTGGGCGGATTCTTATCAAAAAGAAACTGGCAGTAAAATCAATTACCAAGGCATCGGCTCCTCGGGAGGAGTGAAGCAGGTTATCGCTAATACCGTTGATTTTGGTGCTTCTGATGCGCCGCTTTCTGATGAAAAATTGGCGGCTGATGGTTTGTTCCAGTTTCCGACCGTGATTGGCGGCATTGTGCTGGCGGTAAACATTTCCGGTATCAAACCGGGTCAGTTGATTCTGGATGGCAGAACCCTCGGCGACATCTATCTGGGGAATATCAAGAAATGGAATGATCCCGCTATTGCAAAATTGAACCCCGGCCTCAAACTGCCGGATCAAAACATTGCCGTGGTGCGGCGTGCGGATGGTTCAGGCACTTCCTACGTTTTCACCAGCTACCTGTCTAAAGTGAATAACGACTGGAAAGAAAAAGTCGGGGCAGGTTCGACCGTCAAATGGCCAACCGGTTTGGGTGGCAAAGGCAATGACGGCATTGCGGCCTTTGTGCAACGCCTGCCCGGTTCGATTGGTTACGTTGAATACGCTTATGCTAAGCAGAATAACCTCGCTTACACCAAACTGATTTCAGCAGATGGCGCAGTATTGGCACCTACGGCAGAAAATTTCAGTGCGGCAGCAAAAGGTGTGGATTGGAGCAGCAGCTTTGCTCAGGATTTGACACACCAGAAAGGCGATAATGCGTGGCCAATTACCTCCACCACTTTCATTCTCATCCACAAACAGCAGGCAAGCGCCTCGAATGGCGCTGAAGTACTGAAATTCTTCGATTGGGCTTATAACGAAGGCAAAAAACAGGCGAAAGATCTGGATTACGCCGTTCTGCCGAAAGAAGTCGTCAGTCAGGTACGTGCAGCATGGAAGAGCAACATTAAAGACAGCAGTGGCAAACCGCTTTATTGATGAACTTGTTTTATTGACAGACTTTGTTAAACCTCCCCCCTTTCGGGGGAGAAATAACCCAAAATGAGCCTAGATGAGAATGAAGCGTATGGCCGAACGTAAAACGGCATATAAAACGATATTGAAAGCACCGAGTAAAAATGGCGACATTATTTTCAGTGCGCTGGTCAGATTAGCGGCGGTGCTGACCTTACTTCTGCTCGGCGGCATTATCCTTTCGCTGATCATTGCTTCCTGGCCAAGTATACAAACATTTGGTTTTGCTTTTTTGTGGAGTAAAGATTGGGATGCACCCGCCGGGGTGTTTGGTGCACTGGTGCCGATTTATGGCACATTGATGACGTCATTAATTGCCCTGATTATTGCAGTTCCGGTGAGCTTTGGTATTGCCCTGTTTCTGACAGAACTGGCGCCAAATTGGTTGAAGCGTCCATTGGGCGTGGCGATTGAACTGTTGGCAGCGATCCCCAGTATTGTTTACGGCATGTGGGGGCTGTTTGTCTTTGCTCCGCTGTTTGCTACCTATTTTCAGCAACCCGTTGGTGATGTGTTATCAAGCATTCCCATCGTGGGCGAACTGTTTTCCGGCCCTGCCTTTGGTATTGGCATTCTGGCCGCGGGCATCATTCTTGCCATCATGATTATCCCCTATATCGCGTCTGTCATGCGTGATGTATTTGAGCAGACGCCCGTGATGATGAAAGAGTCAGCCTACGGGATAGGCTGTACCACATGGGAAGTCATTTGGCATATCGTCTTGCCTTATACCAAGAACGGGGTGATTGGCGGCGTTATGTTGGGGCTTGGCCGGGCGTTGGGGGAAACGATGGCCGTCACCTTTATCATCGGTAACACCTACCAGCTCGACAGCTTGTCTCTCTACATGCCCGGAAACAGCATTACTTCTGCATTGGCAAATGAATTTGCTGAGGCGGAATCTGGCCTGCATACCGCGGCCTTGATGGAACTGGGGCTGATCTTGTTTGTGATCACCTTTATTGTATTGGCATTGTCAAAATTGATGATTATGCGTCTGGCAAAAAATGAGGGGCGCTGAGATGACAATCAACAATAATAACCAACAGCCCCATTTGGCTGGATCAGTACGTGAAGCAGGTATAGTCAATGAAGTGGATATGAAGAGCCGTCGTCGTATGCAGTCATGGCGTCGTCAGAAGAACCGCATGGCATTGATGTTGTCTATGGCGACGATGGCGTTCGGCCTGTTCTGGCTGATTTGGATTTTAATCTCTACCGTGACTAAAGGCATTGATGGTATGTCGCTGGCGTTGTTTACCGAAATGACGCCACCGCCCAATACAGAAGGGGGCGGGCTGGCAAACGCCATCGTCGGCAGTGGCCTGCTGATATTCTGGGCAACTGTCTTCGGCACGCCATTAGGCATTATGGCGGGGGTTTATCTGGCGGAATATGGCCGTCGTTCGTGGTTGGCAGAGATAATCCGCTTTATCAATGACATCCTGCTTTCGGCACCTTCGATTGTTGTCGGGTTGTTTGTCTATACGGTGGTCGTGACGAAAATGCAACATTTCTCAGGCTGGGCGGGAGTGATTGCATTGGCGCTGTTACAAATCCCTATTGTTATCCGCACGACGGAGAACATGCTGAAACTGGTGCCGGATAACCTGCGTGAAGCGGCTTATGCACTGGGAACACCGAAATGGAAAATGATTTCTGCCATTACATTGAAAGCGTCAATGTCAGGCATTATTACCGGCGTCCTGTTAGCCATTGCCCGTATCGCTGGTGAAACTGCGCCATTGTTGTTTACCTCGCTTTCCAACCAGTTTTGGAGCACAGATCTCAGCCAGCCAATAGCGAACCTGCCGGTCACTATCTTCAAGTTTGCCATGAGTCCATTCTCTGACTGGCAACAACTGGCGTGGGCCGGGGTATTACTGATTACCTTGTGTGTACTGCTGATTAACATTGCAGCGCGTGTGCTGTTTACGAATAAAAAGCACTAATTTTTATAGAGGTAACGAGAAGCACTGATGAATAAGGTTAATGACATTGCAGTAAATAATATCGCAGGAAGCAAAATTCAGGTACGCGATCTGAACTTCTATTACGGAAAATTTCACGCGCTGAAAAACATCACGCTGGATATTGCACAGAATAAAGTCACGGCATTCATCGGGCCGTCAGGATGTGGTAAATCCACATTGCTGCGCACTTTCAACAAAATGTATGAACTGTATGGTGAACAGCGGGCAGAAGGTGAAATCATACTGGATGGCACCAATATCCTGATGGATAAGCAAGATATCGCCTTGTTGCGCGCTAAAGTCGGGATGGTATTCCAGAAACCGACACCATTCCCGATGTCAATTTACGACAATATTGCTTTTGGGGTGCGCCTGTTTGAAAAGCTGCCAAGGGCTGAAATGGATGAGCGAGTCCAATGGGCACTGACAAAAGCGGCCTTATGGAATGAAACCAAAGATAAGCTCCACCAGAGTGGATACAGCCTTTCCGGCGGTCAGCAGCAACGCTTGTGCATAGCCCGGGGCATTGCTATCCGCCCGGACGTTTTATTGCTGGATGAGCCTTGTTCCGCACTTGATCCGATCTCTACCGGACGTATTGAAGAGCTGATTAGTGAGTTGAAATCAGAATATACCGTAGTGATTGTTACTCATAACATGCAGCAGGCCGCGCGTTGTTCTGATTACACGGCATTTATGTACCTCGGTGAACTGATTGAATTCAGCGATACTGACAGACTGTTCACCACACCAAAGATGAAGCAGACTGAAGATTATATTACCGGCCGTTATGGCTGATTCGGCATATAAATGAGGAATAGCAAACGGGGAATAACATAAGATGGACAATCTGAATCTCAGCAAACACATATCCGGTCAGTTTAACGCTGAACTGGAACATATTCGTACCGAATTGATGACAATGGGCGGGCTGGTGGAAGAGCAGCTCAGCAAAGCGATTCTGGCGATGCACAATCAGGATGAAGCGCTGGCACGGCAAGTGATTGAGGATGATCAGAAGGTCAACATGATGGAAGTGGCGATCGATGAAGCGTGTGTCCGCATCATTGCAAAACGCCAGCCGACCGCCAGCGATTTGCGCCTTATCATGGTAATTTCCAAGACCATTGCCGAACTGGAACGCATTGGGGATGTTGCCAATAAAATTTGCCAGACCGCCCTTGAGAAATTTTCACATCAACAGCAATCGTTGCTGGTTAGCCTGGAATCATTGGGGCGCCATACTATCCAGATGCTGCACGATGTACTGGATGCTTTTGCCCGCATGGATTTGGCCGAAGCCATTCGCATCTATCGTGAAGATAAAAAAGTCGATCAGGAATACGAAGGTATTGTCCGCCAGTTAATGACTTATATGATGGAAGATCCGAGAACGATCCCGAATGTCATGACAGCCCTTTTCTGCGCCCGCTCCATTGAGCGTATTGGCGATCGTTGTCAGAATATTTGTGAATTTATCTTTTATTACGTTAAAGGGCAGGATTTCCGCCACGTGGGTGGTGATAATCTGGAAAAATTACTGACCAAAGACGAATAACGTTAACTGACTGAAACGCTGGTCTTTTCCATCGGCGTTTTCTTTTTCTCATATTCTTTTAGGCTATAAATATAGCATTTTATATTATTTCAGGTGCTATATCTAAATTGATAGCTTTTGTTGGTCATATAAAAATTAATAATCAACAGGGGTGTTCAATGAAGATTCGCAATAAATCTCGCGTAGCGGTTACTGCGCTGCTGACCAGCCTGGCGCTGGTTTCTGGTCTGGTTTCTGGTGTAGCAAAAGCAGATAAACTTGATGACATTAAAAAAGCCGGTACGGTACGTATTGCGGTATTTGACAGTAACCCGCCATTTGGTTTTATCGATCCTCAAACGAAAAAACTGGCAGGCTATGATGTGGACATTGCCAATGCCATAGCCAGTGATTTGGGGGTAAAACTGGAACTGCGCCCAACGAACCCGGCAAACCGTATTCCTCTGCTTTCTTCCAAGAAAATTGACTTAATCGCTGCCAACTTCACGGTGACTGATGAGCGTGCTAAACAAGTCGATTTTTCCATTCCTTATTTTGCGACGGGCCAGAAATTTATTGCCCGCAAAGGTGTGCTGACTCAACCTGACGATATCGCCAAGCTGCGTATTGGGGCGGACAAAGGCACCGTGCAGGAAATTACCTTACGTGAACGTTACCCAACCGCAAAAGTCATCTCTTATGACGATACACCGCTGGCTTTTGCTGCTTTAAGAAATGGCAATGTTCAGGCAATTACGCAGGATGATGCGAAATTAGTTGGCCTGCTGGCGAACGTTCCGGAAGCTCAGAAAGCAGACTTTGAAATTTCCCCCTTTAGCATTACTCGTGAATATCAGGCGGTAGCGGCTTCCAAAGGAGAAGGGCGACTGATTGATGCCGTTAACCAGACGTTATTGAAGCTGGAAAAAGAGGGTGAAGCGGCGAAAATTTACAACCGTTGGTTTGGCCCGGAAACCAAATCTGCCCAGCCGCGCGGTGATTTTAAATTCGCGCCATTGGAAAGTCAGGCAAAGCTGTAACTCATTAGGGAATAGCGGAAAGCGCGTTTGAAATTAGCCTCGTAATAACGGGGCTTTGCTGCTTATTTATGCGGTGAATGATATGTTTGAGCAATTTATTACCGGGCACTTACTGGCTCCTGAATATCTACGATGGCTCTGGCAGGGATTTTTGATCACCTTGTGGCTCTCTGCCTGCGCCATTGTCTCTTCCACCTTATTGGGCTTTGTGATTGCTGCGGCACGAGACAGCCAAATTAAATCATTGCCTTGTAAGATATTGTGCTGGTTGGTCACGGTTTACACGACTGTATTTCGTAACACGCCGCTGTTGGTACAACTGTTTTTCTGGTACTTCGCATCGGGTCAGATCTTGCCTCAAGAGGTAATGATGTGGCTGAACATGCCCCATGAAACAACGATTTTTGGCCTGACGCTGGAATGGCCATCCTTTGAATTTTTGGCAGGATTTATCGGCCTGACACTCTATTCCGCCCCTTTTGTGGCAGAGGAACTGCGCGCGGGTATTCAGGGCGTCGGACGCGGGCAGAAATACGCCGCTCATGCGTTGGGCCTAACGGGTTGGCAGGCCATGCGGCATGTGGTACTGCCGCAGGCGCTGAAAATCGCCATACCGCCTTTGTTGGGGCAATACATGAATATCGTCAAAAACTCCTCATTAACCATGGCAATTGGCGTGGCAGAACTGTCCTATGCTTCTCGTCAGGTGGAAACCCAATCCTTGCAAACCTTTGAGGCATTTGGTGTCGCAACTGTACTTTACATCGCCATCATTGCCGTGATGGAAGGTTGGGGACAGTGGCGTCAGCAGAAAACATTAGCGAGGGGGTATTGAGATGGATTTTACCGTTATTGCTGAAAACTGGCGTTATTTGCTATTGGGCACTTTTCCCGATGGGCCGCTGGAAGGAGCGGCATTGACGCTGGCAATCAGCCTCATGGCAGGTGTGATTTCTATCGTATTCGGCATTGTGGGGGGAATTGCCCTGGCGATGCTGCGTGGATTTTGGGCCAACCTGTTGGCGGCTGTATTGGGATTTTTCCGTGCCATTCCCGTTATCATGCTGATTTTCTGGACATACTTTCTGTTGCCAGTGGTATTGGGAATGGAAATTCCTGAAATTACCACAGTCGTTTTTGCGCTGGCGTTGATCACCTCGGCTTATTTGGCGCATGGCGTGAAAGCGGGCATTTTAGCGATCAGTGAAGGCCAATGGCGCGCGGGATTATCACTGGGGCTAAATCGTTGGGAAGTGTTGTGGCATATCGTCTTACCGCAGGCACTACGCATGATGGTGCCTTCATTTATCAACCAATGGATTGCATTAATTAAAGATACCTCCTTGGCCTATATTGTTGGTGTGGGGGAATTGTCATTTCTGGCGGCCCAAGTGAATAACCGCAGCATGGTCTATCCGATGGAAGTCTTTTTATTTGTTGCGTTGGTTTATTTTGTGATGTGTTTATCATTGGAGTTGATTGCCAATTACGTTGCCCGTCGTTTCTCGGTGAAACGTGAAAAAACCGCGATCTTTGGATTTTGGCGCAAAAAAACATTGAGTGTGGTTCCATAAAGTTAATATCTGATACCTGGCAGATATTTTCGCTGTTATATTAATTCCCTGCTGAGACGGTAGGGAATTTTTTTATATTAAGCTAAAAATTTCGAGATTATTTTATTTGCTAGGCCGCTATTTTTCTTATTGAAGTGATATGTTTTTAATTAGGTGATTGATTTGTTTTTAGGATTTTATCGGTATTTTTGGGTTAAATTTTCTGCTATAACGATACGGTGCAATGCAAGATAATAATGACGAAGGATTAACATAATATGGCTAATTCTATTTACGTAACAATAAAAGGAAAGCTTCAAGGGCTGATTTCTCAAGGATGTTCTACACTGGATTCTATAGGTAATAAATTTATCAAATATTTGTATTACAATTTAATCATTGAATTTTATTTGTGTGCTTTTTTTGTAATTATTATCCTTAACTTTTTGTTATCATTTTCAATGATTTTATTCTATAAATAGCTCTGGTTTGGAAAAATAAATATGAATGTAATGTATATATTAACGAACAATCAATTCAGAAATATCTTGATTCAGTATAAAAATATTGATAACAGGATCAAAAATAGTGATTCTTCTTTGTTTGAAGAACCTGATATCGTCAGGCTTAAAGATAAAACAGCCATCAATCGCTCTTCTGAAGAAAGTATATTACTGGCTTTGTTTCCTATACTGATATTTGTTTCTTATATCATATTGGTTATTGTTTTTTATGGTTTTTATTTTTCTTCTGATGTTGCCGGTTTCCAACGTTCCTGCAATATGTTTATTATTTCGGTGATCTCTTTATTAGCATTTTATACTTACAGAGGAAATATTGCAGCTTTAAGAGCCCTGAATATACTGAATACCCTCAGTATTATCTTTGCGTTCGCCATTCTTGCACTTGATTATTTTGTCTATTATATGCACCACGAATGGTATTTGCTCACCATTGTCTTTTTCAATTTTTTTTCGAATCGTGTGATCATTAACAGTATGGCTTTCTCTCAGGCTATGACTGAAATTTTGTGGTTTAAAACGACAAACCATATCTTGCGGGAACAGATAGAGAATGGTTCTGATGTTATTGAAGAAAATACTGCGACTAAAAAGAAAAATATATTCACGTTATTCTGGCAATATAGTGTGTTAAACACAAATCTCAATAACACACTCAAAATCAGTTATGAGCTTAACCAACGTGTGGAGAAAAAAGATCTTACTTTACTGGCAGAAAAAAGAGTGAATAAATATCAGCATCTGTTGGATTTCGGTATTCCAAAAAAAGCGTTATTGATGACATTATTAATGACTATTTTATTGACGAAAGCTTATGTTATGGCAACATTTATGTTGTTTTCTAACTTTGATAACAGAGATGATCTGCCTATCTTATTTTTAGTAGTCGGAGCCGCAATTGTCTTTGCTTCTTTACCCATCTTGCTGACACATCGCGGAGTGACATTGGGTTTTAAGATATTAGCTTTGGCTCGTTATCTTTTTATCGCTATTTTTGCGTTATTGGTGGGTCTGAAATTTATTGTGGGTATGCTGGATTACAGTAATATTTCTTTAGGCATTATTGCTTTTGATTTCTTACTGATATTCTTTATGTTAAATACAGAGTATTACTGTCAGCATCTCAGAGAATTACACTGCTTTTTGGCTTGGCATAAAATGATTAGAAATAAATAAGAGGTACAGAGCATGGTGGCTCGTACCTGTAGTAAGAAGGACAACCCTGTACATAAATTTGTGGTGCGACACAAGGCTGTTCCTGTGATTGTTTCAGCCAATAAGTCGTAATCAGTACGAAGAAAACTGCTGTCTCACCAGTAGTTCCCTACCCGGCTATGCGTTGAGAGTAATTTTAATGTGCAAAGCGCCGGGAACAACGTAGCCACGGGAAACCCGTAAGAGCGACCTGTGAGGGTCAATCTCAAACGGCCACCCATAACAGACTGATCCAATCGTCCAGCTCAGAGATATAAGCTTCACTTGCAGTTATTGTGAGCCGCCTTACACGTACCTCTTATGGTTGCTAATTGACCAACTTATTAATGGCGTTTATTTCTTCTGGGCATCGCAATTACCGCAGCAGTCAATAACATTAATGTTCCCGCAGCAATCAGCACTGACAGAAATGAGTGATTGAAAGCCTGTTTTGCTGCATGGAGCAGCGATGAAGCTGCGTCTCCTTGTAACCCTTCTGCGGCGATAATGGCTTCATCAATGCTGTTTCGTGCGAGATCCGAGAGTCCCATATCAGCCGGAAAGGTGAACGATGCAGAATAAACTGCCACCATCAGGCTGCCGAGAACAGCGATTCCGAGTAAGCTTCCTAATTCGTAGGCGACTTCTTCAATAGAGGCGGCGGTGCCCGCGTTGTCTTCTGGCGCATTGAGCATGATGGAGGTAGAAGCGGCTGTCATTGCGGCGCCGATACCAAATCCAATCACGCTAAATGCAACAATTTGCACGAACATACCAGACTGTAAACTGATGATATAGCCAAAGGAACCAAGCCCGGCGAGGGCGAGAGAAAGCCACATGATTCGCCCGGAACCCCATTTTGGTATAGCAAGCCCTGCCAGGGGGCCAGCAATAAAAGAAGCGATAGGAATAGGTAAAATAAATAGCCCTGCTTGCAGGGGAGAAAATCCCATAGCGAGTTGAAAACGCTGGCTGACCGCAAGCTCCGTACCAACCAATGCCGCCGTGGAAACAAAGGCTGCGATGACTCCCGCAGTAAAAGCACGATTGCTGAAAAGCTTGAAGTCGATCATGGGAGTGGATGAATTTAGCTGCCGGCGAATAAAAATAGTAGTAAAAATAAGCCCGATAGCGCCGACGGCTAACGCAGTTGCCAGTGACGGGGCTGGTTTACTGATTTCCTTGATGGCATAGGTAATGCTAACTAAGCCGATCATGATTTGCACGGAAGCAAGTAAGTCGAAAGTATGCTCTGGATTGCGCCGGCTTTTTGCAATGACAACCAGAGCGAAACCAAGTGCGATGAGAACGATCGGAACATTGATAAGAAAGACGGATCCCCACCAATAATATTCGAGCAGCAACCCGCCGATGACAGGGCCAAGTGCCGCGCCACCGGAAGCGACGGCAGACCAAATGCCGATGGCAAGTGCCCGTTCGTTGGGATCTTCAAATGCCTGGCGGACTATCGCGAGTGTCGCCGGCATCATCATGGCAGCGCCAAAGGCAAGCACGACACGGGCTGCAATCAGCGTATCCGGATTAGGGGAAAATGCGGCCATCAGCGATGCGAGGCCGAAAATCGCTAACCCGCTGGTAAAGAGTTTTTTAGCTCCAAAACGATCACTCAATGCTCCCATCGCGGGAAGCAGGCCAGCAATCGTTAAGGTATAGGCATTCATGATCCACAACTTCTCAGAGGCAGAAGCACGTAAGTCATGTGTCAGCCGTGGTAAGGCCGTATAGAGAACGGTCATATCAATAACAACGAGGAAAAGCGCACTGGAAATGATGGCTAGCACGAGCCAGCGAATATTTGATCTCATAAACTCACCAACGTGATTCGAGGACAATAACCTGCCAAACCTTGACGAAATTGTTGTCGGTCATTATAAATACATACGTATTTAATTAAAAGGGGGAGGAATGGGACGACGCAAGAAAATTGATCGAGAAGCTTTGTTGGATGCAGCAGAGCAAATTGTTACAACACACGGCGCTGCGGCTCTTACCATTGATGCACTGGCAAAGGCCGTCGGTATTACTAAAGGTGGGGTGCAATACAGTTTTAGTACAAAGGATAATCTTATTGATGCGATGTTTGAGCGTTGGGGAGCGAGTTATGATGAACAATTCCATGAAATGGCAGGCGATCATCCTCAACCGTTAACCGCAGTGCATGCACACATTGAGGCGACTATGCGATCTGATGAAGCCTCGACGGCAAAAGCCGCTGGATTACTGGCAGCGTTACAACAAACGCCTGAGCATCTCAAATCAACCCAAATTTGGTATCGCGAACGCCTTGCGGGTTTGGATACGACGACTGAAGAAGGCCGTCAGGCACGTTTAGCCTTTTTAGCGACAGAGGGCGCTTTTGTCCTACGTTTCTTCGGCTTAATGGATATCGGAGAAGATGAATGGAAAGATATCTTCAATGATATTCTTGCTTCTCTGCCATCCAAAGTTTCTTCTGAAAACTCAGTATCTGACAAAGATTAATAATCTGTTTCATCAAACTTTAAATACATAAGGGCCTACTTGGGTAGGCTCTAACGCATTGTATTGTTTTCTTTTGGGATAAGTTAAAGAAAAATCATAACGAATAAAATATCGCCATCTAATTAATCTCCTCAAGAATCATAATGTTACTTAACTTGTTGATTAGTCATGCCGCAAACGTTTTCTTTTTTCCTCGTTTCAGGGTAACGATTTATATATGTTTCCTGTAGGATAAGTCGAAAACTTCGTTTTTTTGGGAAACAACATTACATGAGCACAATAACTTCTGGCTCTGCGAATCGTCAGGGCTTGCTTCAGCGAGTGTTTAAATTAGAGGAACATGGCACGACAGTTCGTACTGAAATGATCGCCGGGCTGACGACTTTCTTGACCATGGTTTATATCGTCTTTGTGAACCCACAAATTTTGGCCGTGGCCGGGATGGATATTAAGGCGGTATTCGTCACTACCTGCTTAATTGCCGCAGTTGGCAGCATTATGATGGGGTTGATGGCGAACTTACCCGTTGCTGTTGCTCCCGCGATGGGGCTGAACGCATTTTTTGCCTTTGTCGTGGTTGGCGCGATGGGGATTTCATGGCAGGTTGCAATGGGCGCGATTTTCTGGGGTGCAGTGGGATTGTTGATTTTAACTATCTTCCGTGTGCGTTACTGGATGATCGCCAATATTCCATTAAGCCTGCGAGTGGGAATTACCAGTGGGATTGGCCTTTTTATTGCAATGATGGGGCTGAAAAATGCGGGCATTATCGTGCCAAATCCCGACACGATCGTTTCCATTGGCAATTTTGCTTCCCATAACGTCCTGTTGGGGACATTGGGCTTTTTCATCATCGCCATTTTAGCGGCACGTAATTTTCATGCCGCGGTGCTGGTTTCTATTGTCGTGACAACCGGCATCGGCTTTATGATGGGGCATGTCGAATATCATGGAATTTTTGACCTGCCACCCAGTGTGATGAGCGTGGTGGGTAACGTCGATGTGAAAGGGGCTTTAGATATCGCTTTAGCGGGCGTTATCTTCTCGTTTATGTTGGTTAACCTGTTTGACTCTTCCGGCACACTGATTGGTGTGACGGATAAAGCAGGCATTGCGGACAGCAGCGGCAAATTCCCGCGCATGAAACAAGCCTTATATGTGGACAGTATCAGTTCGGTAGCGGGTTCTTACATTGGAACTTCCTCGGTGACAGCCTATATTGAAAGCTCCTCTGGGGTTTCTGTTGGTGGTCGTACCGGCCTGACAGCGATTGTTGTCGGTATCTTATTCCTGCTGGTGATGTTTATCTCTCCATTAGCGAGTATGGTGCCTGCCTATGCCACAGCGGGAGCGTTGGTTTATGTCGGTGTTTTGATGACTTCCAGCCTGACACGGGTTAAATGGAATGACCTGACTGAATCCGTACCTGCATTTATTACCGCCGTGATGATGCCATTTAGTTTCTCTATTACTGAAGGCATCGCATTGGGTTTTATCGCCTACTGCGCCATGAAGTTAGGGACAGGTAAATGGCGTGAGATTAGCCCGTGCGTCATTGTTGTGACGCTACTGTTTGTCTTGAAAATGGTGTTTGTGGATGCACACTAAACACGATTGAGATGAAATCCCGTCATTAATACGGGATTTCTATTTAAAATACAATTATCCATCCTTACCACGGTGTCCATCATGCCCACCGTTACCACCTTCTCCTCCATTACCGTCTTTGCTATCATTTGAAACGAGGAGATAGTCATTATTATGGGAAATATGTTTCACTAGTGACGCTGTTGAAGCTGACGCTTCTGAAGTAGCTAATGATATTAGAATAAAAAAATAATAATTTTAGATTGTTCATAGTGCTTCAGCCCTCACTTCAAGAGTCACCATCTCCACCATCTCCGCCTTTACCACCATTACCGCCATCACTACCACCATTACCACCATCTCCGCCTTTACCGCCTCCTTTTGCACCGTTACCGCCATTACCGCCATTACCACCTGCTGCGCCATTACCACCGTTACCACCTGATTGCCCTGGAAGTTTTCCATTCCCACCGTTGCCTCCATTGGGGCAATCGCTATTAGGGATTCCGTTTTTGCCATTTTGACCAGGTCTTCCATTTAATCGATCACAATCAGTTACTTTTGTCATTTTTGTTTTTATAACGGGATCACTTTCAGACTTAGCATGTATTGATAAAAAAGGAAAACTTAGTATAGATGCAGCTATAACTATTTTATTTAGTTTCATTTTTGTTTCTCTCTATAAGATGTATCGTGATTTTTGGTATTTTTCCCATATCCGTTTCCACTGCCTTTCCATTTCCTGTTCCATTGCCACTTCCGTTGCTGCCAAGGCCGCCATTGGTATCACTTCCACTTTTATCATCCCTAATAAGTACATAAGGTAATGTTGTATTATTTTGTTGTAGCTCTAATGTTCATTTTGATAATTTTTTTAATGAGTTTTCTTTCTATGGAAGTTATTTTTAATAAATGGGGTTTAATGGTTTTAGATAATTTTCTGTGTGAAAAATTTCTTCACTTAATGATATTACACTGGCTTCTTTAAAATGTGTTAAATGAACTTTAAATGAATGTGCAACGATATTTAATGACAAGCTTTATTTATATTATTTGTTTTTTGAAAGTTTGCTTTATAAGTTTAATTTCTGTTTTTATCTTCTTAAATAAGAGTTTTTCGTTGAATTCTATTTACCTAGTTAGCAAAGTATGCTTGATGATATTTATATAGGATAAAAAATATGAATATGAAAAAACCAACTTTTATTTTGTTAGGTTCATTTGTATTAACCTTTTGTGTTAAACAACAAGCATCATTACCTGCTGAAAACACTGTCTAACATCGCCTGTAACACTTTATTTAATGTATACACTGTTACTCTTGATGTTTATTATTGGCATCTTCTCAAGGGAGGGGGGCTTGTTATGCTTTTTGGTCAGGCCAGACGAATACGTTTTATCGACAGGCTCGAGCCTGACATGAATATTGTCAGGCTGTTTTTGTTGGATGGTTATTGAATATTTTTCGGTGCGACAAAACCAATACAGACCGTTTGTGTTTCAGCGCTAGGTTGGGCCTGAAAAGAGAACTCTTCTTTATGGCTAATCGTCAAGGCAGGCCATTCCTGAAGAGTATGTTGGAAATCTTCTTCTTCACAGCTCTTGCCTCGTTCTCCTACCAATAATGCCCCCTGTTCTACGATATCGTTCTCTTTGATATGGCGGTTATAGATATTTGGCGGAGCACCCTTATTTAATTCCCAGGGCTGTATCGTTTTTGGGTGGTAGTGACTATAGAACGTTAGCCATTCATGCAGATATTCTCCGCCAACATAGCGCAAAGGTGTTGGGTACAGCTCATTCCAACGTTGATCAAGTTGGCTGGTAAACGTTTTTATCCCCACAAATTTTTGCCCGGCATTACGGACATTCGCCATCATTACACTGGCATAGCCAATCAAAACTAACACACCGAACACGGCCAATCCCCGTAACGTACCTTGCAGAGATTTGCGGGGATATACCGTTATTGATCCCACCAACAAGGCGGGGGCAACAACCATAAAAGGCTGTACCCACTCAGTCATGCGCCCGCCCTGATTGAAGGAGAACCAGCCATAAATAATCAGCAAAGGCAGCAGGATAACGATATTAACCAGCGCATTAGACTGCTGTTTGGGCCAGCCAATCCGGCCACCCAACAGGTAAATAATCACACTGACAATGATCAATGGATAGAACACAGAGAACATTGCGCGAGTGGTATGTAAATTGAATCCTTTCTGAATTTGGGAATCTACCCATTTAAATGCGGCAAAGTCGTTATGCAGCAGCCACCAGGCGTTCGGTAACACCAGCGCGAACCACAGCACAAGGGCGAGATAAAACAGCGGTTCCCGATAGTTGCGGCGCACTTTGGGTATGAACAGGGAGAGCAAAAAGACAGAACCGACGATGGCAAGTGAAGAATATTTCCCCATCGTTGCCAGCCCGGTGGTGAGCGCAAATGCCAGCCACCATTTGGGATGCTCGTCAATCGCGCGCAGGAAAAACAGCAGAGACCACGGCCAGAGCATGACCAAAAGGTAATTATCATTATAAGGAATGATATCGAAATTGATGATACCTGACAGGTTCAGCGTTAACATGGCAAGCCATGCCAGTACAATTTTTCCTGTTAGTCGAAAAGCGAGCTGCCAGACACCAAGCATACCAATGGCAATGGCAACAAAGTGGGTGAAATACCAATAAAAGCTGAGAGAGATATTGCTGATATGGATAGTCGGGAGCATTATGGCACCGACTAGCCACGGGTTTTTTGGAGAACCCCATTCCCCATTTATACCCCAGTTTAATGCTTCTACAGCGTCATAAGGAACGGTGGGATCGAGAGTATAAGTTACGATTACCCATAAAACAGCATAACCAGTGACCCAAAGATACAATGGCATGCGGTAAGAAGAAGTATCAAAAAAACGCATGGTGATTAATGACCATAATATTTGAGTTAAAACCTCCTAGAATATTAGCTGAACTTTAAACGATAAGTGAATGACATTGGATGTTATAGGTAGTTTCTGTTAGATTCCGCCGAAAATATCTTGATAAAAGCGAGTTGAGTCACAAGCTATGAGCCCGTTAAAGAAAAAATCACCAGCGAAACCTTCCGCTGGCAAGCAGAAAAAGAAAAGCCGTGCAGAGCTGAATGCTGAAGGGCGTGAACGTAAACGCGAGAAAAAGCGTCGCGGTAACCCTACTGGCAGCCGGAGTAACGGTAACGACAGAGATAAAAAACGTTCAGGCGGTAAGCAGGAAAAAGATCCGCGTATCGGCAGTAAAGTTCCCGTCCCTCTGGTCGTCGGTGAAAAAGCAACCACGGTGAAACCCGTAGTTAAACCGGTTGTGGAGAAACAGAAGCCACGCCTGTCACCGCAGGAAGAGCTGGAAATGTTGGAAAATGATGAGCGTTTGGATGACTTGTTGGCACGTCTTGAGCAGGGTGAAAAACTGTCTCAGGAAGACAATGCCTATGTTGACAACATACTCGACCGCATTGATACGTTAATGGAAGAACTGGGTATCAATCTGGAGAAAGACGACAGCGAAGAGGAACGGCAGGAAGATATCATGCAGTTGTTGAAGGGTAAATAATCCCTCCATCAATTGATTGTGATCATAAAAGGCGGGTTTATTCTGATAACCACAGTATTAATAACCACATTGTTAGTATGTTATTTATTGTGGTTATTGGGTAAACTATGGCAGCTATCGCGACGTAAACGTCGGTTGCGCAATATCATCATGGCCCGACATTTCAACTCCATGAAAAAGTTGTGCTTTGATGGGCGAAAACAGCGGAAGGAATAAGCATGTCAGAGCAAGCCATTGTTTGGGATCTGCCTTTGATCCAGAAATACAACTATTCAGGGCCTCGTTATACTTCATATCCAACAGCCCTGGAGTTTAACCAGCAGTACGATGATTCTGCTTTTTTTCAGGCTGCTGCCCGTTATCCTAATCGACCGCTTTCTCTCTATATTCATATCCCATTCTGCCATAAGCTGTGTTATTTCTGCGGCTGCAATAAGCTGGTCACTCGCCAAAAGCAAAAAGCAGATGACTATCTGAATGTACTGGAAAAAGAGATTACGTCACGGGCTGAATTATTTACCCAGCGGAAAGTCAGCCAGATGCACTGGGGCGGAGGTACGCCGACTTATCTGGATAAGGCGCAGATCAGCCGATTGATGTCGATATTGCGTAGCCATTTCCATTTTCTGCCCGATGCTGAGCTTTCCATTGAAATTGATCCGCGAGAAATTGAGCTTGATGTGATTGACCATCTGCACCATGAAGGTTTTAACCGCCTTAGCATGGGGGTGCAGGATTTTAATAAAGACGTACAGCGTTTGGTGAATCGCGAGCAGGATGAAGAATTTATTTTTGAACTGATCAGTCGAGCCCGTGAAATCGGTTTTACATCCACCAGCATTGATTTGATTTACGGCTTGCCGAAGCAAACTCCAGAGAGCTTTGCTTTCACATTGCAGCGCGTGTTGGCGTTGTCGCCTGATCGCCTGAGTGTATTCAACTACGCACATTTGCCAAATTTATTTGCGGCGCAGCGTAAGATCAAGGAACAGGACTTACCGACTGCGACTCAAAAGCTGGATATCTTGCAGGAAACGATTTCAACCCTGACAAATAACGGGTATCAATTTATTGGCATGGATCACTTTGCCCGCCCTGATGATGAATTGGCGATTGCCCAGCGAGAAGGTGTTTTGCACCGTAATTTTCAGGGCTACACTACGCAGGGAGAATGCGATTTACTTGGCATGGGCATCTCGGCTATCAGTATGTTGGGAGACAGCTATGCCCAGAACCAGAAAGATCTGAAAACCTACTATGCAGCGGTAGAAGCACAAGGGCACGCGTTATGGCGTGGTTTGATGCTGACGCCGGATGATTGCATTCGTCGTGATGTGATCAAAGCGCTGATTTGTAATTTCCGGCTGAACTTTGCGGAGATCGAGCAAAGTTATGGGCTGAATTTCGCTGATTACTTTGCCGAAGATCTGCAATTGTTAACCCCACTGGCGGAAGATGGTCTCGTTAAAGTGACGGAATCGCAGATTCAGGTATCCCCAAAAGGGCGCTTACTGATCCGTAATATTTGCATGTGTTTTGATAGTTACCTGCGTAACCAGATGCGTCAGCGGCAGTTTTCGCGGGTGATATGAATGACTATGCCACGATAATGATATCTGAATTAACTTTTGCCCAATGATTGGTTAAAATTAATACATACATTCAACGGCAAAGTATCGGGGATTATATGGGCACTGAAATGAAGCTGAATATTGCAGATCTACCCGAAAGATTGAGAACAGTCATCAGGCAAGGTCAGGCTGTTGTTATTAGAAATGGTGGTGAAGATACAGTTGATGTAAAGGCTTATCGTCGTTTTCGCGGAGGGCATGTTCCGAAGACAGTCACAAAACTTGAAAAGCTCAAGGTGGAGAGGCCTGTTGGTGTGCTTGTGAAATCTGAAAAACAATTGAGGCCAATCGGTGTCTTAGTTGGAAAATTCTCTGTGCCGACAGAAGAAGAGTTTGCCAGACATGATCGTGAAATCCTTGCCATGTTTGAAGGGAAAGAATAATAATCATGCGTTATTTATTGGATACTCATATCTTGCTCTGGTATCTGGCCGATCCTTCGAAACTTAAGAAAGAAGTCAATGAATTACTGAGGGATACTGATAATGAAATTTATTTTAGTGCCGTCAGTATTCAGGAAATTGCAATAAAAAGCAGATTGGATAGAAGCGATTATTCTTTTGAACCAGCCGTTATCGCAGATGTCGCACAAAATGATGTGGGTTTTTTACCACTGGTGGTAACGATAGAACACTCTCTTAGCTATTATGAATTACCAAAGGTAAAACACCGAGACCCTTTCGATCTTATGTTAGTTGCTCAGGCCAGATATGAAGGAATGATATTAGTAACAAATGATGAAGCGATATTAACTCAGTTTCTTGATCTTTCTGAATATCTACTCAGCAATAGATAGATAGTTGGTATTGCTGAATGAATCCTCTCTGTGAAACTGAGAAGAATATTCAATTTCCCGTTGTTTCATTGTTTATCAGATGCCCAGTTGATTAAATAGGCCATCAGCGACTTTCGCTTTATGGACATCAATGTTTTTTTCATTATTGGCAACGGTTTTGGCTGTCAGTTCATTCGGGATACGCTCATCGAATGGGAGAGTCTTTTCCTTGGCCACTTTGGTCAGGGTTATACGAACCAAGTCGGAAACAGTTAACCCCATGCTAGTCAGCACTTCTGTAGCCTCATTTTTCAAAGTTTCATTTATACGAGCACGAACAACAGCATTTGCAGCCATGTTAAATCTCCTTGCTTATAGCGTTGTGGATAGGTTAGGCATAACATAGCTGCCTATTTTACTCCAACCCCAACTCCTTCAACTTCCGCGTTATTGTATTTCTTCCCCAACCCAGTAAACGGGCGGCTTCCTGTTTATGGCCATTTGTATATTCCAGCGCGCAATTAAGCAAAGTGCGTTCCAGCAATGGCAGAGCATCGGAAAGAAGATCGGTTTTTCCCTCTTTTAACGCATGTTGCGCCCATGCTGCTAACAAATGCGACCAATTTTCAGGTGCGGCGGAGTGAGAAACAGGCGTATTTCCTGTTTGTTCTGTAGCTTGGTTCCCAATCAGATCAGCAGGCAAATCCTGTACCAACACTTCCTTACTGGCAGCCATGACGGTCAGCCAGCGGCAGACGTTTTCCAACTGACGCACATTTCCTGACCACGGCAGGCGCATCAAAGCAAGCTCAGTATTAGGATGCAGTACTTTAGCTTCAACACCCAGTTCTATTGCGGTTTGTTGCAGGAAATGGTGGGCCAGGCGAGGAATATCTTCTACTCTGTCCCGCAAGGGTGGCAACTGAACACGGATAACATTCAGTCGATGATAGAGATCTTCCCGAAACTTACCTTCCGCAACACGTTGTTCAAGATTCTGGTGAGTCGCCGCAATAATACGGACATCAACCTTCACGGGCGCATAACCGCCGACCCGATAGAATTGCCCCTCAGCCAAAACGCGCAATAAACGGGTTTGGATATCCAGTGGCATATCACCGATTTCATCCAAAAACAGCGAGCCGCCATTAGCTTGTTCAAAACGCCCGTGACGCACTTGATTAGCGCCTGTAAAAGCGCCTTTTTCATGACCAAACAGTTCAGATTCAATCAAATCTTTCGGGATCGCCGCCATATTTAGGGCAATAAACGGTGCAGAAGCGCGTGGGCTGTGGCGGTGCAGGGCATGGGCAACCAGCTCTTTTCCTGTGCCGGACTCCCCATTGATTAATACACTGATGGAAGAGCGGGAAAGCCGGCCGATAATCCGGTATACCTCCTGCATAGAGGGCGCTTCTCCGATTATATCTGAAACGGATGCCGCCACTTGCGGGTTGGCGGAGGATTGATGTTGTTCGCGATAGTGATTCAGCGCCCGCTCAACCAGCGCAACGGTTTCATCAATATCGAAGGGTTTTGGCAGATAATCGAATGCACCATGTTGATAGGCACTGACGGCGGCATCCAGATCAGAATGGGCGGTCATGATGATGACCGGAAGCTGTGGATGGCTCTGTTTTATCTGACTAAGCAGACTTAGCCCGTCGAGACCGGGCATGCGGATATCTGACAGAAGTACTTCAGGACAGTCCTGTGAGAGTGCAGCCAGCACAGTATCGGCATTTTCAAAACTGGTGCACGCCATCCCCGCGCCACTCAGCGCCCGTTCCAGTACCCAGCGGATAGAGCTATCGTCATCAACAACCCAGACTTTTCCTCGTTGCATTGTTACCCTCTGCTTCTTGAGCGGTTATTTCTTGATAGGCAGGTAAATGGAAAATTCCGTATGCCCCGGCCAACTGGTGAATTCGATTTTGCCAGCATGTTGGTCGATAAGATTACGGGCAATGGACAGCCCAAGTCCAGTGCCACCTTTATGCCCGCTGACCATAGGGTAAAACAGCGTATCCTGAATATTGGGCGAAACGCCAGGTCCGTCATCTTTAATATCAATTCTGGCAGCCAGACGGTAACGCTCACCCTGCAAGGTAATCTGGAATGCGGTTCGCGTTCTCAGTGTGATAGTACCCCCTTTGTCCCCCAGTGCCTGTAGCGCATTGCGGGTGATATTCAGTAACACCTGCTCAATTTGGTCAGGATAGTGAGCCAGTTCTGGCAGACTGGGATCATAATCTTTGATCAGCGTGACATTGGAGGGCATTTCCAGCGCAACCAATTGATAAACGCGCTCGACGACATGATGGATACTCTGACTGGTTTGAGCACCCGGATGCTGTGGCCCCAATAAGCGATCAACAAGGCCGCGTAGCCTGTCGGCTTGTTCAATAATCACTTGGGTATATTCCCGCAAGGCAGGATCGGGTAACGCCTTGGCAAGTAATTGTGCTGCTCCCCGCAGTCCTCCAAGGGGATTTTTTATTTCATGTGCCAGCCCCCGAACCAATTCCCGCGCAGCCGCCTGCTGTGCTTGTTGAATCTGCTCTTGACTTAAACGGCGTTGACTATCCATAGGCGCCAGTTCCAGCAGGATAAACTGTTCGGAAATTGGTTGGGCACTGAGCGACATCACATGAGAGTGATTGTTGATCACCAGAATGACTTCGTTATCGGTAAAACCATGTCCGTTGATCAAACTGGCACGCATCAATTCTGTATCCAGAGAAATATAGCTAAACAGAATGGGAAGCGGCGTACCAAATAATTTACGTGTACTTTGTGCCAAAAGCTGCATAGCGGAATGATTGGCATAGTGGATAATCAAATCATTATCCAGCACCAATACGCTGTTTATCAGTGAGTCGAGAATTTGTTCTGCTTTGGGTAAATCAGCCATTGTCATTCAATCTCTGCACGTTTTTGGTGCATTGTAGCTTATTTCAGCATAACTCAATGAGTTCCTCTGATCAGTATGTAAAAGGGCCCATCCTAAGACGGGCCAAAAGTTTCACGGCAACAAAAAAGGAACAACAGCCATGCCATCAAGCACGCTATAAAGCATTACACGCTGTAATACAGTTCAAACTCCAGAGGATGTGGAGTCATGCGAACGCGTTCAATTTCACCATTCAATAAGTTGATATAAGCATCAATTGAATCATCAGTGAAAACACCGGCGCGTGTCAGGAATTCGCGGTCTGCATCCAGAGCAGCCAGAGCTTCTTCCAGAGAAGAGGCCACCGTTGGGATCTCCTGCGCTTCTTCTGCTGGCAGGTCATACAAGTTCTTATCCATCGCATCACCCGGATGAATTTTGTTGATGATACCGTCCAGACCTGCCATCAACAGGGCAGAGAAGGCCAGATAAGGGTTAGCCGCAGGATCAGGGAAACGCACTTCAATACGGCGGGCTTTAGTACTGGACACAACCGGAATACGGATAGAAGCAGAACGGTTGCGGGCAGAATAAGCCAGCATGACCGGGGCTTCAAAACCGGGCACCAGACGCTTGTACGAGTTGGTTGTCGGGTTGGTAAAGGCATTCAATGCGCGGGCATGTTTGATGATACCGCCGATATAGTACAGGGCCATCTCGGACAAACCACCGTATTTGTCACCAGCAAACAGATTGGTGCCATTTTTGGACAGCGACATATGGCAGTGCATACCAGAGCCGTTATCTCCCACCAGCGGTTTTGGCATAAATGTTGCGGTCTTGCCAAATTTATGGGCCACATTATGTACCACATACTTATAAATCTGAGTCTCATCCGCTTTTTTGGTCATCGTATTAAAGCGGGTGGCAACTTCGTTTTGTCCGGCCGTCGCAACTTCATGGTGGTGAGCTTCAACCACCAGCCCCATTTTTTCCATTGTCAGACACATAGCTGAACGCAGATCTTGGGAAGAATCGACTGGTGGAACAGGGAAATAACCCCCTTTAATGCCGGGACGATGGCCTTTGTTACCGGCTTCATAATGTGTACCGCTGTTCCATGCTGCTTCGGTATCATCAATATGGTAATAAGAACCAGAGATGGAACTACCAAAACGGATATCATCGAACAGGAAAAATTCGGGTTCTGGCCCAAATAACACCGTATCTGCAATATCGCTTGCACGTAAGAAATCTTCCGCGCGTTTTGCAATAGAGCGAGGGTCGCGGTCATAACCTTGCATGGTGCCGGGTTCCAGAATATCGCAGCGCAGAATGAGGGTGGCATCATTAAAGAATGGGTCAAGCATTGCCGTACTTGGATCCGGCATTAACACCATGTCGGATTCATTGATGCCTTTCCAGCCACCAATAGATGAACCATCAAACATTTTGCCATCTTCAAAGAAATCCTCATCAACTTGGTGGGCAGGAATGGTGATGTGTTGTTCTTTACCTTTAGTATCAGTAAAACGTAAGTCAATAAACTTCACCTGATGTTCTTCAATCATGGACAAAACATGTTCAACGGACATACTAAGCTCTCCTGGTTTACGTCGGCTGGATAAAACGATGCAAGGAATGCAGTCTTATCTTGCAATTTCTATTGCAAAAAAAGAATGCGAAAAGCGTGCCAACTTTTCAAAAGTGCTTAATATCAATGAATAAATTTTTTGGTGGTGAAATGTGAACAGATAAACAGCACTTTTTAGATATGATTGCACTAAATTAGGGATAAGCAAGCATGAGAGTGCACTATAATGGTGAATATGAGATGTTGAGTCAGGCGCAACCTGATTTTTCTGTTTTTAAACATCTTGATTGCGCCTGTTATTTCAGAATGAAGCGATTATTATCGTATCCACCTTGTGTTATTAGGCTTATGTTTTATTAGGCGTAATAACTAATATTCCCATTAAGAAGACCTTGTACAGAATCACTATTTCCGCCGCCGATATTCTCTCCCCAAGTAACAACTCTATTATCTGATGTTAGAGCCGCAAACGCTTTCCCTGTGGCGTAGATAGCCCTTACATTATACAGTTGGGAACTGACTGAATAATCAATAGCACCGCCATAATTAGGGTCACCCCAAACGGTGACTGTGCCATCCTGATGCAATGCGGCATAGGCTTGAGATGTACATGTGACCTGAACGACATTATTTTTACTTCGTAGTTCTGGAGGCACTATTCTGTGATCTTTACCGAATGCGTCAACGCTACCATCGTTATACCTTAAAATGAGCGTTTGCCTATTGCCTGACATATCTGCGACACCAGTACTAATAATCCCTGAAGAATCAAGATAGATTTGCTCCGAATTATCCAGACAAGCAGCTCCTGTTCCAAAGCCGGACCAATCAATGGAATAGACCGCTTGTATAACATTATTAGCGACTAATGGGCCCCTGTTTCCTGCCGGCATTCTTGCGGGAACAAGTGGAGGCGGCCAAAATTCCGCACTGCCATTTTGGCCGATAAAAATCGCACCGTTATTTGCGGGGACAATGGCACGGGGATGTACGTAATTACTGCCCTGTGAATTAAGGGGCCAGTAGGGTTGCCCTCCGGCATAACTGCTAACCCACCAGGTAGCTTCCGCAGTGTCAGTATTAAAACCAAAGACACCGGTGTCATTTCCGAAAAGAAGAACACTATCGGTAGCTCCCAGATAGTTTGTTACCCCTACTCCTTCATTAAATCCTGAGACAGCGTAATACCCGTTAGATCTCAGAGCGATAAGGCATGTGCTCCCTATACCGACATCAACGTAATCATTACCGGAAGGTACGGATAAACCTATATCGTTTGGTACTCCCCAAAATGACAGGCTGCCATCCTCACCCAGAGCCACATAACCGATCCCGGAGGCTGCAACTTTCTTCACATTGCTGGCGACAAGACCCAGATTACGAGAATTCATATTCCCCCAGGTTACCAACCCTTTGTTATCGAGCAATGCAGCAAAACTAGAGGAGAAATATTCCGGAAGACCGAAAGGTAGTGCTTCATTTCTAGGGGAAGTGGGTTGGGTGGAATAAAGGCTATCGGATATACCCCCATTACCGAAAATGTTGAGAGGGTTTAGTGTGACCTTATGGGTTCCTAAAGATGCGATTAGTGGTAAATGGGGAGCGACATCATAGAAATGGTGTGAAGGTATTTTCTGCCAGGATGTGTCGGTTTTTGTTTTACCGACATATGCCCAGTATACCTCCGCTGGCTTATTGTCCTTATCCCAGGCGGTCAGGCGTTGTGGCCCATAGAGGGCATTAGCCGTGCTGTAAAGGGTAGAGCGGGCACCTATGACAAAAAAGGGAACGTCGGTTGATGGTTTTACGGGGGGTTGTGTTGATGTGCCGTCGATAACTTTTACGGAGTAACTGTTCGAGTAAGCCGTGTTGTCAGAAGAATCGTCAACGGTATAAGTGACGTCATAATCCTGTGATGGAACTATGTTTTCAGGAAAATCAATTTCGAAATTTTTATCAGGAATACTGTTTACTGGTAAGCTAGAAGTAATGGAATTGCTACCGTGAGTAAAATAAACAGTAATCGTATCTCCTATTTCGAAATCAGATGGTGGGACTATTGGTATAATGACTTTGATATCCTGCCCTTGTAATGTAGATTTATCTAAAACCCCATTATTGGATTGAGGTAAAATAGGGGCTGCAAGCTTAGGAATTGCGCTCATGATAATTCAATCCTTATGTTATTAATAATTATAAATAAAAATCCTGAAATGAGAGACTTCAATATAAATAAAAAAATATCGGCCGACTAATGAAAATAAGCTATCACTTTTTTTTAGATGCTTTTATTTTTGTTGTTAATCATGTCACGAGTGGAAAATGTAAAAATATGATTGTTAATCAGGTGGTTACAATGAATAATAAAATAAGCAGTGATGCGATGCCTATTTGGATTTTAATCACCTAATTTATACAGCTTTATTGATTCATTTGGGTATTAGTAATAATGACAATATGCTTATGATATTATTCATGATTAAGTGAAATTTACACATAATTATTAAACATTTTACTTGTTAAGTAAATTTATCATGGTTGTTATAATCTTCTGTTTTTATTGTAATAATATGAGAGAGCGCTTGCTGAATTAAGTGGTGAAATTATGCGATAATTTTCATCTATCAACTGATAGATATTATTAATTACTAAAAGTTAATTTTTATGTGCTATATAAGAAAGGGGGATTATTCCGGTGTGAAGCAAGTAAAATAAATCGTCTCTAGCTAAAATATTCTGAGGTGTTTATATATGTATCCATATATAATTAACATTATTCGTTTTTTTGTTCCTCTATATGCCTTATTATTACCATCTTTGCTCATAAACGCCTTTGCAGATGTTAATACAGTAACTGGGGTAACATACAAGCAAGAAACTGAACAAAAAAATAGTATGGATCTTCGAGCTAATGAATCAAGTAAATATTTACTTGATTCAAATATCAATAGAGATGATAGCTTGAAGAAAGGTAATGATATCCCAGATGCCATTACCCGCAATATCCAAACGACAGGTAACATTCTATCATCGTCTCCTTCAGAATTAGCAGAACAGGCGAAATCCTATGCCTTGGGTAAATTTAATAACACCGTATCTTCCGAAGCTCAAAAATGGCTATCACAGTTTGGTAGCGCCAGAATTAACTTTGGATTGGATAAAAAAGGAAGTCTGGAAAATAACTCTCTCGATCTATTAATACCGCTTTATGACAACAAAACAGACTGGTTGTTTTTCTCTCAGTTAGGTTATCGTCACAAAGATAGCCGCAATACAATTAATGCAGGGTTAGGGGGACGTTATTTTTATCAGAACTGGATGTATGGACTAAACACTTTTT
This sequence comes from Xenorhabdus sp. PB62.4, assembly GCF_014467285.1. Lineage (NCBI taxonomy): Bacteria > Pseudomonadati > Pseudomonadota > Gammaproteobacteria > Enterobacterales > Morganellaceae > Xenorhabdus > Xenorhabdus sp. PB62.4. Next base: position 14,632 of record NZ_NKHR01000009.1, on the reverse strand, counting down.
ACGATCATGACATTACCGGAAAAAATCAGCGTTTGGGGTTGGGAGGAGAAATTTGGAGTGATTACATTAAACTCTCCGCTAATACTTACTATCGCCTGAGTGACTGGCAGAAATCGCGGAATGTCAAAGACCACTATGAACGCCCTGCTAATGGTTATGATATTAACGGAGAGTTTTTCCTTCCCACTTACCCTAATCTGGGGGCTAAACTGTCTTATGAACAATATTTTGGTGATAACGTTGCTTTATTCAACCGTGATACTAAACAGAAAAACCCTGTTCTTGCGAAAGTTGGCTTGAATTATACCCCGATCCCACTTGTAACAATGGGAGTGGATTATAAACAAGGGGAAAGTGGTCATACAGAAACGCAATTTTTAGCAAATTTGAACTATAAACTGGGCGTCCCTCTTGATGTGCAATTATCACCAGAAAATGTAGCTTCAATGCGCACATTGGCGGGAAGCCGTTATGATTTGGTAGAAAGAAATAATAATATTGTTCTTGATCATCAGAAAATGTCAGACTCACAACTGTCCTTACCTGAAACACTCATCGGATATAGCCAGGAATATAAAAATATTACGGCAACGTTATCTTCTAATCCCGCTGTCAAACATATTCATTGGGATGTAAGCGAAGGATTTAAAGAAAATGGTGGGCTGATTCCCACTAAAGCCGGGGAATCTATTCAGATCACACTCCCTAGGTATTCCTCTAATCAAAACAACAATTATCAAATTTCTGCCATTGCTGAATTGGAAAATAACCGAAAATTAGCGCCGGTTCAGATGAATGTGATCGTCCGGCCCTTTATGGTGAAAAAGCGGGAAGAAGCCAACTTCACTCCAACAGGACCATTACCAGATACGGGTAATAAAGAGGACGGATATACTTTTAATCCGGTCATTACCTTTGATACGGAAAACGGTGCTCCAATAAAAAATGTCACAATTAATGATGTTAAGTGGATAACAGACCCTCCAATAGGTTCAAATTCGGGACTGCAATTTATTGATTGGGGAAATCCAACCTCTATTGAAGTTGATGAAAATGGGCAGTTCAAGCACAAACTTGTCTTAACCAGTTCTAAGATACAAAAAGATGTCAAAGTTTACCTGCAAATGGATGGGCAACCTCAGCAATTGGTGGGACAAGTCAGTTTTAATGACAAGCCTGCAAATTATCATGTGGAAATAGTTGAAGTTGATCCTCCTCATGGGACACAAAATCCGAGGGATCCTAAAGCCCAGTACAAATACACTGCGGTTGTTCTGGATAGCAATAAAAATCCTTTGAGAAACACGATAATTCCTAATGTGGAATGGTCTAACGATAGCGAAGGTGTTTTTAAAGGGGTCAAGTTGCATGCACAAAATGGCGATGTCAGAACGGATGGAGAAGGAAAATTGAAAGCCACCTTGACGAGTACGGTTTCTGTAACAGATGTGTGGGTTTCACTCGCCATTGGAGAGCATATACCTGTTCATGCACTGCGCGAAGTTAGCTTTATTGATCCTGATGCCCCCTAAGTTACTATATTGACGGGAATATTAAGGTCACTCCTGACCAGGCTTCAGCGGCAGGCGAGGGCCCCTATACCTACACGGCTATTATTAAGGATCGCAAAGGCCTTGTGAGGGGTCAGCCAATTCCCCAGATACAGTGGAAGATAAAACAACCTCAGAAACATGATGGGCTCAACCTGCAACCGCAAGGTACGACAACTGGCCCTAATGGGGAATTAACGGCCATATTGAGCAGTACTAAGGAATACAATGGCGTGTTGGTTTCACTCTCTATTGGAGACGACAAACCCGTTCTGGCTGAAAAGCCAGTAGATTTTAAAAAGCCAACGAATTCTTTTGAGATAATAAGCTTTATGTCAGATTTTGATTCCAAAAATCCTCCCTCTGATAGGAGATAATCAAAATCATTATACCTATACCGCAACGATTGTTCAGAAAGGTGGCAATCAAACAAAAAACTACCTGATGGATATATACCCGGCGCTAAATGGAATACTGATCTTCCTCTCGGAACCTATAACGGTGGACAGGAGTGGGAAATTAAGTCTGACAATACGGTAAAAAATGGTCAAACCACGGCTATACTGACCAGCCAGGATGGTATTGGAGATATTCAGAATGGTCAGGTAGCCAGTGGCTTGGTAGTAACATTAATGGTTCCAGATGGAAGAAGAACAATTTCCCAAACATCCCATATTGCCTCAAGGATAACTCGTACGGCATACATAGATAGTATGAATAAAACATATCTAACTAAATGATTATTGGTTTATACACAGTAAATCCATCAATAAAATTTAAAAAATAACAGATGGTTATCAACTGATAACTATATTTCATGGTAAGGATAGAAATATTTTCTAATATAGGTAAACAGGTGGGTAGTCTCATTTTTTATTAAACGCATTGGTATAAAAAATCAGACTAGTAACAACAATCAGTTATATTTACATGACTTTCTGAGGTACTTATATATGTCATCATATATTAGTAAAATCATTGGCTTTTTTGTTGTTATCTGTACATTACTTATACCGTCTACAATGATACATGCTCTTACAGAGGGTAAAGTAATAGATGAAAGACCAAAAACTCAGAAAGAAAATATAGGACTTTTGGTTAAAGAATCAAGTAAAAAATTTTTAGATTCAAAGAACAATAAAGAAAATAATTTACAAAAAAAACTTGAAGCCTCAGAAGATAATATCTCAGATACCATTACCAGTAATATCCAGAATGCAGGTAACATTCTATCATCTTCTCCTTCAGAATTAGCAGAGCAGGCGAAATCTTATGCTTTGGGTAAATTTAATAACATGGTATCTTCCGAAGCTCAAAAATGGTTATCACAGTTTGGTAGCGCCAGAATTAACTTTGGATTGGATAAAAAAGGAAGTCTGGAAAATAACTCTCTCGATCTATTAATACCACTTTATGACAATAAAACAGACTGGTTGTTTTTCTCTCAATTAGGTTATCGTCACAAAGATAGCCGCAATACAATTAACGCAGGGTTAGGGGGACGTTATTTTTATCAGAACTGGATGTATGGACTAAACACTTTTTACGATCATGACATTACCGGAAAAAACCAGCGCTTGGGATTGGGAGGAGAAATTTGGAGTGATTACATTAAACTCTCTGCTAATACTTACTATCGCCTGAGTGACTGGCAGAAATCGCGGAATGTCAAAGACCACTATGAACGCCCTGCTAATGGTTATGATATTAACGGAGAGTTTTTCCTTCCTGCTTACCCTAATCTGGGAGCTAAACTGTCTTATGAACAATATTTTGGTGAGAACGTTGCCTTATTCAACCGTGATACCAAACAGAAAAATCCGAGTCTTGCAAAGGTTGGTTTGACTTACACTCCGATCCCGCTCGTGACAATGGGAATGGATTATAAACAGGGGGAAAGTGGTCATACAGAAACGCAATTTTTGGCGAATTTGAACTATAAACTGGGTGTCCCTCTTGATGTGCAATTATCACCAGAAAATGTGGCCTCAATGCGCACATTGGCGGGAAGCCGTTATGATTTGGTAGAAAGAAATAATAATATTGTTCTTGATCATCAGGAAATGTCAGTCGCACAACTGTCCTTACCTGAAACAATCACAGGATATAGTCAGGAACAGCACGATATTACGGCAAAGTTTTCTTCTAATACACCAATCAAACAGATCCATTGGACAACTAGCAAAGATTTTGAACACTATGGTGGGAAATTAACGCCTAATGTCAGTAGCACAATAAAAATAATCTTGCCGAAATATTTATCTGGTGAGAACCAAAATAACAATTATCCCATTTATGCTGTTGCAGAATTGGAAAATAACCGAAAATTAGCGCCGGTTCAGATGAATGTGGTCGTCCGGCCCTTTATGGTGAAAAAGCGGGAAGAAGCCAACTTCACTCCAACAGGGCCATTGCCAGATACGGGTAATAAAGAGGACGGATATACTTTTAATCCGGTCATTACCTTTGATACGGAAAACGGTGCTCCAATAAAAAATGTCACAATTAATGATGTTAAGTGGATAACAGACCCTCCAATAGGTTCAAATTCGGGACTGCAATTTATTGATTGGGGAAACCCAACCTCTATTGAAGTTGATGAAAATGGACAGTTCAAACACAAACTTGTCTTAGTCAGTTCTAAGATACAAAAAGATGTCAAAGTTTACCTGCAAATGGATGGGCAACCTCAGCAATTGGTGGGACAAGTCAGTTTTAATGGCAAGCCTGCAAATTATCATGTGGAAAAAGTTGACATTTATCCTGATGGGCCTTTAACGGCAGATGGGAATAAAGCGTATATCTACACGGCTGTTATTAAGGATCAGCACGGAAACCATGTGAAGAATCAGCCGATTCCTAATGCAGAGTGGAAGATAGAAGAGCCCCAGGATCATGATGGGCTCAAACTACACCCGTCAAATACAAGTACAGCAACAGGCCCGGATGGAAAATTACAGATAACCTTGACGAGTACGAAAGAACATAATGGTGTGTTAGTTTCACTTTCTATTGGAGAGAATGGTAAACCAGTTTTGGCAAAGCCTGTTGAGTTTATTAAAGAGAAATTAAAGATTACATTGGATCATCAGAACCCAAATAACTCGGAATTAAACAATGCATTAGTTAATGACGTCTTAATTTATACAGTAACAGTGAAGGGTGACAATAATAAATTCGAGTCAGGAAAAAAAGTAAAATGGGATTTTGTTCCCGTGAAAGGCGTTAAATTTCTTTCAACTACCGAGACAACGGATGGATATGGGCAGGCCACTGCAATATTGACGAGTACAGAGAAAGCTGAAGCTGTGGTCGTCTCTGCGACTGTTGATGGTCAAACAGAACCACACAAGCAAGGTGGTGTAAATTTTGATTGGCCAACAATCGATATGCAGGTTTCAGGGAATAACGTTATTGCTGGCAGTCAGGATAAATACACATTCACAGCAACAGTCTATCGTGACAAAGCAAAGACCAAAAAGTATACCGGCCCAAATACTGATAAAGGAACGGCAATTAAATTTATTTGGATGTCGGTGCCTGATGGAACAACATTAGGCACTCCTGCCGGAGAGGAATTGTCAGTGCATCCAGATGGAACGCTGACAAACACATTGAGTGGCGGTCTGAATAAAGGCGAAGTTGTCCAAAATATAACGGCGTGTCTTAAGGTGGCGGGTTCGAATGGAGACAAAACATGCGCAAGCCCAGTGAGTTTTTACGCGGATGTCGAGATAGATGATATTAAGGTAACAACATCTTCGGGTAAGGAAGTCCCAGCAGGAGGTAAGAGTAGCGACTATTTAGAAGGTAATGGTAATGACTATTACGTATACACTGCGAAAGTCATTAATAAGGTTACAGGAAATGCACTTCCAGACGGTTACACGTTTGAAGGTGATATTTGGAATTCTGACCCTGTTTCGGAAACAAACAAAAACAATGGTATTCCAGAACTGAAATTCCTGCGTAAAGATACGAAAGTCACGAATGGCGAGCTTGTCGCTCATTTGGTCAGTGGCGTGGGTGTGGGTGATTTTGATAAGCCGAGTGGAAAATTAATGGATGGTGTTAAAGTCACACTAACGTTACCGTCTTCTGTGAAAGGAAAGCCGCCGATATCACTCCCAGCAGAAGTAGTGGCTTTTAATCCAAAGCCACAGGTAGCGGGTCTTGAGGCGTTCAATGTGTATAACCCATCTGTTAAACGGGTATTTACGGAACAAAACAGGCCTTATAATTCTTTTAGTACCTTAAGAGGACGATTAGTTAAACTGCCATCAACGGCTCCAATACTTCAACGTGGGGATAAAATCGATAATATTTATAGGTCATCAGATGGTGTTCTGGTAGATAATGAAAATGAAGGCATATTAAATCTGATGGATACTACTCCGGCATTCGTAAAAATAACCGTTAAAAGCCCAAATAAAGCGAAATATCTTTATACATATCAATTTGGAGGAAAGAAATTCTTCACCCTCTCTGGTACACTTCATGCTGATACAATCAGTTCGAACGTAACATGCGTAGATGGGAATGAACCAGGACTAAGAGATATTACTCGCAACGATCTGACTGATCAGCAAGGAGATGAAATTCCTCTCGCAACAGAATTTCCTAACAGTTACTCTTGGGGATTATTGAACGTAGGAGATAGTAGTACTCCCCCTACTGACACGACAAACATCTTGGCAGGAGGAGGGGAGCCATTTTTATATGATGCTCAGAGTGATAAATATGCGGTTCGTGATCATACTGAAGGCTATTTGGTTTGTGTGGCTAAATCATTTTAATCTAGGCTGTACTTATTTATAAATCTCTTGTAAGAGGGCAGAATACAGCCTAATTTGGTCACATATTTAAATGGTTAATTGTTGTGATATGCTTTGACTTTTTTGATGAAGCATGGCTAAAGTTGACGTTTATTGTCGTTATTGTCACAAATCAGAAGAGGTCAAAGGGCATGCAAAGGAAACTTATCGCTACTGTTATGCCTGCTGTAAAGTCTTTCAGTTGGAATACACCTGCCGAGCCTGCAAACCTGAGGTAAAAGAGCAAGTGGTCGATATGGGGATGAATAACGCTGACATTTGTAATACCATCCGTGTGTTGAAAGTCACGACGGTGACCGTCATGAAAATACTTAAAAACTCAGCCCCGTAACGTAACTTCCTTTCTCTTGATGGGAATGACATATAGTTTGTCTGTGAAATGTTTGTCGGTTACAAGAAAAACCAGCGTTGGCACTGGTGGTATGGTTGGAAGCTGTGTTTAAAACAAGTAGTGGCTCATGTTTTGGTGAGGGTAGCTGAAAAACGTTGGATAAATCGCTTACACTCTTATCTCCTTTTACAATTCTGTTTTACTGCATGGATAATTACCCCAAGGTATAGAGAGAATCAACTTAACTCATCTTATTCGAATAAAAAAAACGATAAGTTATTCTAAATCGGAGAAAATACACGATAAGGTGATAGAGACTTTCATTGAGAGTGAATACTATTTTCAATGAGTGTTCTGATTATCTAATGCATGGTTGTTTTTTGTACTTATATTTATATGAGTTCAAATATGATAAAAATAAATAATCACCTTTAATATTAATACCTTTATTTTATGTAGTTATGCTTAACTTTAACTCCTTAATATAACAAGGTAATAACCCCACTCAATAGTATTTTATTGTTTCTTTTATTTAATTATAGAATCTAAAATTACCCTGTATTTGATCGATAGAATAAAATTCTGATAACTTTTTTTCATTATACAGGTTATGCTGTAGTGTTTAACATGAAAATATATTCTTTAAATACCATCAAACAATAATTTTAGTTAAAGTATATTATATTATTTGTGGGGTAACTCTATGAGCATTGAAATAAATAATAATTTCTTAATTAGTGCAGGATCTTCTATTAAAATCCAACCAATAATACCTGATGGTGCAGATGTTATTATTGGACAAGAATGTTATCTCCGTATAAATATTGAAGGAAATAAACAAGATATACTTAGTATTGAAAGTGTTGATATACTAAATGATCCGAATAATAATTTCACAATCAGCCAGCAATCTGGTTGGGTTGTAAATCCCAATGGTGGTGCAAATAATGTTTATTCAGGAAAGGCCGTATTTGTATTACAAGTTAGTGATCAGATAACCGATGGAAAGTCAATTAATTATACTGTTTATGTAAAAGATAAGACTAGCTTACATAATACTATAGCCCATAAAGAATTTACTTACAAAGTTAATGATCTAGAACAAAATAAAATTATTCCGTTAAAGGCACAACCAGAGTTTCTTGACTTACTTACAACAGATAATGTTATAGGTAAAACTAATAAATATTTTACAGTTTCAGGGGTAATTACTAAAAATGATAATACTACTCCTTTAAAGCATACACAAATTGTAATTTCTACTGTAACGGCAGGACAATTAAATTCAACGCCTTCATTTGTCAATATAAGGACAGATGAGAAAACACCTCAGGTGATTGAAGTTATATCTCAAGATCAGCAGGATAGCTTTTTTGTTATCAAGAGTGACGAAGATGGAAAGATATCATTTCGCGTATATCCTATAAAGGATATATCTGTTAGGATTGATTTCACTACCCAAATATTGAATTCGACTGAAGAGCAGTTTGCTACGTCTATATACGTTTTTAAATCCGAAAAAAATCCATTTTTTGGTCTCTGGCATCCGATAATACTGGGATTAGAAGTGGGAGGGATACTTAAGCAGATACTTGGAACCCGAGAGTTTCAAGTCAAAGTTACGCAATATACCGGATATCAAGACACAGATGACATTGTTTTTTATTTAATATCAGGGCCACGTTCAAATCAGACAATAGAAAGATTAGAACCAGTATTTAAACTGAGAGATATAGAAAGTTTATCTGCATATCGTTTTTCTTTTCCCTACGATAAATTAAAACTCAATAAACCTATGGCTCTGTATTATATGGTAATACCTCAGGACGGAAAACCAAGATATTCTACGGCAATGGGAGTGACATATGTTGGCGGAGAAGATGTTTCTCCAACGGATGATACCGACAGAATTTATGATAAACCTAAAATCTACTCCAGCTATACAACTCAGAATGCCATCGATCCAACCAGTTATGATGATGAAGTTTCTGAATATGGCGCTGTGACGTTAGATACCATAGAGCAGCAAAAACTCAAAAATGCGACATTACCTAACCCTCAACCCATAAAAGATATTCCGGGTTTATATGTTGTTGTACAAGGTACTAAGAAGCCAAATGATCCTAATAGTAATTCAATACGACCATTGTTAGGCTCAAAACCACTTACAGGCCAAGTGGGGGTATATCTCACTTCCCGAACCAGAAAAAATCATAACCATTATACATTTCAATTACCTGACCTTACAGCTAGTAAGGATTTTACAGTAGTTCCTATTCCTTTCTGCGCCCTTAACCGAGCAGCGGGGTACCATAGTGGTGCAGAGGGAACCCTGTATATTGAATATTCTATTGATGATGGAAATGGCACATTAACGTACAGCAAGGTTTGGCAGGTTGATCTGGATACCATAGAGTTGGGGCAGGATTTAGATGATCGGAATGGTTGCCCAGCTGAAACTAATTCTTAAATTAAGCTTAACCAGTACTTAAGTGTTATTAATCGTTTATTAATAGCGTTGTCAAAAGTCTATTGAATATATTGATGGAAAATGAATTTTTTTAAAAAAAGTACTGGTTATTAACTAATTGAATATTACTTAACTTTAATGTTTTTATATTAATTATAATGAATGAAATGGGCGCTATAATGAATAATATAAATATACAGGATGAATTGAATCAATCTGAAAGTATCCAAGTATCCATAAAATCGGGTTCTGATATTATTATCGGGCAAATTTGTTATTTAACTGTAATACTGAAAGCTGATTATCTAACGCTGGAAAAAATTGAGTATATATCAATAAAAGATGAGACTCATTCAGTAACAGCAAACAGAATGACTGATTGGAAAATCATGCCGGGTAATACTTCAGGCAGTGCTACATTTCAATTACAAATTAGTCATGATCTGGTGCCAGAAGCATTGATTAATTATACTGTTCATGCGATTTCATCTTCAGGTAATGATGTGCAAGGCATCACTCCACAACCTGTTACCTACACGGCAAAAAAAATCGCGGATGGAAGTCATATTCATTTGGATTATGATAAGGATTATTTAGTTACACCAACAACAGATAATGGTATCAATGAAGCTAACAGTGAATATACGCTCATCTCTTCCACTATTACAGATGAAAAAGGGCAATTGCTCAAAAATGTTGGTGTCACGATAACTTCTGTAACGGCTAAAGAACTCGAACAGGTTGTATTTACGACGGACGAAAAATCGCCTACCACATTGAAAGTTGAAAATGTAGAAGAGTCACATTTCTTCACTGTTTATTCTGATCCTGATGGCAAGATCAAGTTTAGAATTTATCCTAAAAAGAATACAGCAGTCAGACTTAACTTGATGACAGCAATATTAGGTGTCACGACATTCGCGTTAGAATATACTTTATATATTGTGACACCTTCGAGTGGGATTTTTGGAACACTTGGGTCACCAATAATACGTGAATTAGATTCAGATAATTGTATTAGGCAGAACTTAAACTCTGCATCTAAGAGTTTTCACGTGAGAGTTCCTAAATATATTAATTATCAATATAATGATGCGATTTTGTTTTTTTTGCAAAAAAATATCGGAGATGTACCAGACTTATTGTACCCAATATCTATTATTAAGAGTGAGGAAAGCCTTACTGAGCGTGCTTTTGAATTTCCGTATAGTGACTTACCATTTAATGAGACAGTTGGTTTTTATTATGTTATTGCACCAATAGAAGGAGATATGAATTACTCTTACCCAATTTCAGTCACCTACTTAGGTGGGGAAGAAAAAAGTCCAAAAGACCAAATTTATAGACAATATAATAAAGTGAAAATTTATTCTAGTATTGCGACACCTCCTATTGATACGTCCAGTGATCAATATGAAGTACATGAAAATGACTCTGTTACTAATAACTTGATAGACCAGCAAAAGAATTCTGGCATTAATATTAATGACATAACAGGATTGTACGTTATCGTGCAAGCTTCTAAAGACCCTAAAAATAAATCGTTACCACTGATTGGTCAGAGTGGAGGAGTAAATTTATATTATACATCGAGAACCAGAAATAATCAGAAAACTTATCCATTTAAGTTGAATAATGAAGGTGAAAATACAGTTAAAATACCTTACTGTGCACTTAATCGCGCCGCTGCATATCATAATGGAATTGATGGAGAACTCTTTTTTGATTACTATATTGATGATGGTAATGGCACTAAAACGTATAGTAAAATTTGGAACGGTGGTATTAATACAGCATATCTAGATCAGGATGATAATGATCTTGAAGGTTGTTCTCCTGATTTGTAAGTCTTTTCTGATAATCATTGCAATGTAAATTGCAATGATTATTAATGGCAATAGCATGGTAATTATAAGTTTATTCTTTATTATTGCTTTGAAATTTTATATTTTATTCACTTTTTGTGTAAAGCATTTTGCTAAAACTGTTTTTTTGGATATATAGAATATTATCCTTTTTTAGGTGGTTAACTTTATACAGTTATCGCTTGATAACTATTTTTCATTACACATTTAATTTAACTTCTTGTTTAATATCTTTGGTTTTAAATCATGACAAAATATATTAAATAATAAATAAGTGGGATCTAATATGAAAAGAAACGAATTTTCTTTTGCAAATTTTCAGATTTTACCCTCTGTGCAAAATAAGGCGGATGTTGCTATTGGTCAGGGTTTTTATCTCCATATTCTCATAAAATCAAATCAACCAATACCTAAGGGGATACAGGTTACATTAGAGCAATGTGTTGGGCTAACGGTAGAAAGTTTTACACAAAGTTCTCCAACGCCGAAAAATCAGAATACTATACACGTGGTTGCTTATGTCGTCGTTGACAGCTCAAGAGCTGTAACAGAAGGTGATAAAGTATCCTATACTGTTAATGTTTCCGGCTATTATAAGAAAAGTTTTTATTATATAGCCAGCTCAGTAAATGAAGGGGATATCAGAGTCCAAATCAATAAAGCATTTTGCTATACACCAGAAAGAGATGAAAGTCTTGATAAGATCAAAGATAATTTCATTTCTTACTCTGCGAAGTTGTTTAATGCTACTGGCCAACCAATGCAGAATACTCCTATCCAAATTTATTCAGTAATTGGAGATGGTATAAAAGATAAAGTCACTATAACAAATGATCCTGAATCTGGGCAGCTTCTCCAAGCTGTCGAACCTGTCATTATGGATAATAATGTTTTTATTCCTGTTTCCAGTAATAGTGATGGCGAAATAAAATTTAGAGTTTATCCCAAGAAAGATATTTCTGCTGAGATTGAGTTAGGTGTTGAGTTATCAGGGTTAAATGTTAATTTCATTGTTCCTTCCATATATATTATTAGTCATAAACCGAGTAATCCAAATAAATTACTCCCCAGACCAATAATTGTGGATCTCAATGATGGAAGGCTAAGTGCTTATGGTTCAAATCAGACATTTGAAGTCAAGATCCCACATTATAATAATGCGTTAGATGGGGATAGCGTTCTATTCTTTATTAAGGATGATAATGATGTATTTGTTCCTCCGGCAAAAAAGATTAAAGAACCATATTCTTCTGGTTATTCATTTTTTCTTTATTATGATATTTTTCCAATCAATAAACCTTCTGAGTTATATTATGTTATTTCCCCCGAGGAAGGTTATAGTTTGTATTCTGAACCACAAAATGTCACATACACCGGTGGCGGGGATAACAGACCATCAGATAAAATTCAGCGTGTCCTTGATAAGCCTATAGTATATTCCAGTTGGGCTAATCCTAAGAGTCGCCCTCCTTTGAATGAAGACAGTGATTCCGACGTTCTTTCAGAAACATATTATGTGAATAGCATGGATATAGAGGGTTATACGAGAAATGGTGGTTATGGTTTATTTATAAAATTAGTAGGAACGAGTGATATCACCGATCAACAGAAACCGAAATTTGGCGATAAAATCCATTTTACTATGTATCTGAATGGTGGGTTATATGTTAGTGAACAAATACCTGAAAAAGATGTGCAGCGTGTGAAAAGGGTTTCTTCTGTGATTAATCATGTTCCAGATCATCATGGTGGCAATACTTCTACGACCATGATTTATATCGAACATGCTTCACTTGCCAATTTATCACATAGCTCAAATGGTGGCTCAGCCATGATCTATTTTGAGTATTATGTTGTTTCTGATGAAGGTGAAAGAGTATATAGTAATTATTGGCAAAGTAAGATTGAAACAATAGGTGATTAATATCTAAATGACAATGTTATCTATAGGCTATCCCATTAAGTTATTTGTGGATCGAAGTTAGGTGTTATCACTTTGATATTATCTTTACATGTATTTTTGACTCTTTGCAATAATAATTTCTTATTGGGATAGAACATTAATTTTATATTAATGGAGTAAATATGAGTAAAAAAATAAGCACCTCTGTGGAAAGCGGAGCAAATGTCATCATCGGACAAACATTTTTCCTTGATATTATATTGAACTCTGATGAAAATATTTCAAGTGAAGCAAGTGTTAAGATAACAAAAAATAATAACATTGATCTTCAAGGTGACATTCCACCGATAAAACTTAGTGAAGATGGGAATAAAGGCGTTATTTCTGTTGAGTTATATGTTTACGATGATATTACTGAAAATGAATCAGTTTATTTTACTATTGAACCTGATTCAAATACAGAGGGTTTTCCTGATTACAAAGTGGAGTATACTGCTCAAACTGTTGATGAGTCTTCATTGAGAATTAAAATCGGAACGGATTATTTAAAAGTTCCTGATCATTCTAATTTTCCACCACATGGAAGGTATTTTTCTCCAACTCTTGCAATAGTCAAAAGTAAAAATGGAACACCACTATCTGGAACACCTATTAGTATACTTGATATTGATGGTGTATTTGACAGTTTCAATTTTTATGCAGCCGATAAAAAGACTAAATTAGAACCAATATTGATGGGGAATTACCGGGGATTTACTGTCAATACAGATTCAAGTGGTAAATTAGTATCTTATATTTATGCAATAGAGAATAAATCAGCAGTTCTGAATATTCACTCTGAGATAATGGGTATTACAGGTTCAATTTCCGCAGATAAGACTTTATATGTTATCGATGATAGGCGGGTAGATCCATTTCATGAAGCGTATCCTCCCATCATTAACGATGCAGTGAATGGTGTCTTACACCCAACACCCGGAGCTACAACTTTTTCTGTTACTGTCCCGTTATATCATGATGCAGCAAATGGAGATGCGATATTTTTCTTTTTTGATGGACTAATGATTGATCCTCCTTTTCATATGGTTAATATTCCAGATCAATTACAAAATTTACAATTGCCATATTCAAATTTTTTAGAAAAGAATAAACCCGTTAAAATTCACTATGTTATTATTAAAGAGTCTGCAGATAGATACGTATCAGATTCAACCGTTGTGACATACTCCGCTTATGATCCTCCTACAGATAATGTTTATGAAAAATGTGAGGTTTATTCTAGTATTGGCACGAACCAAAACGATTTGATCTCTGAAAGTGATATTGTGAATTGTAGGATCATTTCCCATTATAAAAATAATAGTGGTCATGATGGATTATTTGTTAAAATTACCGGAACAAATGATTCTAATGATAAAACTAAAATACCTTTAGGTAGTGAAGTTACTTTGCATTTGCATATTAGATCCAAGCAAAAAAGATTAGATAAATCTTTCGTTCCAGTGACAATGCCAAATACAGCAGGTGATGATGGTATAACTAATAAAGTAATAAGTTAATAAGATAAATTATCTGCATTACTGTTATAATCAATAACCCGATAACCCGATTTTCCACCTGTTCTTATGAAATCGAAGATAACACTTTCTGAGCCTGAACGAATTACATTGCAACAACT
>NZ_NKHR01000089.1:0-1026 GCF_014467285.1 Xenorhabdus sp. PB62.4 | reverse complement strand
CCGGGGATCGGTAATGTCATGCCGTCGGACTGGATAACGGTGCTGCCTTTTTTCCAGCCCGTTGGTTGGTTAGCGTACAAACGGACACTGCGGGGTCCAATCATGACCAAATCAGCCAGTCCCGCCCCGGTCAGGTCAGCCAGTTGTGCCTGCGGGTGAAAATACTCAACCGGCAGGGCGGATAATGGGATAAAAGGAGACCACTGCCCATCGGGTGCCATCGTGTGATAGCCATTGACTCCGGCAGAGGTGACGACCCAATCCAGCTTGCCATCCCCGTTGAGGTCCATCAGTGAGGCATTATTCTGCTGGGCGGGGATCTGCGGCAGCGGTTTTATCTCCCCATAGGCCACGGCATTGTGTTCTCCGGCCTGGGTGTCACGTTGGGGAGAGCGATACCACCACGCGCGGGGAGCATCCTGATAAAGGATACCCGGTAAGCCTTCGCCATACAGGTCCACGAACTGATAAGGCTGGAGTGGATTAAACTTGTCCAACTGCGGCATGGGCTGCCAGGCCGGCAACGACGCTGTATCCAGCCGTTGATAATCCAGCTCCAGCGGCGGCAGGGTGGCGGGTGTCCCGTCATTCTCGTGTGCTACCTGACGGGCAGAAACCAGGGTACTGATACTGTGATTGGGATCGTAACTCAGCATCAGACGTGAGACTAAGGCCGGCACTTCGCCGGCCTCATTTTTACCTGCCAGCGCATCCAAGTGATGGAACATCAGTACTTGTTGGCACAAACGGCGGGTACGGATTTCAAAACCGTATTCAAAACGGGAGAAACAATCGGGGCGAGCCGTCCAGCTTGCCGATCCTGCCTGAAACGCAGGGACTTCATACAGTGAGCCTGCCCGTTCACCGTAATCAAACACCAAATGAAATAGCCACTGATCATGGGCAGGCAGCGCCTTATCCAGGGCAAACAGGCTTGTCTGTGGCGTGATATTACCGTAGTTAACCTGTATCAAATAGCGTTGTGCACCGGATAACGGGTGTTGTTCTTTTTCATGTTCATCGCAG
>NZ_NKHR01000088.1:0-1054 GCF_014467285.1 Xenorhabdus sp. PB62.4 | reverse complement strand
GGGCGGGACTGGCTGATTTGGTCATGATTGGACCCCGCAGTGTCCGTTTGTACGCTAACCAACCAACGGGCTGGAAAAAAGGCAGCACCGTTATCCAGTCCGACGGCATGACATTACCGATCCCCGGTGCAGATGCGCGAAAACTGGTCGCCTTTGCCGATATGCTGGGTTCCGGTCAACAGCATCTGACAGAAATTGCGGCTGACGGCGTGACATGCTGGCCTAATCTGGGACACGGCCGTTTTGGACAACCCATCAGGTTGTCAGGATTTACCGCCTCAGCCAAAAACTTTAATCCCGATCAGGTGTATCTGGCCGATATTGACGGTTCCGGCACCACCGATATTCTCTATGTCCACAGCACCTATCTGGAGCTGTTTATCAATGAAAGCGGTAATCAGTTTGCTCCACCCGTGCGTATCAATCTGCCTGAGGGTGTGCTGTTTGACCGGACCTGTCAGTTACATATTGCTGATACGCAGGGATTAGGCGTATCCAGCATTATCCTGACCGTACCGCATAGGGCAGTACAACACTGGCGCCTTGACCTGACGCGACACAAACCCTGGCTGTTGAATATCATCAACAATAATATGGGCGCGGAGACCACGCTGTTTTACCGCAGTTCGGCGCAGTTCTGGCTGGATGAAAAACACCAGGCCGAAAACGTGGGACGGGCTGTAACCAGTTATCTGCCATTCCCTATTCATGTCTTGTGGCGAACCGAAGTCGTGGATGAAATCACGGGTAACCGGCTGACGTCAGAGCAGGATTATGCCCATGGCGCCTGGGATGGCAGAGAGCGTGAGTTCCGGGGATTTGGCCGGGTCAGACAGAAAGATACTGATAAGCTGGCCCAGGCAACCCATTCGTCAGTCACCGATCCCCTGTCGCCAGCCATCACGATCAGCTGGTTTGCCACGGGAATTCCCGCCGTTGATACCCTGTTGGCAAATGAATTCTGGCACGGGGACAAACAGGCTTTCCCGCCCTTTACCTGCCGTTTTACGCATTTTGACCCTGATAAAGAACAGGATGTCACGTTCGTGCCCTC
>NZ_NKHR01000087.1:0-1066 GCF_014467285.1 Xenorhabdus sp. PB62.4 | reverse complement strand
CCGAATTGTAGAACTCTTTTCCTATACCGTGCTGGGGCTGGCGCAGGAACCCGGTGATTTTCTGGGCAGTGTGTTTATGCAGCTTAATTTGGGTGATAAAGCACTTAACCAGTTTTTTACCCCCTGGTGCATGGCCAGAATGATGGCGGAGATACAGTTGCAGGATGTCTCTGCACGCTTGCAGGAGAAACCCTTTGTGACCCTGTACGAGCCGGCTTGTGGGGCGGGCTGTATGACACTGGCCGCCGCCGACGTCTTGAGAGAGCAGGGGTATGATCCGTTATGCAGTTTGTGGGTATCAGCGATTGATATTGATCCGCTGGCCGCGGTGATGGCCTACATCCAGCTTGCCCTGACCGGCATTCCGGCCGCAGTGACCATCGGGGATGCCTTGCATGATAACGGCAGTAAGCGAACCCGCTATACACCCGCACATTATCTGGGTAACTGGTCTCAGCGGTTGCAGGCATATCAACAGCCACAAGCAGCCTGAATTCCTTTTCACGTTGGCGCCTTTCGGGGCGCTTTTCCGTGTTTAAATGGCGTTAATTTCTTGAATTTATGATGAAAATTAAGCTGATTCAGTAAGCATATCAATGGATGAATCGAGTCAGATTAATTTTCATTTCCGCAAAAAGAGTTTCTCCTTGTTTCAGACTGGGATTCACCGACACTGAACCCAATTTGAGCCGAAAGAGGAAAAATCATGTTTGCGCGTTTTAAATCCCATTTCACCCGCCAGCCTGGGCCGCAGAAAAAATCATCCGGACAACCACCGGAAGTCATGCGTGATAACCGGGGTTATTTTCGCCCACAATCGGCGGATGAACTGCAGTCCACTCCCTTGCGTCGTCAGTGCCTGCAACAATTATGGCAAAACAGTACGCTTCCTGAAGGGTTATATCAGCGTTTTTATCTCGCACCCATTAAACAATTGCTGGGCAGCGTTCAGCAGGTACCCGCCGCCCCAGAGGGGGAGTGGTCAGGCAGTGGCGGATTTACTGACCTGACACTGCAATTTACCACCTGTGCCGTGCGGTTGGCGAAGGGGCATTTGTTACCGCCG
>NZ_NKHR01000086.1:0-1078 GCF_014467285.1 Xenorhabdus sp. PB62.4 | reverse complement strand
TTGGGGGCTGGGATATTTAAAATCGTTTACACAAGAAAAGAGGCCTCGAAAATTCGTTGAAAATGTAAAGATCTTTATCAACCGACGTAATATTTAGGTAAGAGGATGACGGTACTCTTCCCAATATGGAGAATATCGTATCAACTGTGGGTGGGGTATTGTCATTAGCCCACAATTTTACATTTATAATTTTGAATGTGTATATCTGATCCTTATCAAAATCAGTGTAATCAATCTTTACTTCACGATCGATTATGTAATTTTTATTAAGTTAATAAGATAAATTATCTGCATTACTGTTATAATCAATAACCCGATTTTCCACCTGTTCTTATGAAATCGAAGATAACACTTTCTGAGCCTGAACGAATTACATTGCAACAACTGGCCTTGAATCACCCACACCGGGACGTCCGTACGCGAGGAACGGATTTGCTCATGCTTGCCAGAGGCGTCAAGCCGTCCCAGATCACCGCTGAGATAGGATGCAGTCTCCGGGTTATCTACAACTGGGTTCACACATGGCACAATTCCGGGATTGCGGGATTATTAGGCGGTCATGCTGGCGGCCGGTATCTCGCTATGACGCCTGAAATGATTGCCACTGCGGTCGAAGCGGCCAGCGCAGAGTCCCTGACGCTCGCCCGAATAGCTCAGTGCGTTGAGGCAAGGCAGGGTTCCCTGCCCTGTACGCTTGAAACGCTGGCGAATACCCTGAAAAAGCAGGGACTGACCTATAAACGAACCCGCCTGTCGCTTAAAAAAAACGCAACGAAACGGCGTTTGCGAAAAAATCCGCCTTGCTGAGCCAAATTAAGGCCGGGGCACAGTTAGGCCATTACCGTCTGGTCTATTTTGATGAGGCCGGTTTTGCCGCGTCTCCTCCGGTGCAATATGGCTGGAGTCCACGGGGTAAGCCCCATGAGACTGAGCCTCAAGCCCATGGCAGATGGTCAGTTCTGGGGGCGTTAAATTACACGGACAACACGCTATTTTACCAGACAACCGCAGGCAGTATTACGCGAGCTGATGTGATTGATTGTTTAGAGCAGGTCGCCAAACAAGGAGACAACCGTTT
>NZ_NKHR01000085.1:0-1084 GCF_014467285.1 Xenorhabdus sp. PB62.4 | reverse complement strand
TTAAGGTTCATCAGGCGCAGAACTCATCGTGGCGCGGGTATCCATACTCATAGAGACGCCGGATAGATTTAAGCAAGCCAACCATACATCAAAATGAGTGTTGCAAAAACGGGGAAGACCATAGATTGTTTCGCCGCTTTACGCTGATCCTTGCAGGCGTGAGGGATCATGAGATAACAGCAAGATAATAGCGATTGTGTCAGGCACGGTCAAGCTGTGTTTTATGCCACTTTTCACGGTGTATTTTCAGTCAGTTTGAACAGCGTTCTTCCTAAAATAAAGAAAAATATCTTTTCATCGTGTTTATATCAACATTATCTCATCGTGATATTTATTCTTATCACAAATAAACATCTGAGTTGTATTTTAACAAGAATGAAGCATCTATTTTTGTTATGGTGTTTTATTTTAAGATTGGATTGAAATATGCTGTCATCATTTCAAATAACAACTTTTGTGACCATGATCATAAAATGAAAATGATCATGATTTTCAATACCCTTGATATTTTATTTGTCTTATTAAATCATCACGTTACCAAATAAGCATTGAATCTGCCAACAATAAACCACAGAGCAATTAATTAACCATTGATAAAAACAGAGTGTATTACACTAATGGCGCAATTATTTTAACTTTTTACGCTGCCATTGCCGGGGGCGTTTTTTTATTTCACTTGATTTCATTTGGTTTTCATTTATCCCTTATTTATCATTCCCCCTCATTATTATTTTTCATGAATTAAACACAATATTCTGGTATCACAGCCTCTTCAAATTATCTCAGGTTCACGGTGTACTGTTGATGCTTTCATCATCACATTTGTCAGAGGCAACGCCGGATGAATTTAAATGTTATACCCGAGCGTGATGACTGGCACCGCTGTCAGGTTATCACGTTATTCGTCATCATCTCAGGGAGACACCTATGTCAGTGAAAAAGCACATCGCAAAAATTTGTAGTGGTATAAGGATCTCGGACACCTCAAAAGCCTGCTAATGTTATTCATATGACAATGAGGTATGACGATGAAATTGAAACTCACCAAACGCCAATATTCCACTGAATTTAAGCTGGAAGCGGT
>NZ_NKHR01000084.1:0-1084 GCF_014467285.1 Xenorhabdus sp. PB62.4 | reverse complement strand
TCCCGCCAAAGGAACCCATTCGCTTTTTAAGCTCCGGAAAAAACGTTCCATCGGGCTGTTATCCCAGCAATTTCCACGCCGGCTCAGGCTTTGTTTAATACCATAACACTGCAATAATCGTCTGAACGCTTTGCTGGTATAGTGGCTACCTTGATCACTGTGAAACAGGAGCCCTTGCGGCCTTTCTCTGGATTCAAAGGCCTTTGCTAACGCTTTCTTCGTCAGTTCGGAGTCCGGAGAGAAAGACATCGCCCAACCGAGGGGTTTACGGGCAAAAAGGTCGATGACGACCGCCAGATAAGCCCAACGTTTACCGGTCCAGATATACGTCACATCCCCACACCACACCTGATTGGGTGCGGTGACCGCAAACTGACGGTCAAGATGGTTCGGAATATCAACATGCTCTTGTTCCTTTCGTGAATAGCGATGCCTTGGCTGTTGGCGACTAACCAGCCCCAATTCAGCCATTAATTTTCCCGCCAGCCATCGGCCCAATGGCCTACCTTTGGTGGTGACCATCGTCGCAATTGTCCGTGCACCGGCTGAGCCGTGGCTCTCGTTAAAGGCTTCACGCACCAGACTCTTTAATTTGACTCGCTCAGGATCGGGCGGCTTTCCCCGTTTTTGCCAGGCTTGATAACTACTGCGATAAACGCCAAGCCGTTGGCAAAGGAAAGCCACGGGATAATGCACTCTGAATTGTTCGATTAGCGAGAATTGTTCAGGTAATCCGACATCAAGAGTGCTGAAGCCTTTTTTAAAACTTCATTTTCCATTTCAAGGCGTTGGAGTTTCTTTTTCAGGTCACGGATTTCAATGTGCTCCGGTGTGATGGGCGAAGCGGTGGGAGATTTTCCCTGCCGTTCCTGCTTTAACTGATGAACCCATCGCCCCATAGCGGACTGACTGACATTCATGGCTCTGGCGGCATCGGCAATACTGTAGTTTTGGTCAAGCACTAACTGTGCTGATTCCAATTTAAATTCGGGGCTGAAACTTCTTTTCATTATGTCACCTGTTGAATTATCGAAGTGAGAATATCACCTCTATAACGGTGACCAAAATCATTGAACCACATCAA
>NZ_NKHR01000083.1:0-1120 GCF_014467285.1 Xenorhabdus sp. PB62.4 | reverse complement strand
GACCGTGGAAACTATCGATTGTGAATTCTTTTGCTTTCTTCGTGCCATTTTCCATCACTTTTAGATGGTTGGTATTTCAACCATGATAAAAATCAATCAATTATATGCAAATGAATCACTGCGAACGTAATACGTACTCAGTCACTAAGTTACATTAAGTAACCCTGTACTGGACGGCTTAAACTCAAGCCCTCCTGAGTTATTTATAACTCATTGATACTCTCGTTCATCCTCACTTTGAGGAAAAATAGCAACCGTGGTGATCTTCACCATAGTTGGATAACCCATTGATTCTTTCGAGGTGGTCATTTTGACCCGCGGGGATATCCAATACATTATTCCTATCCCGCTCTTTTGTGCTCCTCTTTAAGAGGAGCGCAAAGTTTGTTCAACCCTTAATGAGTTGAGCAAAAGTCCGATTATCGGATATTGGATTTTGCAGCGACGAATTTCGTCGGCACAAACTGACCCACAATTAGTGGGACAGTTCTTGTTCCATGCAACGAGGCAGGTAACCCAAAATAATTGGGTCAGTTAAACTGTGACCAAACGCCAAATGTGGCGTCTGATGATATATCAATGCGTTATCAACTAAACCCGAATTCGGGCTTTGCTCTGCTATCAGGCTGACAGTTAGTCACTGAGTTACATTAAATAATCCTGTGAGTGCAAAAGGTGTTGAGGAAATCTCAATACCCAAGATGGGATATCACACCTTGCGGCAACCATAGGGATTTCCTCTATAGTTGATTAACACATTGATTTGTCCGTGGTCCTCACTTTGGCTCGCAGAGGATATCGATACGCCTTTGCACTGGGTTATCACGCAGCCAACACACGAAAGCAAAGGTATCCGAAAAATTTCTCACACCCTCACCCGTATATAAAACCAAAGTGTGATATCCCACCTTGAGATGATGGGAAAATCCATCATAAAAAAAATCAACAAGTTGCCCTAGTTGAAGGCGTGGTGGCTGTTATCGACAATCGCAGTTACATCTCTGTGTTTTTACTCGGCCGTCGTCATACTGGAATTCTTATCACTGCCGACGAAATTCGTCGTCAGTCATAGCACATATTTTTGTACCAAGAACACCAAATTCATTTTCATGAATAACTA
>NZ_NKHR01000082.1:0-1141 GCF_014467285.1 Xenorhabdus sp. PB62.4 | reverse complement strand
ACCCGTTTTAGGTGACTCAATTAACGGACAGAAAAGCTTTTTTCATATTAAAATCCACGTCATCCCGCAGAACACGCCAAATAATCCGGGTCAGTTTGTTGGCTAAAGCCACCGTGGCTTTCATGAACCCGCACCGGTCAATCAGTTTTCTCAGCCACTCTCCCAGATAATCATCCCGTCTTTGAACACAACGCATCACGGCACGGGCACCGTGAATGATTAACGTTCGCAGATGACGATGGCCATTTTTGCTCAGGGAAGACAGACGGTTTTTTCCTCCTGAACTGTGTTGCCGGGGAACCAGTCCACACCAGGCAGACAGTTGTCGGCCATTGGCAAATGGGGATGCACTGACGTCACTCACGAAAGCGGCCGCGATAAGAGGACCAACGCCGGGGATCGTGAGCAGGTGCTCATAACCCGGTTGCTGACGGGAAAGTGCCGCTATTTCGTTATCCATGTCATGAATGCCGGTGTTCAAATGCTGCATCTCTGCCCATAAGGGATGCAATAAATGACGCAGTACACAAGACAGGTTAGTGCTGTCATCTTCCAGAATATCAGGGAGATGCTGTTGAAGTTTTTGAATGCCGGCAGGCACAATCAGTCCCGATTCAGCGAGAAAAGCCCGCATTTGGTTAGCAAGTGCGGTACGCTGTTCCACCATGAGTTGCCGGGCACTACGCAGTGCCTTGATATCTTGCTGTGCCACGGTCTTGACGGGAACAAAATGAAGACCTGGACGACAGGCAGTTTCACAAATAGCCAGCGCATCATTGGCATCGTTTTTTTGATGATGACTGAAGGCCTTGACGTGTTGAGCCGGGACTAACCTGACGGTATATCCCATCGCTTGCAGCGTTCGCCCCCAGTAGTGAGATGTTGCACAAGCTTCCATCGCAATGACAGTGCCGGGCGGAAAAGAGCGCACGGTATCAAGCAATTTTTGCCGTGAGAGTTTTCGGTTCGAGGCGACAGAACCGTCCGCCATCCAGACACAGACTTGAAAAACGTTTTTGGCGAGGTCAATGCCAACGACTTTGATCGTATTCATGATAGGTTCTCTCCCGAAAAATTCAGTGCATCGGAAAGAAAGATGGCACTATTTGCCGCTGAAAAAGGGGCCGTCCATCACATCACT
>NZ_NKHR01000081.1:0-1153 GCF_014467285.1 Xenorhabdus sp. PB62.4 | reverse complement strand
CCTACAGTACGGCCGCCTTCACGGATTGCGAAACGCAGACCTTCGTCCATTGCGATTGGCGCAATCAGGTTAACTACCATGTTGATGTTGTCACCTGGCATTACCATCTCTACGCCTTCTGGCAGTTCGATAGTACCGGTTACGTCAGTTGTACGGAAGTAGAACTGTGGACGGTAACCTTTGAAGAATGGCGTATGACGGCCACCTTCATCTTTGCTCAGGATATACACTTCAGATTCGAACTGAGTGTGTGGGTGGATAGAGCCTGGCTTCGCCAGAACCTGACCACGCTCAACGTCATCACGCTTAGTACCACGCAGCAGAACACCCACGTTCTCACCCGCACGGCCTTCGTCCAGCAATTTGCGGAACATTTCAACGCCGGTACAAGTCGTTTTAGTGGTTTCTTTGATACCAACGATTTCAACTTCGTCGCCGACTTTAACGATACCACGCTCTACACGACCGGTAACTACAGTACCACGGCCGGAGATGGAGAATACGTCTTCGATTGGCAGCAGGAATGGCTTGTCAATGTCACGCTCTGGTTCTGGGATGTAAGTATCCAGTGCTTCAGCCAGTTCGATGATTTTCGCTTCCCACTCAGCTTCGCCTTCCAGCGCTTTCAGAGCAGAACCACGGATGATTGGCGTGTCGTCGCCTGGGAAATCGTACTGAGACAGCAGCTCACGTACTTCCATTTCGACCAGCTCCAGCAGCTCTTCATCATCAACCATGTCACATTTGTTCAGGAACACGATGATGTATGGAACGCCTACCTGACGACCCAGCAGGATGTGCTCACGCGTCTGTGGCATTGGGCCATCAGTTGCAGCAACAACCAGGATCGCGCCGTCCATCTGAGCAGCACCGGTGATCATGTTTTTCACATAGTCGGCGTGGCCTGGGCAGTCAACGTGCGCGTAGTGGCGAGTTGGGGTATCGTATTCTACGTGAGAAGTAGAAATGGTGATACCACGTGCTTTTTCTTCTGGTGCGTTATCGATCTGGTCGAATGCACGTGCGTTACCGCCGTAAGTTTTCGCCAGAACAGTGGTGATTGCAGCAGTCAGGGTAGTTTTACCGTGGTCAACGTGGCCGATAGTACCAACGTTAACGTGCGGTTTTGAACGTTCAAACTTTTCTTTAGACA
>NZ_NKHR01000080.1:0-1179 GCF_014467285.1 Xenorhabdus sp. PB62.4 | reverse complement strand
ATTAAGTTTAATCAAATATAAGCTGACTACGGAATTCCGCTGACCACATTGCTCTTCGGCGTTTAGCGGCCTGACTGTCCTTTATACTGGTATTTTGTTTAATCACATTTAATGCAATTCGATTAAAAAGGGCCATTTGTGCCGCCCCATCAGGAGCTTTCAGCGAGATTGCATCTTCCCGAAAAGTGACGTCCAAAACCCAGTGCAGCTCATTTTCCACCGACCAATGCTTTCTTATTGCCGTGGCCGCTAGCTCCGCATCTAAAGGGAGTGAACTGACATACCCGCGTGAATCACGGTGAGGGGGGTGGCCTTTCACACTTCGTTCACTGACCACTTCGATAACCGATTGTATTGAAGGCCATTTTGCCTGAAATTCTTCTGACAACGTCGCACTAATTTGCATAACATGACGGAACTCCTCTCGTCCATGACCTCTGCTTTTTTCTGTAAATTCAACAAGTTCATGACTTTCATAATGAGCAGCAAAATGGGATTTAACAAACTCAGCCAGACTTTTTTGATTACCTTTGACACCCACAATAAAATCGCCGCCTCGTTGGGTAATTAACTCAAGGGTTTCTTTCTGACAATGCAGGGCATCCATCGTGACTACAGCCCCATCAAGCGCCAATAATTCAATGAGTTGCCTTGCAACTGGGCCTTCTTTCCCTTTACTTTCTGCGACCCGATGATATAGGGCAACACCGGACTCGACATCATAAGCACTGACCACATGGAGAGCTTCAAACAGGGTGCCTTTGCAAGTGCCTCTCATCGTTTTTCCGTCAATAGCGATAAGGCTTTTTCCTGCCTTGACCCGGCGCTGGTTGATCCAGTCATAAAAGGCTTCAACCAGTGCATCCTGCTCTATCATTTTGATAATATTAGCAATACAGTGACGACGAGGAATGCCATGAGTAAAGCGCGTATATTTTTTAAGCCACTCAATTTGTATCTCACCAAACTCTTGAATCGCTTTCCAGCCAGAAGCCCCGCATAACACGGCAGCAAAAGCCAAAAAAATCACATCCATTAACTCATGCTTTTTATTGATATCAGAACGCGGGTCATCGATCTTACTGATAAAGTTAAAAATACTCATTATTACGATCGCTATTTTTATGGAATAGCGTGATCTTATCGTTTTAATGAGAGAAAGAGCTATAAGAAGTTATA
>NZ_NKHR01000008.1:0-162969 GCF_014467285.1 Xenorhabdus sp. PB62.4 | reverse complement strand
TTGATATCAGAACGCGGGTCATCGATCTTACTGATAAAGTTAAAAATACTCATTATTACGATCGCTATTTTTATGGAATAGCGTGATCTTATCGTTTTAATGAGAGAAAGAGCTATAAGAAGTTATACTCTGGTCTTTATTTAACCTAAATAACCTTACTAAATATATGAGATCTCACCCTGAACCCCCTTACGAGTAGGTAACATTAAGGGGGAAGCCATGCTGAGAAATATATCTGGCTTTATGGATCACCGAATTACATATTTAAAATTCACCTTTTCCCAGCGCACTTTTGCATTGCTTTGGCATGGTAGATAATATGATTTTCAATGAAGCTGGCAATAAAGTAGTAGCTGTGGTCATACCCTGCCTGAAAGTTGATGGTCACTGGATAACTGATTTCATCGCAAATAGCCTGTAGTAATTCAGGACGTAATTGCTCCTCAAGGAAATCATCATTGAGCCCTTGATCAATCAAAATTGGGAGCTGTTTTTTTGCGTTCTTAATCAATTCTACAGAGTCATATTGTTTCCATTCAGACGTGTTTTCACCAAGATAGTTGGAAAATGCTTTTATACCCCATGGAATTTGACTGGGAGCAATAATGGGTGAAAATGCCGATACGCTGCAATAATGGTCAGGGTTTTTCAGGGCAATCACCATTGCTCCGTGGCCTCCCATAGAATGACCGCTGATCGACCGTATATCCGTCACCTCAAAGTTTGCTTCAATCAGTTCAGGTAATTCCGAAACAACATAATCGTACATACGATAATGTGAAGACCAGGGTTGTTTTAACGCATTGAGATAAAATCCAGCTCCTTTTCCAAGATCATAAGCAGGGTCGTCAGCGACATCATCACCTCGTGGACTGGTATCTGGGGCAACAATAACCATACCATGCTCGGCTGCGTAACGTTGAGCGCCCGCTTTTGTGACGAAGTTTTGTTCAGTGCAAGTCAATCCAGAAAGCCAGTACAGTACAGGCAATTTTCTTTCTCCAATCTGGGGAGGCAGGAAAACTGAAAAACGCATCTGGCAACCCAAAACCTTTGATTCGTGTTGATAGACATCCTGCCATCCACCAAAACAGGCGTGATGTTCGATTCTTTCCATTACCTTTCTCTCTAAGGATGATTGTTTTAAAGTCAATTGTTTTAAGGTTAAACGTCTTAAGGTTAATTATTGTGGTAATTTTCAAGTTTTCTCAGAAACCGTGTTAACTGACAACACGGTTTGCTGCTTATGGTAACTATTTAAAATCAGTAGTGAATAACGGTACGGATCGACTTACCTTCACGCATCAGCTCGAAAGCCTCATTAATGTCTTCAAGAGGCATTGTATGGGTAACGAAAGGTGCAAGCTCGATTTCACCTTTCATGGCGTCTTCTACCATTCCTGGCAACTGGCTGCGTCCTTTCACTCCACCGAAAGCAGTACCTTTCCATGTACGTCCCGTAACAAGCTGAAACGGACGAGTAGAAATTTCCTGCCCAGCGCCGGCTACGCCAATGATTACGGATTGTCCCCATCCACGGTGCGCACTTTCGAGTGCGGCACGCATTACGTTGACGTTACCAATACATTCGAAAGTATAATCAACACCCCATTTTGTCATCTCCAGAATGACTTGTTGAATGGGCTTGTCGTAATCATTTGGGTTGACGCATTCAGTGGCACCAAACTGTTTGGCCAGTTCGAATTTGGCCGGATTGGTGTCAATGGCAATAATGCGCCCGGCCTTTGCTTGACGAGCGCCTTGGATGACGGCAAGTCCAATTCCACCAAGTCCGAAAATGGCGACAGAATCTCCGGGTTGCACTTTGGCTGTATTATGTACCGCACCAATTCCGGTAGTAACACCACAGCCTAACAGACAAACATGTTCATGATTTGCTGCTGGATTGATTTTTGCCAGTGAGACTTCAGCTACGACAGTATATTCACTGAATGTGGAACATCCCATGTAATGATAGATAGGTTGCCCATTGTAAGAAAAACGTGTGGTGCCATCCGGCATGAGACCTTTACCCTGAGTATCACGCACTGAGATACAAAGGTTAGTTTTACCTGACTGGCAGAATTCACATTTACCGCACTCCGCTGTATATAATGGAATAACATGGTCGCCCGGTTTTACACTTGTAACACCTTCACCAACTTCGACGACGATACCCGCTCCTTCATGACCCAGAACAACAGGAAATATACCTTCGGGATCACTGCCTGAGAGAGTAAAAGCGTCAGTATGACAAACACCTGTGTGGCTGATTTTTATCATTACTTCACCCACTTTCGGGGGAGCAACATCAATTTCGATAATTTCGAGTGGTTTGTTTGGTCCAAAGGCAACAGCAGCACGTGATTTCATATAACCCCTCTTTTTATTGACGGTATTTTTTCTGTTAACGACATTATAGATAATTGCAATCTTCTGAAAGATAAGAAGATATTTATCCTCTTTATCAAGAATGTAACTAAGAGTCTATCCCCGTAGTTTTTTGATACTGCTATTTATTCTTTTTCTTAGATAACAATTTATTTTGTAGTTGTATCACAAAATGAATAAAAGGTGATTGGATATAACTAAATTAATACATTAAATCCAATAAATACATTAGGTTATTGTTGTTCTTGATAATGGTTATGTAACATTGAAATGATGTTATTTTTTATCACAGGAAAATTTTACGGGAAATAGAGGATGGGATTTTTCATCAAAATGATCATTAGCATTCAGCAAAAACATTGTTAGAAAAAATCACCGCCAAAGCTTTGGCGGTGATTATATGTTGACTGAACTTTATAGCAATTCAAATGCTTGTGTAATAACCGCATCGGAATAAGGTTGCTGACCATTTTCCATCTGAATGATAGCCTTAACCAGTTTGCTCATTGTGTTGACATTTTCTACATCTATCACAATACTGCTGGGCACACCGACTACTTTACATACATAGGCAATGTAAGCTTCGGTATTATTTTCATTCGGTGGTGCCCAGCGGGAAATAATCTGGCGAATAGTATTCAACCCATACTTGCGTTCGTAATTGCGCAGAATTTTCAGCATCGCCCGGATACCGTATTCAGGTGCCACAAACTGGCAAAATGATTTATCTGTCTGTATATCGCGTAAACCCTGCCATTTATCACCGTGGCGAATATTACCTGGGTTATGGTTACGAATCCCTCTTGTCATTATTTATCTCCTAAACGTTTGTTGATGGCCCGGTTCGCAAATTCTCGTATTTTTTCCACGCCAATAAAGCCGACGGCACCGCCGAGAGCGGGTGAAACACTGCTTGGAATACCAAGTAGTTCTAATCCACTGGAAAATCCCCACGACAGCGCTCCGCATAGTAGCGGTTCGACCCAGCGATTTTTCCGCTCCACACCGTCATAAATCAGTCGGCCATAGCAAATCATGATGGCCAAAATAGAGCCTGATATCTGTGGCCATGCATTCTTCAGACCGTTTAGTAAGTCGGCCCATAAATCAGGATGTTCTTTCATTCTTAGTCCTATAATTTAGTGATGGAGATCACAGCAGCAGGAGCTTTTAATCAATTCAATCCAGGAAAAATAAGGTGCAATAATCCTCAATCGAGATTGGTTTTTAGTGCCTGCTTAATGATGCCCCGTACTTTTCCATAGTAACGTCAGTAAAAGAAATCCACATTGTTATGCTATTGTGCCCTGGCTCTTACTAATTCAGCGCTATAATTGCGTAAACGGTATGGGTAGGAATTGGCTATTATTATAGAGTCAGGTTTAATAAGTATCTAAGATACAAAGGAGGGTTATTTCATTGATATGGAGAACTCCATTTCCGTGCTTGTAATGCAAAGCCATGGGTAACCAAACAGAGCATATTATCGCAATTATTTTTTCCTTTAGTTTACTTAAGGGTTAAAAAGCAGTCATTCAACAGGCTGATTATATAAAAAATAAATTAAAATAATAAAAAATAATCAAAAAACTAATTACGATTAAATATTAACACAACAGTTATTAACTGTTTTTCCTGATATTTCAATATTGATAGCTTCAACTTTGTATAGCAAAGCTAATTTCCATGCTATTACCAAAATTGCACAAATCCAAATAGACACTATATTGATCAGTGTGATTTTAAGCATAAAAATTTATATTTTAGCAAATAGTTAACTAATGTTACTACGTTAATGGAATTTATATTATGGCTCACTCAGTACCGTTAAAAATGCTTTTTATACAGCATTAGCCGAATGAAAAACATCCAATTCCCTGATTGTGTCAACCATTCTATGGCAATTGCCAATAACACTAAATTTTCTTGTTGGTTCAAGTAGAGATAGCGTAAGGAAAAATGTCATGAAAGTATTGATAGCAAAAAACGAAGTGGGTACACAATATCATAATCACTATATTGAAAATGCCGTGCAGCGGTTGGCAGATAAATTAATCGAGAGAGATGTTGGTGTTGTTATTTCGGATTCTCTTGAAGATAGCTATACGATAATTTCGGCCAATGAACCATTTGATTGTCTGATGGTAAGTTGTGCACTGATGGATGATGATTTATATCGTAATATACACCAATTATTGAATAAACTGTCTGAGCGTCAGGAAAATGTCCCGGTTTTTTTATTAAGTGATCGAGAAAAAACGGTATTTTTGCTGAGCCATGAATTGCTGGAACAATTCGCCGAATTTGCTTGGATATTAGAAGATTCGGCAGATTTTATTGCTGGCCGGGCTATTGCGGCAATGTATCGTTATCGCCAACAATTATTGCCTCCCTTAATGTCGGCTTTAATGAAATACAGTAAAATCTATGAATATTCCTGGGCTGCGCCCGGGCATCAGGGGGGAGTTGGATTTAACAAAACACCTGTTGGTCGTTTCTATCATGATTATTATGGGGAAAATCTCTTCCGTACTGATATGGGTATTGAACGAGCCTCATTGGGATCGTTGTTGGACCACTCGGGTGCGTTTGGAGAAAGTGAAAAAAATGCAGCCAGAGTATTTGGTGCAGACCATTCTTATTCGGTTGTAGTCGGAACATCAGGATCTAACCGTACGATTATGCAGGCTTGCATGACCGAGAATGATGTCGTCATCATTGACCGCAATTGCCACAAATCCATTGAACAGGGGTTAATCCTGACAGGCGCGAAACCTGTCTATATGCTGCCAAGCCGTAACCGTTATGGCATCATTGGGCCTATCTACCCACAAGAAATGCAGGCAAAAACACTCCAGAAAAAGTTAAAACAGAACCCATTGACTCAGGGTATGGCTAAGCTTAAGCCAGTTTATAGTGTAGTCACAAACTGTACGTATGATGGTGTTTGCTATAACGCCAAACATGTACAGGAATTGCTGGATAAAAGTGTGGACAGAATACATTTTGATGAAGCATGGTATGGTTATGCACGTTTCAATCCAATTTATCATGATCATTACGCCATGCGCGGGGAACCTAAAAGCCATTCAGGGCCGACGGTATTTGCCACTCACTCATCTCACAAGTTGTTGAATGCACTATCACAGGCTTCTTTTATCCATGTGCGTGATGGGCGTAACCCGGTGGACTTTTCGAGATTTAATCAAGCCTACATGATGCACGCGACAACCTCTCCTTTATATGCTATTTGCGCTTCAAACGATATTGCAGTTTCTATGATGGACGGCAATAGCGGTTATTCCCTGACACAAGAGGTGATTGAAGAAGCTGTTGATTTTCGCCAGGCATTGGCACGTTTGCATCGGGAGTTCAGCAAAGAAGGTAGTTGGTTCTTTAAGCCGTGGAATCAGGAGAAAGTGACAGATCCTGCAACAGGTAAAAAAATTGCCTTTGAAGACGCTCCCAGAGAATTACTGACAAAAGAGCAAAGTTGTTGGGTAATGCGCCCGGGGGACAGTTGGCACGGGTTTGAAGATTTACCGAATGACTGGAGTATGCTCGATCCGATTAAAGTCAGCATCTTGGCGCCAGGGATGGGAGATAATGGTAAATTGCAGAAGAAAGGCGTACCTGCGGCCCTGGTAACAGCATGGTTAAGCCAGCACGGCATTGTACCTACCCGTACCACGGATTTTCAAATTATGTTCCTGTTTTCGATGGGAATTACCAAAGGAAAATGGGGGACATTACTCAACACCTTGTTATCTTTCAAACACCATTATGATGCGAATACCCCTTTAAATAAGGTTTTGCCGGACTTGGTGCAACAATATCCAAAGGTATATGGTCATTTAGGATTAAAAGAGTTGGGTGACAAGATGTTCGATTATTTGCGGCAGAATAATCCGGGCGAAAAATTGAACCAAGCGTATGCGGGCCTACCTGAAATGGCGATGACGCCCCGAGCCGCTTATCAAGCGATTGTCACCAATCATGTGGAAATGGTAGCACTGGACGATTTACCTCACCGCATCGCAGCGAATTCCATCATTCCTTATCCACCCGGAATTCCAATGTTGCTTTCAGGAGAAAACTTTGGGGCCAAGACCAGCCCGCAAATTGGATATTTGTATGCACTGCAAAAATGGGATCACGAATTCCCCGGTTTTGAACATGAAACGGAAGGTACGGAAATTATCAACGGCATTTATCACGTTATGTGTATAAAAAAGTGAGTACGGGAAAATAAATTATGGCTACAGTTTCAGAGATGAAAAAAGTCGGATTGATCCCCGTTACGTTGATGGTTGCAGGTAACATTATGGGATCTGGAGTTTTCCTTCTGCCCGCCAGTCTGGCTTCGACAGGAGGTATTGCCATTCTGGGGTGGTTAGTGACTATCATCGGTGCGGTGGGATTATCGATTGTATACGCCAAGATATCTTCACTGGATGATAGCCCCGGTGGTTCTTATGCCTATGCACGACGGGCCTTTGGGCCTTTTCTGGGCTACCAGACCAACGTTTTGTATTGGCTGGCGTGCTGGATCGGAAATATCGCGATGGTCGTGATCGGGGTAGGTTACCTGAGTTATTTTTTCCCCATCCTGAAAGATCCGATAATCCTGACCATCACTTGTACGGCGATATTGTGGATATTTGTCTTTTTGAACATTATCGGGCCGCATGTCATTACCAAAGTACAAGCGGTGGCAACAACGTTGGCGTTGATCCCGATTGTAGCAACGGCGGTTTTTGGATGGTTCTGGTTCAGCGGTAAGACTTACATGGATGCGTGGAACGTAAGTGGATTAAATACCTTCGGGGCTATTCAAAGCATTTTAAACGTGACGCTGTGGTCTTTTATTGGCGTTGAAAGTGCTTCGGTTGCGGCTGGTGTGGTTAAAAATCCTAAGCGTAACGTACCAATTGCGACCATTGGGGGCGTGCTGATTGCGGCTGTTTGTTATGTTTTGTCCAGTAGCGTGATTATGGGGATGATCCCCAATGCGGCATTGAAAATTTCATCTTCGCCTTTTGGGGATGCCGCCAGATTAGCATTGGGAGATACCGCAGGGGCAGTCGTTGCCTTTTGTGCAGCGGCAGGATGTTTGGGATCACTGGGAGGCTGGACATTACTTGCCGGGCAGACAGCCAAGGCGGCTGCGGATGATGGATTGTTTCCTTCAATCTTTGCCAGAGTGAATAAAGCGGGAACGCCAGTTGCTGGTTTGCTGATCCTTGGCGTTTTAATGACAGTGTTCCAGCTCAGTAGCATATCTCCAAATGCCGCGAAGGAATTTGGGTTGGTTTCTTCTGTCTCAGTTATTTTTACCCTGATACCTTATTTGTATACCTGTGCAGCCTTGTTGCTAATCGGTCATGGGCACCTTGGGCAAGAGAAAATACGATATGTTGTTATTACTTTTATTGCCTTTATTTATTGTATCTGGGCGGTTATGGGAACGGGAGCAAAAGAAGTGATGTGGACATTGGTTGTGATGATGGTAATAACGGCTATGTATACTTTTAACTATAACACTAAACATCCTGTACCTTTCCCCTTGGATAAAAAGGAATAATCCAGACTTTCAGGATTACAAGGTGCTGAAATATCAGCACCTTTTTACATTTATGTGTATTAATAAATGATTCCCTTTATTTTCTAGCAAAGAATTGCCCCAGAATTATCCTGACAACAATCCGAATTTCTAGGAAAACCAGCCGTGCGTTTTGCCCACAATGCGGAAGTTCTCTGGGGGTTGTCTGCACAAATTGAATTGTGAAATGAGTCACTTTTTGATACAGCAAATGGTTCTCTTTGTGTCTAAAAAATAAACGTATGTAGAAAATCAAACAAATGTTTGTCTGGTTCAGTATTTTATCAATCTAATTGTTTTTAAAGTGATTATCACAAAATAAAACATTACCTTATCGACTAATTGATATAAAATGGTGACATTTTGTAAATTTTTGCTATATAAAAAGTGATCTAAGTCACTTTTTTGAGGCGAAAAAATTTTTTCATCAGCTCTACGATCTATTTCTCACAATGACAATAAACAGCATAAATTAACTTTACTGTCGGGTAGTGATGAAATAGAAAGCTTTCATGTTCAAAAAATTAGTAAGGACATGATATGGCAAATCGAGAAAAACAGATATTGCAGCTTATCAGGCGAGACCCCTTCATTCAGCAACAGGAAATTGCCGATATTCTTGGAATTAGCCGTTCATGTGTCGCGGGACATATTATGAACCTGAGCAAAAAGGGGTATATAAAAGGCAAAGGATATATTCTTTCAGAAAATAGGTATGCCGTTACGGTGGGCGCGGCCAATATGGATGTGACCAGCTATGTGTTCTCTAAATTAATCTATGAAGATTCTAATCCAGGGAAAAATAAATCCACAGCAGGGGGCGTAGGACGAAATATCGCACATAATATCGCTTTATTAGGATTAGAAAGCTATTTGATTTCTGTTGTTGGTGATGATTTTTATGGGAAGACTTTATTTGAACAAACGAAATTAGCGGGTGTTTATACAGATTATTTCCATAAATTATCCGGAGAAAGTACATCAACATACCATTCATTAATTGATGAGCATGGTGAGATGCGCGTTGCCGTTAATGATATGAGTATACTGGAAAAACTTACGCCCGCATTATTATCTCAATCTAAGGCATTAATTCAACATGCCGGTGTATTAATTATTGACTGTAACCTGACGGAAGATACATTAGAGTGGTTATTCAACCATGCGGGAAATATTCCTATCTTTGTTGATACGGTATCAACATTTAAAGCCCCCAAAATTCGCCATTGGTTATCTCATATCCATACTTTGAAACCTAACCGGCTTGAGGCTGAAATACTGAGTGGAATAAAAATTACGACATTGGCAGATGCGGCAGATACGGCATCGTGGTTCCATCAACAAGGCGTCCAACGATTGGCTTTGAGTATGGGAACAGAAGGCGTGTATTACAGTGAAATGGGCGGTGTTTCAGGGTGTTCACCCGCGATCCCGATTAATATTATCAATGCCAATGGCGCCGGTGATGCGATGATGGCCGGCCTTGCCTACTGTTGGCTGGAAAATATGACGTTGGAAAAGAGTATTCGTTTTGCCCAAGGCTGTTCTGCACTCACCTTATCTTCAGAATTTACCAATCATCCGAATTTATCCTGTAGCAGAGTGAATAAACTGTTGGAATTAAGATCATGAATAAAAATATTGCATTAAATGAGTATTTGGATATTTCCCCGGAAGTGGTTCACGCATTGGCAAATAATCGTCCTGTAGTTGCGTTAGAATCTACCATTATTTCTCATGGTATGCCTTACCCGCGAAATAGGGAAACTGCTTTAGAAGTTGAGCAGTGTATTCGGGAGAATGGTGCGGTTCCTGCGACCATCGCGATTATTGAAGGACGAATGAGAGTTGGGTTATTGCATGATGAAATTGAGTTATTGGCAAAAGATAGTCACTTAGTAACAAAAGTCAGCCGTCGTGATTTACCTTTTGTTATCGCGTCAGGAAAACATGGTGCCACCACCGTAGCTTCAACCATGATCATTGCAGAAATGGCAGGCATTACCGTCTTTGCAACGGGAGGGATTGGAGGTGTTCATCGTGGAGCTGAACACTCTTTTGATATTTCAGCCGATTTGCAAGAATTAGCCATGACGAATGTCGCTGTTGTATGCGCCGGAGCCAAATCCATTCTGGATTTGGGATTGACGATAGAGTATCTGGAAACTCATGGTGTACCTCTGGTGGGGTACCAGACGGAAAAATTACCGGCATTTTTCTGTCGCACCAGCCAATTTCCGGTTAGTGTGAGGCTTAATGATCCACGGCAAATAGCTCATGCCATGAGCGTAAAATGGCGTTCGGGGCTGAAAGGCGGTGTTGTCGTTGCCAATCCTATTCCTGAATTATTTGCCATGCCCGAAGAGCAAATCAATGCTGCTATTGAACAAGCCATTAAGGAAGCTGAAAATCAGGGGATTAGCGGCAAAGAAAGTACGCCATTCCTGCTGGCCAGAGTGACTGAACTGACAGGAGGTGAAAGCTTACAGGCAAATATCGAATTAGTTTTCAATAATGCTAAGTTGGCTGCGAAAATTGCCATCGCTTATCAAGAGATAAATAAAAACCAGTAACTTAAATCCAATCTGTTTTATCCGGAAACCGTAATAAATGCCGGCCTGAAAAGGCACTGGATAATATCCTTTGTGGGGACTTTAGGCTGGCTAAAAAACAATGAGGATATAATTATGGATATTTTACGCAGTTTACTTGGTGTGGTAATGCTGCTTTTAATTGGTTATCTGTTTTCTGTCAATAAAAAAAGAATCAGCTTGCGTACTGTAGGGGCTGCATTATTTCTACAAATAAGCCTTGGTGCTATTATGCTCTATGTTCCTGCGGGAAAATGGCTGATTAATAACATCGCCAATGGAGTCAATAATGTTATTTCTTATAGCGCATCAGGGAGTTCATTTATTTTCGGAAGCTTAGTTGGCCCCAAAATGAATGAATTGTTTGATGGTGCTGGTTTTATTTTTGCATTTCAGGTATTGCCCTCCATTATTTTCATCACGTCTTTAATATCTATTCTTTACTATCTTGGCATAATGAAATGGATCATTAATATTTTGGGATATGCGTTCCAGAAATCGATGAAAATTAGCAAAGTAGAAGCTTTTGCGGCAGTAACGACAATATTTTTGGGACAAAACGAACTGCCTGCGGTTTTAAAACCATTTATCAATAAAATGAATCGCAATGAACTATTTACTGTGATGTGCAGTGGAATGGCTTCCATTGCAGGATCAATGCTGGTTGGATATGCGGGATTAGGTGTACCGATAGAATATTTACTGGCTGCATCATTGATGGCAATTCCGGGAGGTATTCTGTTTGCCCGATTGCTCAGCCCTGCAACAGAGCCTTCTCAAGTCCGGTTTGAGCAAATTTCATTCAGTGAGAGACGCCCGACCAGTATTATTGAGGCAACGGCTGGTGGAGCCATGTTGGGATTGAAAATTGCCGTTGGTGTCGCGACCGTGGTAATGACCTTCGTAGCCCTGATAGCATTAATCAATGGTCTTATTGGGGGTATTGGTGAGCTGTTTGGTTTACAAGGAATAAGCCTGGAACGTTTACTTGGCTATCTTTTTTCACCTTTGGCCTACATCATGGGGGTAGACTGGGAACATGCTGATTTAGCCGGGAGTCTGATCGGTCAAAAATTGGCAATCAATGAATTTGTGGCTTATGTCAGCTTTTCTCCTTATTTAAATGATCCTGTAGTGGCTTTGGACACTAAAACCATTGCTGTTATCTCATTTGCTCTTTGTGGTTTTGCCAACTTCGGCTCAATTGCTGTTGTGGTTGGTGCGTTTATCACGGTCGTCCCGGAACGGACTTCAGACATTGCGCGGCTCGGGTTCAGGGCTTTACTGGCAGCAACGCTTTCTAATCTTATGAGCGCAACAATTGCAGGGTTGTTTTTGGGTTTATCAGGCTAGTTCCTATCTATGTATCTGAATAGGCGCTAACATGTTTAGGTGTTAGATAACTCACAGTAAGTTGCCTGAATTTCAATATAATAAAGAAATCAGAATAACTTGGTATTTCAGTAGATAGGAGCATGCATATGTACAAAACTATTTTAGTACCAGTAGATATTTCAGAAGAAGATCTAACCAACAAGGCCGTTGACAGCGCGCTTAAGATCGCTAGAGAAACAGGGGCTAAATTACATTTCCTGCATGTATTACCTATTTCATCAGCTATCATTAATGCTTATGCCTTAGGCTATATGGAGATTAAGGACAAGGCGACTATCAAGGCGGAGCAAGATTTGGGAAAACTCGTCGATTCCCTTGAATTACCGCATGA
The DNA here is from genome assembly GCF_014467285.1 of Xenorhabdus sp. PB62.4. Taxonomy (NCBI): domain Bacteria; kingdom Pseudomonadati; phylum Pseudomonadota; class Gammaproteobacteria; order Enterobacterales; family Morganellaceae; genus Xenorhabdus; species Xenorhabdus sp. PB62.4. The sequence continues at coordinate 150,659 of NZ_NKHR01000008.1, read as the reverse complement.
CCGCATTGCCTATTCGATTGCATTTGGTTCACCAAGAGATGAAATCACTGCGGCGGCGGATGAAATTGGGGCTGATTTGATCGTCATTGGTTCAAGACGACCCAATATCACTACACACTTATTAGGCTCTAACTCTTCTGGCGTTGTCAGGTATGCAAAAGTATCTGTATTAGTAGTACGGTAATGATTTCCATTGGGAATGGTGGATTAATGATAGTAATAGGTTTTTGTGACGGCTTGATGGTTGATATCCAATTACAGGGGAGTATATATGTATAACACAATTTTAGTTCCAATTGATATTCCAGAAGATCAATTAACTGACAATGCAATTAAGCATGCAGAATATTTGGCAAAAATATCTAATGCAAAGGTACACCTGTTTCACTCAGTGCCAGATATCTCCAGGTTTTCTGTGAGTTATAGCTATCATTATGATTTACTAAGTGCTTTTGCCAAAAAGGCGATTACAAATTCTGAAGAAGAACTGAAAAAAGTCGTAGAAAGAATCGACCTGCCAAAAGATAAAATATCATACTCTGTTGCTTTTGGTTCCCCACGAGACAAAGTGTTGTCTACAGCCCGTGAAATAGGGGCAGACTTGATTATTGTTGGATCAAGGCGCCCGGATATTTCAACCCATTTACTGGGTTCAAATGCGTCGGGTATTGTAGGGCATGCTGAAATCTCAGTTTTGGTTGTAAGATAATCGATTTTATTCAGCGAAAAATGCCATAAATCCTCGCCCCGGCACGGGCGGGGATAATAGTACATTCTTATAATGATACAAATACAGAGAATTTTGGTTAATCAGAAAATGAATTCAGGGTAATATCTAACTGATTTTTACCAGCGATAATAACTTGAATCTGTAAATTATTTTCTGAACTGTTAGTAGTAATGACGGTGACTTCTTCATTCCCTGAATATTTCTTCACAACTTCCTGCAACTCTTGTTCAAGCTGTTTGATTTTAGTGCTAATGGTCATTTATCCTAATGAATTCAACTGAGTGTTTTAAGTAATTGATTTAATATTACTCAAATAAACCGAGTTCAATAGTTTAATTAACGTGATATTTTAGTACTTAAAATTCCAATAAAAAGGGCTGTTTAGTGCATTAAGTCATATTAATATTAATTAATCCAAATAATGGATTAATTCCGTTGCCGTTATCAATAAAATTTCCACGAATTATATTTGTCATTTTATGGTGTTGTCAGGCAGGATAATAGATGGATGTTATGCACAATAAGTAAATAGGTATTATTTTGAACAATAAAATTGGCCTGTGGGCACGTTATCTTTTGATTTTCGGATTAACTATTTCGTTTAATGTATGGAGCGCTCCAACCAGTTTTGAGCAAGCAAAAGTGGAATCAAGAAAGAATGTCTATGATGGGCAAACAAAATCCGGCATAGGGACATTATATTGTGGCTGTGACTGGCAATGGGTCGGCAAGAGTGGTGGACGTGTTGATTTAGCATCTTGTAGTTACCATGTAAGATCACAGCAAACAAGGGCAGAACGTATTGAATGGGAACATATGGTGCCGGCATGGGTATTTGGGCACCAGCGCCAATGTTGGCAGAACGGGGGCCGAAAGAACTGCGTTGATACTGATCCGGTATTTCGCATGATGGAGTCAGATATGCATAATTTGGCTCCTTCAATTGGTGAAGTTAATGGCGATCGCAGTAATTTTGCTTATGGAATGGTTGCCAGAAACACGCCTAATATGTATGGCGCTTGTAGCAGTAAAGTGGATTTTCAATCACGTTTGTTTGAACCCCGCGACAGAGTGAAAGGGATGGTTGCCAGAGTCTACTTTTATATGCATGACCGCTATAACCTGACGATGTCACGCCAACAACAACAATTGATGATGGCATGGGATCGTCAGTATCCAGTGGAAGCTTGGGAGCGTGATAGAGATAACCGAATTGCCCGGATTATGGGGCACCATAACCCATTTGTGACTGGCAGCAAAAAATGGGAATTAGGGCACAAAAACTCAGGCCAAGGGCTGGTGGCACAATCTGGTACGCCAAAACAAAATAGGCTGCATGCGGGAAATAATCAGGCACTTACTCAAAGATCCACATCAAAAGCGGAGCAGGGAGCCATGATTAAAGGCAATAAAAACAGCCAGATTTATCATTTTGCACATTGCTCTGGTTATAAGACGGTAGCAGATAAAAATGCAGTTTATTTCCATTCAGAAGCAGAAGCCAAAAAAGCGGGATACCGTTTGGCAGGTAATTGTAAAAAATAATGGAGAAAGTAAGGTCATTATTTTTCTGAGGTTACTGAGTGAGCCCTTACCAATAAAAAATCAAGAACGTTTCAGTAAAGTTTAACCTTTCATCTTGTCATAAATAAAAAACTGTCATTATACTGACATCATAGTCCGTTAGGTTACACCAAAGAAAGCGGAAAGATGCGAGGAATGCTAATGACAGAGACTGAAACTGCATTCTCGGTTAGGAACCGGCGATTGGGATCAATGTCACTAATAAAAATAGTGGCGATCTTAGCGTCGGTTTTTTTATGGGCCTTAATGAGCTGAAAAGGGAGCTCCTACCTGTTCGATATATACCCGATACCTTGCAAATTGTAGCGTGAAAGGTGAAGGGCATAACTTAGTTATTCTATCAATGATAGAACACCGCAATAGTGAAACTAACGATAAGGTGTATGACTATGGGTAGACAGAAAGCAGTGATCAAATCGCGTCGTGAAGTGAGAAGAATGTTAAAAAAGGACATGCGGCAATCACGTTATCGGAATCATGATAATGTCACCTCATTGGTGCAAGTTGGAGGCGTTGAGGCTATTGGAATGGCGCGTGAAAACAGGGACACTTCAGAAATTCTGCCACGCAGTGAAGTTCAGTACCGCTATATGCGGGCGATCAATAATAAGCAATTGATTATTGCTAATGGTGAAGCTGGCTGCGGAAAAACATACATTAGTGCAGTAATGGCAGCGGATGCCTTAATCAATAAAGAAGTTGATAAAATTATTGTGACACGCCCTGTATTGCAGGCAGAAGAAGATCTTGGTTTTCTCCCCGGAGATATGGCAGAGAAATTTGCCCCTTATTTCCGGCCCGTTTATGACGTGTTATTAAAACGCATGGGGGCTTCATTTTTGCAATATTGCTTGCGTACTGAAATTGGCAAAGTAGAAATTGCGCCTTTTGCCTATATGCGCGGAAGAACATTTGAGAATGCGTTTGTGATCCTTGATGAGGCACAAAATGTTACAGTCAACCAAATGAAAATGTTTTTAACGAGATTGGGAGAAAACGTAACAGTGGTTGTTAATGGTGATGTTAGTCAATGTGACTTGCCGGGAAACATAACATCTGGATTGGTGGATGCCTTAGAAAGGTTTTTCGATGATGAATCTGTCAGTGTAATTCACTTTTCCCAGCAGGATTGCGTGCGTTCCAGATTGTGCCAGAAAGCATTATTGGCTTATAGCTGATAGACCTGAGCATACACATCGCTGCAAAGAAACCCATCCCCCAGTTAATCCTGTGGCTGGGGGAATAACTTTGACAGTCTAAAGCAGAGTTTTTCATTTTGTGGGGGGATTGTGGCGATTACACAAAATACTAAACAAGGTCGTTTACAGCGGAAATTGAATTTCAATTTCTGTGCCACTTTTTCTGCGTTTTTTAATTTTCATCTTACCTGAAATCAAAGATACCCGTTCTCGCATAATTGCCAGACCAAATTGTTCTTGTTCTGTCAGAGTCAGAGGCATTCCACGACCATTATCGCTAATAACGGTAATAATCTTTTTCCCGACAGGATAAATACGGATGCTGATCCAAGTCGCAGCAGCATGCTTATAGCAATTATTCAGTGCTTCCCTGATAATCTGCACCAGATGCCGGCCATGACCAATGGGAATAATTTGGTGCGTGATCCGGTAATGAAATTCAATATTAAAACCCAGTCGGTGGTTGAATTCTTTGATTAAGGCTTTCAATGATTCAAATAAATCATGATGGTTTCTCTCTGTACGTAGTGAGACCAGCATTTCTCTAAATTGTTGACCAGCGATATCCAACTCTTCTTTGATCATCCTTAAGGAGATCAATCCTTGTCGAGAGAATTTATCGGTGCGAAAGTGCAAACTATTAATCTGAATCTTCAGGAATAGAAATGATTGCGCTACAGTATCATGCAGCTCTCTGGAAATAGCTTTCCGGTCATCGCTGATACTTTGTTTAATTTGTTGGCGCACTGTATTTTTGAGCGATATATGCCTTGCCAGTGCGTCAGTAACGGACTGAATTAAATTTTTTTCATAAGAAGATAAAACCTGATCCCGATGAATTAAGATCTGGATCATTCCGTGGAAAGTCTGTTTATCATATAAATCCCATTTCATCATTCGTGGAAGATAGTTATTTAAAATATTATCCGGGTACTCAAAATGGTATTTCCTTTGTGGGTGATAAAGCGTGATCCTGACTTCCTTGAAAGGCACTAACTGGTTCAGTCGGTAAAATACCATATGAAAATTATCAGATAATGCAGTATTAAGGTTTAGCTGAGAATGAACGGAGATGAGAAAACGTAAGTATTGTTTTTCCTGTTTCAGAATCGCTATTTTTCTTTGCTTCTTTGTGGAAAATAATTTTGAAAATAAGGTGATACGAAATGAAATGAAATTTGCTCTATGGAGCAAAATAAATAAAAGTAATATATTCAGAACGTTAAAAATTGCCCACAGTTTTTCAATCAACGAGAGTGGGGTATTGAATCCCAGAAACAGAAGCACAAACAAATTAATGGCGATAGCCGTACCACACAACCAGCCTGTTGCCGTTACTGGATTGTCAGAGAAGGTTTTCATCAGTTAAACAATCCTCTTGTTGTCCTGATCAAAACCTTAGCTCAATTAATTAAAAAGGGTTAGTTATCACTGGATTTTCATGCCCGCTGTTGTCATTAAGGCGCGAAATAACGTGGATACGGCGTAGAGAGCAAGTACACTGCAAAGCCAGATTGTAATCATCCAACCTAAGCGTTTCCATATTGAGGGACGTTGTGGATCAGTTTCAGTGATAACCTTGTTCGTGAGTGATTTTTCCTCGGAAGACATAATAACTCCAAAAGGTATAAGTCAAAATGATCGGGATGATAAATAAGGCACCAACCAGCATAAAACCTAATGATTGAGGTGGCGATGCGGCCTCTTCATAACTAATGAAAGGAGGAATAATACTGGGCCAAATGCTGATCCCCAATCCACTGAATCCCATGAAAATCAGTAACAATGCGATAAAAAATGGAGAGTAATGGCTTGAGTTCTGCCTGGCTTTCAATAGGTTCCAGCTTGACCATAATATCAGTAATGGTACGGGCATGAAGAAAAACAGATTTGGCAGGCTGAACCAGCGTTCAGCAATCGTTGAATGGGCCAAAGGTGTCCAAATACTGATGATGGTAATGACTGCAAGTATCAGTAATGTCAAGGGACGCAGGATGCGATACATTTGTTGTTGCAAGTGCCCTTCGGTTTTCATCACCAACCAGCCGCAGCCTAATAAGGCATAGGCGACAACGAGACCAAGCCCGCAAAATAGAGGGAAAGGTGCCAGCCAGTCAAAATAACCACCGGCATAAACACGATTTTCGACGGGAAAACCTTCAATAACCGCACCAACGACGATACCCTGCATAAAGGTGGCAAGTATTGAACCGATCATGAACGCCTTATCCCAAAGATGTTGGTGTTTCGGGGTAGCCTTGAAGCGAAATTCAAAAGCGACACCACGAAATATCAGGCCTAACAACATAATGGTCAGCGGGATTGCCAGAGCATCTAAAATCACAGCATAGGCCAATGGGAATGCACCAAATAACCCGGCTCCTCCCAGTACTAACCAAGTTTCATTACCATCCCAGACGGGAGCAACAGAATTCATCATTAAATCCCGATCAGATTGTTCCTTGATTGCCGGATATAAAATACCGATGCCGAGATCAAAACCATCCATCACGATATACATCATGGTGCTGAATATGATGATCAGGAACCAAATCAGGGGGAGATCAATACCCATTTGTTAACTCCTTATTGGGATCTTGATTGAGACCTTTATGGATAAGTTTCATCATATAGATGTAACCGATACCGAAAACAGCAGCATAGACGACAAAGAAAATCAGCAGGCTAATACTCACGTGGATATCACCATGCGCTGATACGGCATCTTTGGTGCGCATCAGGCCATAAACAACCCATGGCTGGCGACCAATTTCCGTAGTAAACCAACCAGCCAGAATTGCGATAAGACCAGAAGGTGCCATTAAAAGCATAAAACGAAGAAAAAACCGATTTTCATACAGGCGTTTTTTATGACGCAGCCATAGCCCCCAGATTCCGGCAATAATCATTAACATCCCAAGTCCTACCATGACACGGAATGACCAGAACACCATAAAGACATTCGGGCGATCTTCGGGGATAAATTCTTTCAGTGCCGGAACCTGCTTATCCAGACTGTGCGTCAGGATCAGACTGGCAAGGTAAGGAATTTTGATGGCATAACGTGTCTCTTCTGTTTCTTGATCAGGGATGCCAAACAGAATTAATGGCGTGGCTTCACCTGCGTGATTTTCCCAATGGCCCTCCATTGCGGCAACTTTAGCAGGCTGGTGTTTTAATGTATTTAACCCGTGCATATCGCCAATCATGGCTTGTAACGGCGCAATGAACAGAATCATCCACATTGCCATTGACAACATTTTCCGTATGGCTGATGAATCATTACCTTTTAGCAGATGCCATGCAGCAGAAGCAGCAATGAAAAATGCTGAGGCGAGGAATGCAGCAGTTCCCATATGCAGTAAACGATAAGGGAAAGAAGGATTGAAAATCACCGCGAGCCAATCAACGGGCACGACTTGATTATTAACGATCTCATAGCCTTGTGGCGTCTGCATCCAGCTATTGGAAGCTAATATCCAGAATGTGGAAATAATCGTACCAAGCGCCACCATACAAGTTGCGAAAAAGTGCAGCCTTTCTCCGACCCGGTTCCAGCCAAACAGCATGACGCCTAAAAATCCGGCTTCAAGAAAAAATGCCGTCAGCACCTCATAAACCAGCAAAGGGCCTGTGACAGAACCAGCAAAATCAGAGAAGAAACTCCAGTTAGTACCGAATTGGTAAGCCATTACCAAGCCAGAAACAACGCCCATACCGAAATTAACTGCAAAAATTTTTGACCAGAAGTGGTATAACGTTTTGTAATCAGTATTGCCTGTCTTAAGCCATAAACCTTCCAATACCGCGAGGAAGCTGGCTAAGCCTATCGTAATAGCGGGGAAGATGATGTGAAAAGAAACTGTAAATGCAAATTGTATCCTTGCAAGTTCAAGGGCATTTAACCCGAACATAGTGACCTCTTATTGAAATCGATTGGGTATATGGGCAAACGAAGTTAGAAAGTGTGGATAAGTAGAACATAGAGATCTTGGGTATAATAGTTACAATTTTTTGTTTATTGGCTATAACACTTAAACCGGAAGCCTGGCATATGACGCGTTATGAACAATTAGCTGGAATGATACGCCAGCAGATAGAAGACGATATTTGGCAAGTTGGTGACAGGTTACCATCACTACGGGAATCGGTGAAATCGTCAGGGTTGAGCTTGATGACAGTGCTGCAAGCCTATCAATTGCTGGAAAGTCAGGGATGGATCGTCGCGCGACCGCAATCAGGATATTATGTCGCCACTCGGTTAAAGCCCTTTGCGGCGGCAAAGGGAGGGAGGGAACTTAATTTAAGTGAAAATGTGGAAATTAGCGCGTCTATTTTTGATGTTTTGCAGGCATGCAAAGATCCACAAATTATCCCTTTCGGCTCAGCTTTTCCTGACCCTTCCTTGTTGGCAGAACCCAAACTTTCAAAAATACTGGCTTCAGTCGCCCGTCGCTTTGTTCCACATAATTCGCTGGCAAATCTGCCGCCGGGTAATGAAAAGTTACGGCGCAATATATCACGCCGTTATGCTGCCCATGGTATCCACGTTTCACCGGATGAGATTGTTATTACTGCGGGGGCCATGGAATCATTAAGTTTCAGCCTGCAATCCGTCACTTCTCCGGGAGATTGGGTAGTGATTGAATCTCCTGCTTTTTATGGTGCGTTACAAGCGATAGAACGATTGCGATTGAAAGCTATCGCGATTAAAACAGATCCACATACAGGCATTGATTTAGATACATTGGAAGAAATCGTGCAAAAATATCCAATAAAAGCCTGTTGGTTGATGTCGCGTTTTCAAAACCCACTGTGCAGCACGATGCCATCTGAAAATAAACAGCGGCTGGTGGAAATTCTAAATCAAAACCAGATCGCCCTGATTGAAGATGATGTATATGGTGAACTGTATTTCGAGCAGGAACCTCCTGCGCCAATAAAGGCATGGGATACAGAAAATAATTTCATGCACTGTTCATCATTTTCAAAATGCCTTGCACCCGGATATCGGGTCGGTTGGGTTGCTGCGGGTAAACATGCGAAGAAAATTCAGCAATTACAGATGATGAGCACGGTGTCAGCCAGTACACCAACTCAGTTGGCCATTGCGGATTATCTGGCGCAAGGAGGGTATGACAATCATCTGCGGCGGCTGCGACGCCAATTGGAGCAACGGCAAGGCCAGATGTTACGGGCAATTAGTGAATATTTCCCTCAGTCAGTGAAAGTAAACAGTGCCCGTGGGGGGTATTTTCTTTGGTTGGAGTTTGAACCGCCTTTCAATGCCAATCGCCTATACCAATTGGCACTGGCTAAGAATATTAGTATTGCGCCGGGTAGTATGTTCTCCACCAGTTCCCAGTTTGATCATGCCTTCCGTCTGAATACTTCGTTTGCATGGAATGAAATGCAGGCTGTTGCAATGAAAGATTTGGGGAACATGTGCCACATGTTTCTCAAGGAAGGCGGGTAATCAATCACACTTCAACTATCTCAATATTGTCGTAGGAAGAATTATTTGCGAATGTTCCTATTAACAATTTGACATTAATCATCTTTTGATACTGTAAACAGAATATAAAAGTGGTGAGGGAGTGGCATGAAAATGAAATGTTTCGATTATGCAATATTACCAAAAGAGCAATGGTCTGAAGGGAGAGGCGAAACAAGGGATATTGTTTGCTGGCCAGTTTCTGATGATTTTGCCTGGCGAGCCTGTTTCACGACCATTCATCAAAGTGGCGCATTGGGGCAGTTCCCTGATATTGAACGCTCCATTGTTTTATTGAAAGGGAAAGGTGTTCGCTTGACCAGTCCGGGTTTTTTGGAGCATGAACTGGTGAAAAAGATGACACCATTCCATTTTTCAGGCGATATTCAGGGGAATGCTGAATTGTTGGATGGCCCGATCCAGTGCTTCAATATTATGACCCGCCGTTCCTGTTGGACTTCTGAGATCTCATTGGTTTCCGATGAGCGATTATTGCCGACATCTCACAGTGGCGTACTTTATGTTTTAAAAGGCCGTTGGGAAATGACAGGTGCAAATAGTGCTCAGCTTGCTTTTGGTCAGGGAGCATGGTGGTTGCCGGATATCAGGGAAGGGGTTATTAAGCCATTAGTTGCAGATAGCCAATTATTATGGGTTGATTTACGCCCAGTTGGATGAATCATCTTATGGGAGTTGGTAAGTATTGTTTATGTAATAACGTTAGTAGTCTGAATTTGATATCAGGCTACTAACCGTTAACTCATTGTCCATTAATGCTATTTTCCATTAATATTACAATTTTCATTAATATAGAAACCAACAATCAGTAATCCGAAATATAAAAAACGTAGGTAAAAGGACATAACGATATACTATAAAAATACAGTTATTATAAATAATACGTCATTCAAAAGTTATTTCTTTGTTGATAATATCTTTTTGTAATTATTCGGTGACTACTCGCTATTAAGGATGATAAAGGATCTGATCTGGAAAGCGGGTTTATGTTCTTATTTTTTACTAAGGACACATAATTATGAAAAGAATATTGATAGCCTTTCCATTGGTGTTTCTATCTTTTGAAGCAACATCGGCAGAACCTTCGTCATCACCTTTAGCACTCAATTTGAATTCTGACAGCCTCTCTTTTGATGTTGGATTAGGTTGGTTAAAAGGGGAATCAAAAGAATATGTTTACGATCCTAATTCGAAATATAAGATTAGCCAGCTTAATTGGAATATTGGTAATGCTTTAATTGCTAAGGGAAATATTTCTTGGGATGCTTTTTATAGACTAACTTTGAATACTCGTGGTTGGATTAAATTAACTTCACGTAACAGCAGTATGGATGATTATGACTGGGAATTCAAACAAAGTCATTGGAGTGACTGGTCATCCAGCCCAGATTCCCCACTTAATTATGCTAATGAATTCGATTTAAATGCGACAGGATGGTTAATTAAGCAATTTAATTATAAATTAGGTGCAATATTGGGTTATCAGGAAACACGTTTCAGTTGGACAGCCTATGGGGGGCATTATATCTATAATAATGGAATGAACGTTGGCGATTTTCCTTCAGGAACACAAGGAATCGGTTATCAACAAAAATATCGTTTTCCCTATATTGGATTGATAGGACAGTATCGTTATCAAGATCTGGAATTTAATGTTCTGTTGAAATTCAGCCAGTGGGTTAAAGCTAAAGATCACGATGAACATTATATGCGCAATTTAACCTTTTATGAAGAATCTAATAATGTCCGTTACTATAGCATCAGTATAGATGCTGGTTATTATGTAACACCGAAAGTTAAGGTGTATACGGCATTTGTCTGGAATAAATATCGTGAAGGTAAAGGTGATATGATGAAAATTGATAATGATAGCAGAACAAATTATTATTCCGGAGGAGATTCAGCCGGAATTGCGAATCGGAATTACAGTATAGATCTTGGTGTACAATACCGTTTTTAATTTTTTTATTTGCCCAGTGAATACTGGGCAAATTCACGCTCAATTTCTCATCTGTCTTACTTACTTATTTCATGAAAGCTCCACCATACCCCAAATTTTGTCTCCCTTTTTTCTTTGTGTATAACGGAATTTTTTTGAAGCGTTTTGTAGAAAGCCTCCGTTGGGCCAAATTCTGCGAATGTCATAAACATCACCCCTTCATTAGTCAGATAGTCACGATACTGACTAAAAAGAGTTTCCCCATAACTTGATATGGTATGTCCGGAAAGTTTTTTTTCTGGCCAGGATTCAGGAGAAATTGGCCCATTAGCAAATATGTAGTCATATTTACCTTCGACAGATTCAAAGAGATTACTATTTATAAAATGGATGTCAGTAACCTTATTCAGATAAGCATTATGTTTGGCATGGTGTAATATATCGTCATTGATATCTGTTGCTGTTATCAAAGATGCACCATTAAGGGCAGAATAAATGGCAAGAATGCCACTGCCAGTTCCTATATCAAGGACTTTTTTTCCAGTAAAATTACGATGCTTAATATTTTTTATAAGTAATGGTGTAGAGTGCGTTTGTAATGGGGATGGAAGAAATACTTGAGGAATAACAGATAACTTAATTCCGGCCAGTGTTATTTTTACAGGGACTCCATTATTCGTCCGTAACTTTTCCTGCTCCAACCACCATTCCACATAAAATTTGTAATTATTATTCATGGTAAACTCTTTTTTAGGATGATTTGCAAGGATGAAAGATAGCTGATTATTGTTATTTCTTGCTATTTTTGTGGTTAAGTCAGTCTTTATGGGATACTGCTGCCATCAATTCTATCAGTATGCTATTCATTGTCGCTATTACAGCTTTTATTATGGGGTACTTTTTGAACGAAGATTATCTCAATATGAAGATAAATTGATTCGCATTAATTAAGGCTATCCTAATTAATCCAAACTGACAGATACCGAAAAAATGGTAACTGTCAGTTTAAAATATATCAATCCTCAAAAATCAGTGAAATATTGCCTCACAATTTCCCTGCCAATCTCTATCGACGCCGTAGCCGCTGGAGAGGGGGCATTGCATACATGCAATGAACGGCGACCTTTTACAAAGTGAAAATCATCCACCAATTTGCCATCGTCGGTGAGTGCCTGAGCGCGAACGCCGGCAGGCCCCGGTTTGATATCTTCTGGCTGCAAATCAGGAATAAGCTGACGGGCATTCTCAGTGAAAAGACGGCGTGAAAATGAACGCTGCATTTCTGCTACGCCTTCGCAAAAATAGCGCGTAGCAATCTTCCAAAATCCTTTGTATGTCAGCACTTCTGCTAAATCCCGTGGGTTGAAGTCCGTTTTATGATATCCCTCGCGTTTAAATGCCAGTACCGCATTCGGGCCGACATCCCGCTTGCCATTGTGCATCCGTGTAAAATGAACGCCGAGGAAAGGAAAATCAGGATTGGGCACCGGGTAAATCAGATGATTAACCAGATAATTTTTACTGCTATTCAGTACATAATATTCGCCCCGAAATGGGACAATCTTCATGCCGGTTTCATAACCTGCCAACCGGGCAATTCTGTCACTGTGCAATCCGGCGCAATTCACCAGCCATTTGGTTTGATAACAGGTTTTCTGAGTTTGTACTTCAACATAATCCCGGTGTTCACAAATACCTTGAACCTGTTGTTGATAATGAATATCTCCACCTTTGGCCTGAATAATTTCAGCCAGTTTTGCGGCAACTTCCGGGTAATTAACAATACCTGCATCCGGCACCAGAATTGCCTCAAGGCCATTCACATAAGGCTCGCGTTCTTTCAATTGAGCTTGTGAAAGGCGTTTGACTTCAAGGCCATTCTGTACCCCTCGTTGATAGATATTCTCCAGCAAAGGCAGCTCCTTGAGTTGGGTTGCGACAATCACTTTACCGCAACGGTCGTAATATAACCCGTATTGCTGGCAAAACTGGTATATCGTGCGGTTTCCCTGTTTTGCCAGCCGTGCTTTTAAGCTGCCGGGGGGGTAGTAAATGCCAGAGTGAACAACGTTGCTGTTATGGCCGCTTTGATGCTCTGCCACACCATTTTCTTTATCCAACACGAGCAAGCGCAGGTGCGGATAACGTTCTTGCAGGGCCTTGGCAGTGCCAAGCCCGACTAATCCTGCTCCAATGATAATCACGTCATACATTTTCAGAATGTTCCTCATGATTTTTATTTTTCAAATGTCCCCATTTATTGCGTAAAAAATGTATGGTTCCTGCGGCGATAATCAATACTATTCCAGCCAGATCAGTCAGCATTCCCGGTTTGATTAAAAGAATCGCGGCGATCGCGAAGAGAATTCTTTCTGACCAATGGGTGTTGCTCATCCAGAAATTTGCGCAGGCAATGGAAAGTGAATAGATGCCAATCAGGGCAGTCAGAATCATATAACTGATGGACAGGGCGTTTAAATGGTCGCCCTGCATCAATAATGCAGGGTTGTACACTAAAATAAATGGGATGATAAAGCCCGGCAAAGCCAGCCGTACCGCATTCCATGAAGTCTGCATTGGATCAGCGCGAGCAATGCTGGCTGCTGTGTAACTGGCAAGTGCCACAGGTGGTGTAATATTGGAAAGTGCACCAAACCAGAAAACAAAGAAGTGAGCCGCCAATGGTAAAACACCGGCTTTGATTAATATGGGTGACACTGTCACGGCAACGACGATATATAAGGCAGTTGAAGGTAATCCCATACTGAGGACAATACAAACAGCCATCACAACAAGCAGAATCATCCACAGGGTATTATTGGTGAGTGAAACAATATTGAAGGCGAGAGTAGAGCCAATGCCCGTCATGGTGACAACACAGATAATTACGCCAATAGCAGCACAGGCAACGGTGACTTGAATAGCCCCGCGAGCAGCCTCATTCAGGGCAGCAGCAATTTTTTTGGGTGTCATGCGTACAGAAGTGTCTGGTGTTATCCAGCTTGCGATGATAATTGTGATAATGCCGAGGAAACCGGCATAAATCGGGGTTTTTCCGGTTAATAGCGTTCCGATCACAATAAATAGTGGTAATAATAACAAACCACGCGCTTTCAGTACGGCTTTAACTTGGGGAATATTATTCTTACTGAGACCTTTTAATCCTTGTTTCTTGGCCTCCAAATCAATAGCGATAATCAGGGCTGCATAATAGAGCAGAGCCGGAATAATGGCTGCAATCACAATAGTGGTGTAGGAGATACCCAGAAAACCCGCCATGATAAATGCGGCTGCCCCCATAATAGGTGGCATGATCATGCCTCCCGTTGATGCCGCAGCTTCGACCGCACCGGCAAAACGGGAAGATAGGCCGATGTTTTTCATCAGAGGAATGGTGAAAGTGCCTGTTGTAGCAACGTTGGCAACAGCACTGCCACTGAGTGAACCTGTCAGGGCAGAAGAGATAACAGCAACCTGCGCTGGCCCGCCCCGGCGACGTCCGGCTATTGATAGAGCAAGGTCATTGAACAGGGCAGTCGCACCACTGACACTTAAAAATGCGCCAAACAGAATAAAGGTGATAATTGCTGTTGATGCGGTAGATAGCGTAATACCAAAAATACCTTCACTGGTCATGAATAAGCGGAACAGCAGACGTTCAAGCGAAAACCCGGCATGCCCGAAGATCCCCATGAAATATTGGCCGAATAGGGCATAGATAATGGCAAAAATAGATAAACCCGGAATGAAATAGCCTGTAGTGCGCCTTGCTGCTTCAAACAGCACCCCAATACCGATAACGGACATGACATAATCTGTGGTGTTGGGAATACTGTTACGCACAACATGCAGGTCAGTGTAAGTAAGATAAAAATACCCATAACTTATCAGTGTAAGCAGAATAAAAAAGTAATCCCAATAATTGAATTTAGAAGTTGAATAACGTTTGGAAATTGGAAACAGAATAAAGCCTAAGACCAGAATGCCACTAAGGAAAGTTGCATTGCGGTAAAATTCTTGCGTATTGGATAACGCATTGGAATAAATAGAGTAAAGAGAAATAGTGACAGCAAGTATGGTTGTGAACTTCAAATAGACACCCATTAAATGGCGGCTGCCGGAGCCGGTTTCTTTATCCAGCTCAGCAGCAGCAGATGACGTTACATTGTCAGTATTCATAGTAACTCCATAACATTATGGTCAATAGCATCTTGGTAAAAATCGGAGTGAAAATTATGGTTGATTGATCGCAGATTTGATGGAGGCGGAATCGCAAATCAATATAACCATATGAATATATTTAATTCATTTCACGTCATTGTTTTTATGTCCCTTTTTGTGACCCTGAATTTTTGCTTTCCTGATTTTCCTACCTTTCTAATTTTACTTATCTTTATCACTATTTGAGTGTCTTATAGGTATCTTAAAGCAAAAAAGCCATAAGCGTTAAAAATGGTCAGAGTGTGTTGCCATTTTAATCTCAGGGCGTTGTATAAAAACTTATTATTTTCACGAAGTCGATCACAAACTGAGGAAGGCTATCTCTATGGTTTATTTTTCTTAAATTCTTTTTGCAGGGTATGCGTCCATGTGCGGCTAGCTGAACCCCCTGACATGCTGGCTTCGTTAATGACTAATGACTGGTGTTGCCGGGCAATCGCTCATATATTGAATAGTTGGTTATTGTGATATGCTCTAACTTTTTAAGGGTGGAGTATGGTTAAAGTTGACGTTTATTGTCGTTATTGTCACACCTTCCGTTACGTTTTGAAACTTCGCCGATGGTTAAAGCCTGATTGAAATTATCGCATTTATCTTTTTTAATCTCTATTGACCTCAAGTTAACTTGAGATTTTATAGTGCAACGTTGCTGTGTCTGTCAACTAGTAAAAAATACTACCCTGCTGTTTTATCGCGAAGAAAATGCGGGATCGTTTTTGTTTAATAATCAGGAAAATAGATGGTGTAACGTTTTATTGAAAACGCACTTGAGAGTAATTGGCTATGGTTTGTTGTCCGGCTGCTGCTTTTGGTTATTTTCATTTCATCTGGACTTGCGAAACTTATCGACTTTGGAGGCGGTCTGGCAGAAATGCGCGCTGCGGGACTATATCCAGATTGGTTTTTTAATATCGCATCAGCGATTGTTTTGCTGTCTGGTTCCCTGCTGATTTTATTTGATTGTTTTGTTTGGCTTGGTGCCGGAATGTTATCCGTTTTCCTCTTTTTAACCATTGCTATTGTACATACCTTTTGGCTTTTTCAGGGGATTTAGCCAAAACTTCACTCTATTTTGCGCTTGAACATACCACTGTAATTGGAGGGCTGATATCAGGAGTGAAAAACTGTTATTAAGAGATATAGCTAGCTGATGCTGGTTTCTATTTTAAAATCGCCGTAAGCTCTCGCCCAATGTGGGCGAGTCTGTTACTCACATAGGGCAATAATTGATTCAATTTCTATTTGTAAATCTGGATGAATAAGATTTGATACTTCAACCAGAGAGCAAGAGGGTAAATTTCCTTCATAAAAATCAAACAGCAATGGACGAATTAATGGGAGTTGGTTGATATCTTTAACGAAAATAGTGAATTTTATCAGATCAGACTTATGTCTGTTCTCCTGCTCAAGTATCGAAGTCATTTGTTGGAGAATGGCAAGGGTCTGTGATTCTACATTATGAGTTTGTGCTTCCGTACCAAAAGCCGTTAAACCTGACACATATAATAGACCGTGGTGTTTTGTTGCATGTACATATGGACCTTTGACTTGAGGTAAATCATCATAATTCATTCTAATAACCAAAATATGCTCCTTAATGATTTGCGCCTTTATACCTTTTATCTTTCAGGTTGCGGCATTATTTCCTGAGCTGCAACCCGAGATCTATTGGAGATATTATGATGAGGTTAAATAATATCTGTCGTAAAAACTTGCACGATATCAGTCAAGTTTAAGGATAAATAATACTGTGTATGCTCATATTCAAAGTGTTTCTTTAATGAGTCATGGTCAATAAATTTTTCCCACATGATAAAAGAACGTGGATTTTCACGAGATTGTTGGATGAAAAATATTTCACAGCCTGGCTCTAATAGCGTTTTCTGTTGCAAGACTTTCAGTTCCTTGACAACGATGTCAAGGTTTGCTTTTTCATTGGCTATAATTTCTGCTGTGACATAATATCCATTATTATACATTTATATTGACCTTATTATTTTAATGAAGTGTGAAGATTAAACGAAACGCTTATTATAAATTTACAGAAGGTAATATAGTCCTAAATGTAAAATTTAAACAAGTGATAATAACATTAATAAATTATTCATCATTTTTGCTATTCTTTGAAAACATTTTCTTAAATTGTTGGTTGTGTATTAAATGGTTAGCTCTCTTATTAAAAATAGTTCTCACGCTCAATGAAAGTACTAATCACTTTATCGTGCATTTCCTCCGATTTAGAATGCTCTATCGTTTTTCGATTCAGTCTTTTTATCCGGGTTCTATGCGTTAATTAGCAATATCCATTAATAATTTTTCTGTCGAACTTTCCGGTATCATGTTTTAAACATACTTTTATTTTATTGATTTCTGTTCAATATAAATTGAATAACTTAAATCATCTATTTTTAATGCTGGTAAGTCAGCTAACACTTCAACTGTCAACCGATATTGTCCATATTGATATGGGGATCCAAAATCCACTAAACCAAATAAATTATTACCTGACCACCCAGATGAAGAAGTTACTTTTGCGTGAGTTTTTTCATATATTATGCTTTCTGTTAAATCATCATTTATTTTATATATTTTTATATCAAAAATAGGCTTGCCTTTAAGGTCATGTATAGGACCACTTCCTCTAAATATGTCACTAACATAGAACCCTAAATTAGAATCTTCTCGTTTTTTAATATTCAAACTAATTTTAGGTGATGGAGTATTAGCAGGAATAAGATAGAGAAGTTTAGGTTTGGGTTGAGGAACCTTCCAAAACACCAAATCTACTTTTTCCCCTTTTTCATACAGCTTAATCGGAGTTTCAACTGAGTGGTAACCACCAACTGTAGTTGGTTTAGGATTTAAAAAAAAGTAAGGATCTTCTGTAGGTGGGCGCATCCATTGGATTAACATTACAATGCCTGCTCCAAAAAAAACAGCCAAAACCAATAACATAGTGCTTTTTACCATAAGTTTTTGTTCCATCAGAAGTAAAGAAAATTTAGGATTCCGTTTCATAGCTAAGTTAAAGTGCATACAAAACAAGATATAACAAAATAATTTATCTATTCAAGAGTGAATGGAAACACATCAAGAGAATTGTGATTAACTTCTCCTCTTAAATGAAATCAGATAATTACTTAATTTAAGCTCCACATAAAACAACAAATTAAAACTACACTGATGCGCTACGCTTGTCTTCTCTGGTTTGTCTGGTTAATGTATGAGCCAGAAAAGCCATTTTTCACTGCCCCCACCCTTGTAGGTAATTACTCTTCTGGCAGGTTGCCCCTTGTCGGTTTTGGCATCCATTTAATGGCGGTATCGATATTCAGCTCATATTGCGGCGAATGTCCTGTTTGCTTTTCTTACGCAGAACACTACGGGATAGACACCAAAAGTTTCATTGTGGGGGCATTCTTATAATCGAACGGCTGGCGCTCCGGATTATTTCCCTTGCTGCATATTGATTGCAATAGATTAAACCTGACGTTGAAATAGGAAAGGTAGTTGATTTTGAAAGATTTGATATTGATTGCTGTATTTGGCTGGACTTCACTGGAAGTTGAAGTGGTGTCGGGAGGCATAAGATAATCGGGAATATTCAGACCTATTTCGCGATAATATTGATAGGCACCAGGATGTAATGGAACGGAAACACCTTTGAGGGCGTTTTCGGGCAGAATATATTTCGCAGAGCTGTGAATTTGGTGAACTTCTTTCTGGTTTTCAAACATCGATTTTGTTAATTCATAAATGATTTTTTCATCTATTTTGCGCGTTGTCATCAGAATATTGGGTTGAGCGATTGTTTGAACGGGCTGTTTTTGGCGAGGATAAGTTTCTGGTTTGATGATAAAACGAAACCACGAGTTAGCGATGGCGTTAATCTTCTCCAGTTGTTCATTTGTCACATTGAGGATACGGGCAGGAACGCCGCTGGCATACATATCTGTGATAGCCGATGCTGGCACACCGGCAGGCAAGGCCCCGCCATCAAGACGTCCATCCCGCATGGCAGAAACGGTATCACCATAGCCAAGATATTCCGGTTGAATATCCTGTTTGCTAAGATTGATACCGCTGAGAATAATCAGGGTAGATTGTTCCGTGCCACTGGCTTGGGGCCCGACAGAAAAACGGGTTCCGGCAATATCATTCAGTGTTCCATCCTTGATCTTATTGTCTAATAAAACAAAATGTTCAACATTTGGCCAAAGCACGGCTATGGAACGCAGGTCTTGATAAGGACGATTTTCGAAATTACGGACACCTTGATAGGCTTCGACAGCGATCAAACTCTGTAAAATAGCGAGTTGTGCTTCATCTTTCTGGAGTAAGTCAATATTTTCAATCGAACCGGCTGAAGATTGCCCCGTGACCTGAATATTTTCCTGTTTCAGATGGTTACTCCATACATTGGCTAAACCCACGCCTATCGGGTAATAAGTTCCACCCGTGGAAGCGGTAGCTACGGAGAGAAAACGTTTATTGGCATTTTCTATTTTTCCTGCAATGGCCATGAGGACCAAAATAATGGCGGCAATGATTGCCAATAGAAGTTTGAGTTTTTTCGACGTTCTCTTTTGTATTTGCATAACTTAATTACCAAATGTTGTGTAACAAGTGTTTAATGGTTTGTTAAATTGTATACAGTATGACACGTTAAAATCAGAGTTTAATATTGCTGATTTGTGATAGGTGTTTTGAAAATATCAAAACAAAAGATGTGTAATGGTATATGGATTTTGTGTAAGGAAAGTACGAAATAATCTTTTAACGGATCACCAATGCCAATAGGTTGCCTGAGTTAATTTGTTATTGATTCTTGAGGAGATAGTATAATGACGACTACACATGATGATATTAACTACTATGATATTCAAACCCGTTATGCTGGCATATCGGTCATAGATACTGGCGGTAATGGTTTACCCGTTCTTCTGATACATGGCAATTCAAGTTGTAAAGAAATATTCCGTCATCAAATTAACTATCTAAAAGGGAACTCTCTAAAAGGGAAATACCGGGTTTTGGCGTTAGATTTGCCTGGACATGGCGCATCATCAAATGCCAGTGAACCACGCCAAGCGTATTCAATGCCGAGTTATGCCCGCACTATTATTGAAGTATTGGAAAAGTTAGGCATTAACAGAGTCGTGGTTTTTGGCTGGTCATTGGGAGGGCATATTGGCTTGGAAATGTTGGCTCTGTTTCCCAAAATGATTGGGCTAATGATCTGTGGTACCCCACCGGTAGCGATTGGTGCAGATAACGTGGCCCTTGGTTTTAAACCCTGCGAACATATGGGGCTTGCTGGCAAAGCTGATTTTACTGAAGAAGATATTAAGCATTTTGCATACGAAACTTGTGGGGTCAATGCACCTCATGAACCTTTCCTTATGGAAGCGGTGGCAAGAACAGATGGATTGACACGACAATATATGTTTGAGGCCTTTCTTTCATCTCAAGCGACTGATCAAAAATTATTGGCTGAGACCAGTGAAATACCGTTAGCGATTGTTAATGGTGCTGGTGATCCATTTATTAATATTGATTATATTAATGGTTTGAATTACCGAAATCTTTGGAAAAATCAGGTATTCAATTTAGCGAATGTTGATCATGCCCCATTTTGGGAAGCTCCAGACGTATTTAACCCGATTTTGGCTGAGTTTCTCAATGATTTTCAATGAATTTAATGGCTGTCCATTCTACTAATGTGCCCATTTTTTATTTGCATAAGACAATATTAAGGATACCCTTTATGTTAAGAAAGGGTATCCTTATCTTCTTATTCATATTGTATCAGTTATTTTTAAATGACAGTTTATTTTCCTGTATTAACTCGCTGAATAATGGAGTTTATTGGACATATATTTAGGGCCTAATTATAAGCATCCTTGTCTCACTACACTCCAAAAACCATGGTCAGGAATTCTTTCACATGTCTTTATGCAAAACGCTTTTGCAGCACCTGCAAGATAACCACAAAAAAGCGCATTTGCGTTGGTAGTAACAGTTACTCCGATAATTAATGAAAGTATACAAGCAGCTAGTTTTCTATTCATGATTTAATTCCTCAGTAAGAATATAAGTATTTACATGATAAAGATTTGTACTAATGCTAAAAGTAATCTACCTTTCACAATTGAGTGACACATTGTTTATATTTAACAACAGCTTATATTTAACAACATGCCACAACAATAACGCATTGATCTCTTGCACTGTATCTTCAAGTTGAGATTTGTTGAGTATATGATATGTTTCGGTTCACTGAGATGTTAGCTAATAATCAATATTGATAAGCTTATGCAACTTAAATAGTTGTGATGTCGCATTGTTCATTTGTTATTTTCGATGTTATATATTTAATTTTACCTTGGCTACAGGTTTATTTATCCTATTTATATTCCATTGAAAATAACAATAATGATCCTTAACGATCCTTGTAATCATTTAAATTTATTAATTTTATTATAAAGAGAATGGGTTGTTTTATTTATTAAGGTGTCGGTGTGATTACATCATAAATTCCATAAGCTTATACTCTAACCATCGGAGGGCGGGATATTTCGGTACCACACTGTACAGTAAGGTGGGTATGTGTATTGTTAGCGACTAAAAAGGAAGAAGGCATGAACAAAAATAAAAGCCGTCGTGAATTTTTAAGCCAGAGCGGCAAAATAGTCACTACTTGTGCGTTGTTGGGCGCAGCCAGCCCTGTCGCGTATGCTGTTCAGTCAGTTACAGCAGACTGTGAGATGGACAATTCCATGCAGCCAACTGATAAGCATTACTATTTAGATAATGTTTTGCTGGAATCGGGGTTTGCATTTGAGGGACAAACGGTAGTCGGTACCCTGACTGAGCTGAAAACTCTGGAAATCAATAATGGTAAAATTGTTGCGTTGCACGGAAACAAACAGGACTTGGACAGCCCATTACCACGTTACGATGCGGGTGGTAAATTGATACTCCCCGCAATGCGGGATATGCACATTCATCTGGATAAAACTTATTATGGTGGTTCGTGGCGCGCCCTTAACCGGCCGGCTGGCACCACAATTCAGGACATGATCAAACTTGAGCAGAAAATATTACCGGAACTGCAACCATACACTCAGGAGCGTGCGGAAAAACTGATTGACCTTATCCAGTCGAAAGGCTCCACCATCGCCCGCAGTCACTGCAATATTGAACCAACTTCAGGACTGAAAAATCTCGAAAACCTGCAAAAAGTACTGGCACGTCGTCAAGCTGGTTTTAGTTGTGAGATTGTGGCTTTTCCGCAGCATGGTCTTCTGCTTTCTGAATCAGAATCGTTGATGCGTGAAGCGATGCAGGCGGGGGCACACTATGTGGGCGGTCTTGATCCCACTAGCGTTGACGGCATGATGGAAAAGTCCCTTGATACGATGTTCCAGATTGCGCTGGACTATGGCAAAGGTGTGGATATTCATCTGCACGAAACCGATCTGGCAGGTGTAGCGGCGATTAATTACATGATAGAAACCGTTGAAAAAACACCGCAGTTAAAAGGCAAACTGACCATCAGCCACGCCTTTGCACTGGAGACGCTGAACGAACAACAAGTGGATGAAATAGCTGCCCGCATGGCAGCGCAGCAGATAACTATTGCGTCTACTGTGCCTATCGGTACGCTGCATATGCCGCTCAAACAGTTACGCGACAAAGGCGTATTCGTGATGACCGGCACCGATAGCGTAATTGATCATTGGTCACCATATGGTTTGGGTGACATGCTGGAAAAAGCCAACCTGTATGCACAGCTTTATATTCATCCGAACGAGCAGGCGCTGTCTCGTGCTCTGGGGATTGCCACTGGCGATGTTCTGCCGCTCAATGATAAAGGCGAGCGCGTATGGCCTAACGTGCAGGATGATGCCAGCTTTGTACTGGTGGATGCCTCCTGTTCTGCTGAGGCAGTAGCACGTATTTCGCCGCGAACCGCGACATTCCATAAGGGAAAAATGGCGTGGGGGAATGTGAGGAAAGTGATATAAAAGGCTTTTCATATTAATGTCATTGTCGGGTAACATACTAGAAATTTAATATGTTACCCGAATAATACTCAGAACCTATCCCGTCACTTTCTTAATATGACAAAACCTATGATGTATTTTTTTAAGAAGAATGATTAATTAATTGATTAATTCAATCGCATTCAGATCGTTATTATCGGTTAAATTCTTCCCATTAAAGAATCGTATAAGAAGATCGGCCAACACATCCGGGCGTTCTACCATGACAAGATGATCTGATTTTTTGATGGTGGTGAATATTGAGTTTGGAAAAATAGACGCGCAAAGTTTTACATATTCAGGCGGTGTCATGATGTCATACTCGCCAGTAGCAAATAAAATTGGTTTGTTAAAGTTTTCGGCTTTCTCGTATTTCTTTTGGTTCAAGAGACGTATTTGGAGATGTTCATATTGCTCTCCCTGATGCCGTGTTGATTCCTGTAACGTTTTTTTCAGAAGCTTATATGTCGTATCTCTTCCTAATATATTAATACCTGGATCGAGACAGAGGATACTTGAAATTATCTTCTCTATAGATTCTTCGTATTTCCCTTCGCTGAGTAATCGTAAGGCTGTATTGAGCCTATCTTGAATGTGAGGTGGCTGAGTTAATGCAGTACCGATTAATACGGATTTATTAATTCTATCGGGCCATTGATATGAAAATGCCAGAGCAG
The DNA here is from genome assembly GCF_014467285.1 of Xenorhabdus sp. PB62.4. Taxonomy (NCBI): domain Bacteria; kingdom Pseudomonadati; phylum Pseudomonadota; class Gammaproteobacteria; order Enterobacterales; family Morganellaceae; genus Xenorhabdus; species Xenorhabdus sp. PB62.4. The sequence continues at coordinate 126,749 of NZ_NKHR01000008.1, read as the reverse complement.
TAGCACCACCGTAAGAAATACCAATCAGATTTATTGTTTGCAAGGAAAGAACATCTAAAATATGTCGTGCGCATTGAGCAAGAAATTCAAAGCTTTCCTTTTTGGGAAGATTCTCGGGAATATCATCCGCAGATCCTATTCCCGGTAAATCAACAAATATGAGCGGGCCGTCATCTTTGAGAAGATATTCAAGGTGTGGCAAGGAATACATATCTTGAAAACCGCCCGCGATAACGAGCTTTGGTATTGTTGTTGCTGCACTGATATCACCAATGATACGAAAAGCATATTTTACGCCACGCCATTCAATTTCTCTTCTGTCTTGGGGGGGAAGGCGATGAGTTGAATCAATAAAAGCGGCGAGGGATTCAACATTTCTGAATCTAAGAACATCACTCCAATCTATTTTCTTTCCTAAATTTTGCTCAATAAAAATTTGTATTTCGACCAGAGAGATGGAATCTGCTCCGAGACTGAAAAAATCATCTTTGATATTTACTGACTCTACATGTAGTACTTCTTGACATATTTTCAGTACCTCATTTTCAGTGTCATTGAGTTTTCGGTTTTGTGGTGATGTTGTGATCATATCTTCCTCTTATTCCTGCTTAGTTATTTTTTAATAATCTTAGTTAGAGTTTTATGAAAACAGGTAGTTTTTGGTGAATAAATGGCAAGAAGGTGGACATTAGATCATTTCTAAAACAAAAAATAACATATAGAAATTATTATTTAATAATATCAATATGATGATTAGAGGATGATTGAACTTTGAGGAGGTTTGTGAGGTGGTATTTCCTGATGTTACAAAACGGCTTTTACTACACAGTGAAGTTTACTGTATGGCTGGAAATATCTATCTGATATAGAAAAGAAGCGACTAAACCGCTTTTTAGATAAACTGCTTAATAAATACTTAGTAAAACAAACCGCCACTGCATATTCTTTACGTAGAAATGAATACACAAATGGCGGTTTTCAAATTCAGATTATTCTGTTCAGGCTCTAGGCCATCTAAAACAAATCAGACGTTAAACAAGAAGTTCATCACATCGCCATCTTTAACGATGTAATCTTTCCCTTCTGCACGCATTTTACCGGCTTCTTTCGCGCCTTGTTCGCCTTTGTAAGTAATGAAATCTTCAAACGCGATCGTTTGGGCACGGATAAAGCCTTTTTCGAAATCGGTGTGGATTTTACCCGCCGCCTGTGGAGCTGTCGCGCCGACTGGAATAGTCCAGGCACGAACTTCTTTTACGCCAGCAGTAAAATAAGTTTGCAGATTCAGCAGTTGATAGCCCGCACGAATAACACGGTTCAACCCCGGTTCTTCCAGACCCAGTTCAGCCATGAATTCTTCACGGTCGGCGTCTTCCAGTTCTGCGATATCCGCTTCAATGGCAGCACAAACAGGAACAACCGCCGAACCTTCAGCTTCCGCAATAGCACGGACGGTATCAAGGTATGGGTTATTTTCAAAACCATCTTCATTGACGTTGGCAATGTACATGGTTGGTTTCAGAGTCAGGAAGCTCAGATAACGAATAGCGGCTTTTTCTTCCACGCTTAAGTCTAAAGAGCGCAGCATGCCAGCTTGTTCAAGGTGAGGAAGACATTTTTCCAAAACTTCCAGCTCTGCTTTGGCATCTTTATCGCCACCTTTGGCTTTCTTCTGTACACGTTGGATAGCGCGTTCGCAAGTATCCAGATCTGACAGCGCCAGCTCAGTATTGATAACGTCAATATCAGCAGCAGGATCAACCTGACCAGCAACGTGAATGATGTTGTCGTTTTCAAAACAGCGTACAACATGGCCGATAGCTTCTGTTTCACGGATGTTGGTCAGGAATTGGTTACCCAGACCTTCGCCTTTTGAAGCACCTTTTACCAGGCCAGCAATATCCACGAATTCCATCGTGGTTGGCAGTATACGCTGTGGTTTGACGATCTCAGCCAGTCGGTCGAGACGTGGGTCTGGCATCGGCACAACACCTGTGTTTGGCTCGATAGTGCAGAACGGGAAGTTTGCTGCTTCGATACCTGCTTTGGTCAGCGCATTGAATAATGTAGATTTCCCAACGTTAGGCAGGCCAACGATACCGCATTTGAATCCCATAAATTTATCACCTTAGATCACTTATAAACCAACGAGCATATGCCTGTCGGTGAGTTATACAAAATTGGCGCCATTATACACGCAATAGTCGGCTGCGCCACGCACTCTCAGCTAGGCGCTGGCTTTAAAGGCATGCAGACGGTTAATCGCTTTGGGCATGCCATCTTTGATGAGGATATCGGTGCAGCGCAATGCTTCATCAATCGCATCGTCAATCAGCTTTTGCTCGCTGGCAGGCGGTTTACCAAGTACGAAACCCACAACTTTGTTTTTGTCCCCCGGATGGCCGATACCAACACGCAGGCGATGAAAGTTAGGGTTATTGCCGAACTTGTTTTGGATATCTTTCAAACCATTATGACCGCCATTGCTGCCACCCAATTTCATTTTTGCTACACCGGGAGGGAGATCCAACTCATCATGGGCCACCAGAATTTCATCTGGTTGAATGCGGTAGAAACCGGCAAGGGCAAGGACAGATTTGCCACTGAGGTTCATGAAAGTCGTGGGCACCAGCAGGCGGATATCTTGTCCGTTGATGTTGATGCGGGCTGTATAGCCAAAAAATTTACTCTCTTCTTTCAGAGACTGGTTATGGCGTTGTGCTAACAAATCGACAAACCATGCTCCGGCATTATGTCTGGTCTGTGCATATTCAGCACCGGGATTTGCCAGGCCAACGATTAATTTTATGTTACTCACAGTTTAGCTTCGCTTATTGGCAATAAAACAAAAAGAGGGTTAGTTTACCCATCTCAAGGCTTGAGTACAAAATTCATTAATAGTGTTCTTAATAAATATTATTTCAATGAAATGTAAAAGGTTAGGTCTAAATTTGTATGGCTTGTGATCAAGGCCGCAATAACCTTTTAATCTACAAGGCTATAATTAATACAAAAGAAGATATCTACTTTCGTGCTTTTGAGTTCGTTGTTTTTACGCATTGGCGTTCACAAAAAGTATTGGAGGTTGGTTATGAGGCGTAAAAAGGCTTTTGTTTTTGGTAATATTCTCATGGGACTGGGAATGTCGGCAATGTTAATCAGTTTGACTTATGTATTGTTCAGTCATATTTTCAGTTTCGGGCAATCTGAATTACTGTCAGGCATTGCATTAATGGGATTATTTGTTGGCGCATTTATTTGGTTGGCAGGTGCTAATATTGGCGGTCGGGAACAGGTTACCGACAAATATTGGTGGCTGAAGAATTATGATGGGCGTTATCGTCGTAAAAAGTACAGACATCCGTGATTGTTTCAAATGTTGAAATCTAATGAGTTTGGATAAGGCGGAACTTTGTTACCGCCTTATCCTGTCTGTGGAATTTTCTTTCGCATTTTCTCTGGGCTTATTCTGTAATTCACATCTTAGAAGCTCATATTAAAACCGAGACTGAAATCATAGTTATGATTCGATGAGCTATTGTTTTTTTCATGTGATACGGCTGCGAATGCACGAAAGTTATTAGTCAGGTTGGCATTAACCCCGATTGTGTATTGAAAACGGTCTCTATCTTGTTGTTCTCCCCGTTGAACGAAAGTTCTTTTAGCTGAATTGATCGCGCTGCGGAGTGCATAGCGTTCATTGTCGAATTGGTGCTTGAACAGGATAGAAGCGTAAGGATTGAAACGACCTAATTGCGTATCAACCCGCCAGCCAATAGAGCCAACTTTAGATGTGTAGTGCTGACTTCCAAAATGCATAGAGGTACTGTTGTTATCAGATTCACGATAGCCATCAATACTGCCTTTATCCCAACTATATTGGATGATTGGGCTGGTGGTCAGATAATCAGTGACAGGGATATTCCAGCCTGCTGTGATCCGCCAACCCCATTGCTTGCCGATGGTTGAGCCTGATTCCCTGCGTATGGCCCGACCAAGTTGGATAGAACGTGACAGGTTATCGAAATGGGTGCGCGAATAATGGGCATCGCCGCTTAACCAACCGTTGTTGTTGTAGTTCCATAGTGTATAAGCTGTTACGACATGACCTGTAGCCGCATAATTGAAATCCGGGGTTAAATCTTGTTCATCACGATAATGTGAAAGGGTTGCTCCTAACAGTAGATTATCTGTTAGTTGGTAATCGCCGCCTAAGATGAGCGTGGTATTGTTATTGCCTGTATAACCACCGAATACACCAACTTTACCTTGGGCGTTATGGCTATTGCGAAGTTGTTGCAGATGCCCGTCAAGTGAGTTTAAGGCGTTTGTAACGGGGATACGGTTGGTATAATTCAGCCTCATCACTTGTAGCGGAGCGTTATAGATTGACATAATGTACTGACCGACGACATGGTGCACATAAGGTGTCGGGTGGAAACTATCAGAAAACAAGTATGACTGGCTTTTATCAAACTCAGGGTCAGAAGAAGAACAAAACATGGCCAATTTGCCTTGTGGGCAAGCATAACCAAGGGTATTGTCAATGCCATAAATAGTTGGGTTTTCAATTACTTCTCGTAAGAGGAGATTGGTATCAGCAAGGAGGATATTGCCATTACCAAGCTGATCTTCCTCTTTCTGATTGTACTCAGCAGACAATTGGGAAGCAATTTTGCTGTTTTGATCATAGGCCTCAATCAGTTGTTGATAGATTTCTTGAGCTTTTTTGGGATCTTGGGGAGATGCACCTTCAGCAATCTTTTTAAAAACACCCTCAATAACTTGACGCCGGACAGCGCCATTCGGTGTAGGGTATTTATTGAGGGCCTGGTGAGTTTGTTTCAGAATCTGGGAAATTTTTTCATCAGGGATTTTGCTTTTTTTCAAGGCTCCCTGTAGTACTGCCTCCATAATTTTGGGGCTTGTACCAATATCAGGAACATTCGGTACAATAATCAAATCAGCTCCGGCCTTAGTGAGTTGATTGATCTGTGACGCTGCGGAGGCGGAACTATTATTGATAATTTTTTGTGCCGTTTTTTTATCACCTTTTGCTGCAAATTCCAAAGCCTCTGCGATATTATTTCCCCCTACCCAATGTACATATAGAGCATCAGAACTTGCTCGCCCAGAGTGTGTTTTCAAATAATTATCGACCTGCTTTTTTGTCGTATTCTTCAAAAGCTTACATAATCCTGTTAATGCGCCATTGGCAGTTGCACAACCTTGTGCGTAATTAGTTCCGCCATCTTTAGATGGGGTTAGTTTTTTTCCGGTGAGTTTACGTGTTATATATTCATCATAAAGTTCTGAATTTTCTCCATCCGTTGTAAATCTTCCTACATTACCGCCATCACTTAGACTATCGCCAAAAACATAAACATTGTCATAAGCATGGGCATGTGTAATGAAATTAAATAAAAATGCAGTCGTGGTCGATATTAAAAAAAATGTTTTTTTCATCCTCGTTCTCCAGAAAGAATGGTTCACTATTTATTATCTTTGGTTGAGGTCTGATTGATTTTTTGATTTTCAGGCAGGTTCGATGCTACTTCTATCTACCTATATGAAGAGTCAACATGATGTTGGTATGTTTATATGGAAACTAAACGAAGAGAAAATAAAAACGCAAGACAGTGATATTACCGCCTTGCGTTTCTTATTGAATTGTCTGTGTCTGTTTTTCGATGATTCGATTACATCGTTTTATCTATACAGAATTAGAAACTCGCGTTGATGCCTAAGCTAAAGTTATAGTTAGGATCTTGAGCATTGCCGTCATTACGGGTCACAGAAGCAAAACCACGCAGTTTACTGGTCAGGTTTGCATTCACGCCGACAGTATATTGACGCCAATTGGTGCTTTGTTTACTACTTTCCGTTACAAAAGAAGACTTGGTGGAATCAGTATTCATACCGCTGCGTAGCTTATATTTAGTGTCACCAAATTGGTGGTTAAACTGAATTGAAGCGTAAGGGTTGAAACGGCCCAGATTAGTATCCACTCGCCAACCCAGTGTACCAACTTTGGAAGTATAGCTCTGATCACTAAAGTTCATAGAACTGCTATTGTTGCCGGATTCACGATAACCGTCGATATCACCTTTGTCCCAGGCATACTGGATAATGGGGCTGGTGGTCAGATAGTTGGTGACAGGAATGTCCCATCCGGCAGTAATGCGCGCTCCCCACTGTTTACCTGTGGTTGAGCCGGTTTCTCTGCGTGTGGCTTTACCAAGCTGAATGGCACGGGTCAGGCTGTCATAATTGGTACGTGAATAATGGACATCGCCACTGAGCCAGCCGTTGTCATAATAGTTCCACAGCGCATAAGCGGTAAAAATATGGCCGCGGCCTTCATAAGTGAAGTTAGAAACTGGAGAGCGTTCTTCTTTATAGTTAGAATACATGGCACCCAACCGCAAGTTATCGATTAACTGATAATCGCTACCTAGCGTAAAGGTTTTATCCCGGGTGCCAGTGAAGCTACCAAAGACACCAATTTTACCTTGAGGATTGCCGCCACTACGCAGTTGTTGCAGGTGACCATCAAGGGAAGAGAGGGCACTTTTAACGGAGGCACGGTTGACTTGAGTCAGGGTCATTACCTGTGATGGCGCTTGAATGCTGGAAGTAATGAGCTGGCCTTCTATTTCTTGTGCCAACTCGCTTGGATGTTTGTTGTCTGCAAATACAAACTGTCTGTCTTTAGTAAATTCTGCTTCACCAGAATTACATTCACTCGCGGATTCACCTTGTGGGCAGGCATAACCTAACGTATTTTGAAAGCCATAAATCAGAGGATCGGCAATGACTTCACGTAACAGACCATTAATATCAATGCGCATAATATTAGCATTAGTTTGACTGAGCTGTTCCTTTATCTGTTTGTTTATCTGTTCGTTATAGATGTCTGTGAGAATTTTAGCCATTTTTTTGGCTGCTTCGTAACCTTCTGTAAGCTCTTTTTCAACTTCTTTGGCGGATGCTCCAGGAATAAGTCCTTCAGCTTTCAGACCCAGCTCATGAAAAACTTTTTTCAGAGCAATATCGCGAGCTGCACTATTGGGGATTTCGTGCTTGTTAATTTCTGTATGGACTTCTTTTAAAACTCCTTGTATGAGAGAATTTATCTTCTTCTGAGGAATGCTTTTATTTTTTAATTCCTTGTTGATCCCACTCGTTATAACTTGTTCAAGTAACTCTGGTGTTGTGCCAACATCAGGAACAGTGGGAACAATCATTAATCCGTTACCTGCACCTGCATTTACAAGTTGTTTAATCTGATCAACAGTAGCTTTTGCACTGGTTCCAACATTCTCTTCAGCTTTTTTGAGGTCCTTATATTTTAAAGCAGCCGTTATAGCAGCATCAAGATCATTCCCACCTACCCAGTGAATATAAATACCGTTAGGATCCGCTTTATTATTATGCTTATTCAGATAAGCATCTACCTGCTGTTGTGTACTTAGTTTGTCTTTATTATATTCCCCTATAGAAGTAGCACCGCCTTGGGCATAATTAGTTCCCCCTTTGTCTGAGTTAGTTAGGTTAGTCCTTGTAATGTGTTTAGCGATATACTCAGCATATATCTGTTTTTGATCTGTCGTATATCTTCCTATATTCCCACCATCACTCAAACTATCACCAAAAACATAAACCTGGTTATAAGCATGGGCAGTAGAAACGGCATTGATTGAAAGCGCTAACAGTGCAGGTGTAAATAAAAATGCCTTTTTCATTGGCACTCTCCTTAAAAAGTAGTTTTTTTTATTGATCAGCATATCGCTTTTGAATGAAAAACATTCGGCGCCTTTTCTTTGATGAAACAGGAGATGCTGATGTATTGGATATTCAAAATAAATTTAAGTCAGACAGCTAACTGATTGATAATGACTGTCTTAAGGTTAAGTATGGTTCCCTGTTAACGATATTCCATATTGATTCGAATTTTTTATACACAATGTGATGCGAATACATTCAGCTTTTAAATATTTCCCTGAACATGGCCTATTGGATTCAACAAGAAAAAATCCATCACTGCTTAGTTTTCAATACTGATATCTGATCACATTAACAATATTTATTTTTTTTAGTTTGGGAATAATATTTTTTCGGTGATATTAGCAAGTAAAAAATCGCTTTCATCAACCGCTCCACAGGTTAGCAGTAACTTTTCAGCGACACCAGTGTTGTTAGAAGCTTTGGCAACTGGACGTACCAGATAATTGATTATATTTGCAGAGGATGATTCTTTTTATTGTTGATAAATTCCGCAATAAAATGTTTTGAAAAGAGTTGATGGTGTAATGGTTAATTAATTGATATTGTTAATTATTTTCAGTAAATTAAAATTTATAATAGTTATTAATTTATGATGAAAGCATTAATTAATAGTATATAAAATAAACAGAAAACCCCGCTACTGTGGATGCAGTAACGGGGTTTCTTAGACAATGATTTATTTAATCACTTGAATAAGTTAACGCTTAATTTCAACGCTGAACTTTAAACATTAGTGCTCAAACATAGCAGAGATAGACTCTTCATTGCTGATACGGCGAATAGCTTCAGCAAGCATGCCAGACAGTGTCAGAGTGCGCACTTTGTTCAACGCCTTAATCTCATCAGACAGAGGAATGGTGTCACAGACAACAAATTCATCGATCATAGAGTTCTTGATGTTTTCCACTGCATTACCGGAGAAAATAGGGTGGGTTGCATAAGCAAATACCCGCTTCGCTCCGCGCTCTTTCAATGCTTCTGCCGCTTTACACAGTGTGCCGCCTGTATCGATCATGTCATCAACCAGAACGCAATCACGGCCAGCAACATCACCAATGATGTGCATAACTTGAGAAACGTTTGCACGTGGGCGACGTTTATCAATGATAGCCATATCTGTATCGTTCAGCAGTTTGGCAATCGCACGGGCACGGACAACACCACCGATGTCTGGAGAGACAACGATAGGGTTTTCCAGATCTTGCTGGAGCATGTCTTCCAGAAGGATTGGGCTGCCAAATACATTATCAACCGGGACATCAAAGAAGCCTTGGATCTGCTCGGCGTGCAGGTCAACAGTGAGAACACGGTCTACTCCAACGCTGGACAAAAAGTCCGCGACAACTTTGGCTGTGATAGGTACACGAGCTGAACGAACACGGCGATCCTGACGGGCATAACCGAAGTAAGGAATAACAGCGGTAATACGGCCAGCAGAAGCACGACGTAAGGCATCGACCATAACGACTAATTCCATCAGGTTGTCGTTGGTTGGTGCACAGGTAGACTGGATGATGAAAACATCACCACCGCGTACATTTTCATTGATTTGAACACTGACTTCACCGTCGCTGAAACGACCGACGGCAGCGTCTCCCAGGCTAGTGTACAGGCGGTTAGCAACACGTTGTGCTAGTTCAGGTGTAGCATTACCAGCAAAAAGCTTCATATCGGGCACGGGATAAACCTCAGGCTTGCGTCCAGAGAGATATTGTTGACCAATCAAACAAACATTGCTCATTGGTTCAATAACATGGTTATCCCAGAGCGGAATTTATGCAACGGAGAAATGTTAACGCCACGCGCAACAAAGCCCTGCATCCACTCTGGGGCTTGATTTAACACCCTACGGGCCGATGCTTCAGATTCGAACTCGCCGAAAACACATGCACCGGTTCCGGTCAGGCGTGACGGTGCGTATTCTAACAGCCATAAAAGAAGCTGTTCAACCTCACGAAAACGTTTTCTTGCGATTGGCTCACAATCATTTGCAAATGGTGCCTGTAATAATGCGGGTAGAGCACGAATCGGAGAATTTCTTTTTAATTCAGGATCTGTGAAGATCATCGGGGTTGAGATCTCAATCCCGGGGTGAGCAACCAAGAACCATTTTTCTTCCGGTGAGGCGGGTTGAAGTTTTTCTCCGATGCCTTCGGCAAAAGCGGCATGACCTTTGACAAAGACCGGAACATCTGCACCAAGGCTAACCCCCAGTTGTGCCAGTTCATCATCGGACAGGTTGGCTTGCCAATGATAGTTTAAGGCGACTAATACCGTTGCGGCATTGGAAGAACCGCCACCTAATCCTCCGCCCATCGGCAGGCATTTATCAATGTGGATATCAGCCCCCGGATGTTCGGTACCCATTTGGTGTGTTTTTAAATGATGCTGCAATAACCGGGCAGCCCGCACGATCAAATTATCATCATGGGTTACTCCTTCAACAGGGGTCAACAGACGGATTTGATTATCCTGACGGGGGGTAATGGTGATTTCATCACCATAATCTAAAAATTGGAACAGCGTTTGCAGTTCATGGTAACCATCAGGGCGTTGTCCTGTGATATACAAAAATAAATTCAATTTTGCCGGGGAGGGCCAGGTTAAAGTCATTATTGTGTTGTCCAATTATCCATCTTTAGTTTTATGCGGTTTTTTCCTTGCGTGAGTTCCAGGCGATTAGGTAAGGCAGGGATCGTGGATGTATCATATCCCTGATAAGTTACCCGCCAAATTTCACCATTTTGTTGATCACTTACGGACTTAAGCAGGTAATTCGCATCTAGTTGAAAATCTTTGGCATTACCGGGCAAACCAATAATCCAATTTTTAAGGTTATCCAGAGGGATATTCATATTGGTAAGCTGGTAAATTAAGGATGCCGGGTCATCACTGAGATATTTTTTACCATTATTATCAGTGAGCTGAATCATATTGGGTTTAACAAATAATTCCAACTCAGTCGTACCCAATGGATTTAGCAGCAGTAATTTATAATTGTCATGCGAATATTGTTGCCAGAAAAAACGGGCATACACTTTTTTTTCATCTGCCAGATAAGCAAAAGAGCCCCGGGTCTGGTAATGCTCTAATTTTTGTAATTTTTGTTCGCGGGCATGCCATTGTGGGGTATCCGCTGATCCTGTGCCTGTGGGAGGTTGCGTGATTGTACAGGCAATCAGTAAGACAGCGGAGAGAGGAAGCAAGCGAAAAAATAAAGACATTTTCATAAGGTAACCCTTGGCAATAAGAGAGTCTGAAACTTGGAATCTATCGGGACATTTATTGGGTATAGATATTAGATATAGGTATTGGGTATAAATACGGGTTTAGGACATGCCATCCAAGTCTATAATCAAGAGGCTAATTTAGCGAAAATTTGGTAAGAATTCTCGAATAAATTATCGCATAACTGTCTGATTGACTTTTATTGCACTGGAGCATCAAGTAAAATGCCCATCCAATGAGAGTCCTTATGAAGGGTGTGAGTTTATGAGAATAGTTATTAATATCATCATGAATTTGATCCCTGTGATAACTCAACGCAGTTAAAATGACTTTATTAGCACTTGGTATCAACCATAAAACAGCGCCTGTTTCTTTACGTGAGCGGGTAGCCTTTTCTCCTGACACGATAGGGCTTGCACTTGATGACCTGCTCCGGCAACCGCTGGTGCGGGGCGGTGTTGTGCTGTCAACCTGTAACCGGACAGAGCTCTATCTCAGTGTTGAACAGCAGGATAATTTTAAAGAGCAGTTAATTAATTGGTTATGCAGGTATCATCAGCTCAATCCTGAAGATTTGAAATCAAGTCTCTATTGGCATTTGAATGATGAAGCTGTCAGTCATTTAATGCGAGTCGCAAGTGGCCTAGATTCCCTTGTATTGGGAGAACCTCAGATTTTGGGGCAGGTGAAAAAAGCCTTCGCTGAGTCGCAAAGTTATCAATCCCTATCAGGTGAGTTGGAACGCCTGTTCCAAAAATCTTTCTCAGTAGCTAAACGGGTCAGAACAGAAACAGAAATTGGTGCAAATGCCGTTTCTGTGGCATTTGCCGCCTGTACACTTGCCCGGCAAATTTTCGAATCTCTTTCTCAACTGTCTATCCTGCTGGTGGGAGCAGGGGAAACGATTGAACTGGTAGCACGCCACCTTAAAGAACATGGGGTGTGTCACATGATGATTGCCAACCGTACGAAAGAGCGGGCGCAGATGCTTGCCAGTGAAGTTAATGCCGAAGTTATTTCCCTGCCGGATATCGATACTCGGTTGGCTGAAGCTGATATTGTGATCAGTTCCACCGCCAGCCCATTGCCGATTATTGGTAAAGGTATGGTTGAACGGGCGTTGAAATTACGTCGTAACCAGCCGATGTTGCTGATTGATATCGCCGTTCCCCGTGATATTGAACCGGACGTTGAAAAATTAAGTGATGTTTATCTGTACAGCGTTGATGACTTACAGGCCATCATTCAACAAAACCTCGCTCAGCGTAAAGCCGCAGCCATTGTTGCAGAAGGTATTGTGCAACAAGAAAGCAACCACTTTATGGATTGGTTGCGTTCTCAGGGAGCAGTTAATACAATTCGCGAATACCGGGAACAAGCAGAGAAAATCAGGGCTGAAATGACGGCAAAAGCATTGATGTCTATAAAACAGGGTGCTGATGCTGAACAGATCATTAACCAATTGACTCACCAATTGACGAATCGTCTGATTCATACACCAACTAAATCTCTCCAACAGGCTGCCAGTGATGGCGATTTGGAACGCCTGAATCTATTACGGGACAGCCTTGGGCTGGATCATAACTAACCCTATTCTAAATAAGGTCTGATATTACGAATGAAGCCTTCTATTGTCGCTAAATTGGAAGCATTACAAGAACGCCATGAAGAAGTTCTGGCTCATCTCGGCGATGCTGAGGTGATCGCTGATCAGGAGCGTTTTCGTGCATTATCAAAGGAATATGCTCAACTTACTGATGTGACTAACTGTTTTAAAGCCTGGAAAAGCGTTCAGGATGATATCGAAACAGCCGAGATGATGCTTGATGATCCCGAAATGCGGGAAATGGCGCAGGAAGAACTCAAAGGCGCAAAAATTCGTAATGAAGAGTTAGAACAACAATTACAGGTGCTGTTATTGCCTAAAGATCCGGATGATGAGCGCAATTGTTTTCTGGAAGTTCGTGCAGGAACCGGTGGGGATGAGGCTGCGATATTCGCCGGGGATTTATTCCGCATGTATAGTCGTTATGCAGAATCCCGCCGCTGGAAAGTAGAGATCATGAGCGCCAATGAGGGCGAACATGGTGGATACAAAGAAGTCATTGCCAAAGTTTCTGGTGAGCAGGTTTATGGTCACTTGAAATTTGAATCAGGGGGGCATCGTGTCCAGCGCGTCCCAGAAACCGAATCTCAGGGACGTATCCATACGTCGGCCTGTACTGTGGCTATTTTGGCAGAAATCCCCGAAGCAGAATTACCGGAAATCAGTTCCGGTGATCTGAAAATTGATACTTTTCGCTCTTCCGGAGCGGGTGGTCAGCACGTCAATACCACTGACTCTGCCATTCGAATTACCCACCTGCCAACCGGCATTGTCGTAGAATGTCAGGATGAACGTTCACAGCATAAAAACAAGGCAAAAGCGATGTCTGTGCTTGCTGCGCGCATCCGTGCTGCCGAGGTACAAAAACGTCAGGAAGCCGAGGCTTCTGAACGTCGCAATCTGCTTGGTTCCGGCGACCGTTCAGATCGCAACCGGACTTATAACTTCCCACAAGGGCGAGTTACCGATCACCGTATCAACCTAACGCTATACCGTCTTGAAGAAGTCATGGAAGGCAAACTGGATATGCTTATCCAGCCTATTATTACTGAATATCAGGCAGACCAACTATCTGCATTATCAGAGCAGGATTGATGAATTATCAATATTGGCTCCAGCATGCAGCCATGCAGTTGACCGAAAGTGACAGCCCTAAACGTGATGCGGAAATTTTGTTGCAACATGTGACAGGGCGTTCCCGCACTTATTTAATTGCATTCAATGAAACACCAATTTCAGCAGAAGAGGCTGACCAGCTTGAAGCCTTGTTAGCTCGCCGCATTCAGGGGGAGCCGGTTGCTTATATTGTGGGTGAACGTGAATTCTGGTCATTACCTCTCTCTGTATCACCAGCGACACTGATTCCACGCCCTGACACGGAATGCCTGGTTGAGAAGGCATTGGAATTGTTGCCCGATTTACCCGCCCAGATTTTGGATCTTGGTACGGGAACGGGGGCAATTGCCTTGGCTTTAGCCAGTGAGCGACATGATTGTCACGTAACAGGGGTCGATATTAACCCTGATGCAGTGGCATTGGCGAAACACAATACGGAAAAAAATGCGGAAAAACTGTCTTTTCACAATGTGAATTTTTTACAAGGTGCGTGGTTTTCTGCGGTGGCAGGTCGACAATTTGATATGATTGTCAGTAATCCTCCGTATATTGATGAGCTTGATCCTCATCTGCATGAAGGAGATGTCAGGTTTGAACCGGCCACTGCATTGATCGCTGCCCAAAATGGAATGGCAGATTTGCAGACAATTGTGGAGCAAGCTCGCCATTTCCTGTTACCAAACGGATGGCTGTTATTGGAACATGGCTGGAAACAGGGAATCGTTGTCAGAAACCTATTTTTGGAAAAAGGTTATCAGCAGATAGCAACTTTTCAGGATTATGGTGGTAACGAACGTATTACGGTAGGTCGATGGAATAAAAATGAAAACCATAGTTAATTATGAATTCAATAATGCTCCCCTGATTGACGGTATTATTCTGGTGACACGGGCCATTCGTCCTGATTTTCCTCAAAGGTTGGTGACTGAACAGTTAGCTGCATTGGTTGAAGAAGCCCGGCAGAAACTTTCTTCTATTACCGACACCAAAGTAAAATTGCAGTCACTGTTGACACTTTTTTACCGCGAATGGAAATTCGGCGGGGCAAATGGAGTGTATTGTTTGTCTGATACCCTGTGGTTGGATAGCGTATTGCATTCACGTCAGGGTGCACCCGTGGCATTGGGGACGGTATTTTCACACATTGCTCAGGCGCTGGATTTGCCGGTACAGCCTGTTATATTCCCGACACAGCTAATTTTACGGGCTGATTTAGTTGATGAGCCAGCATGGTTCATTAATCCCATGAATGGCGATACGCTCAACGAACATATACTTGATGTCTGGTTGAAAGGCAATATCGGGCCAACTATTCGTCTGGAAAAGAAAGACTTACAGGAGGCGGATAATATCAGCATCGTGCGTAAGGTCACTGACACCATCAAAGTTTCCCTGATGGAAGAGAAAAAGATGGAGTTAGCACTCAAGGCCAGCGAAATTGTGTTGATGTTTGATCCCGATGATCCATATGAAATCCGCGACCGGGGGCTTATCTATGCACAACTCGACTGCAATCACATTGCTGTTTTGGATTTGAGCTATTTTGTGGAGCACTGCCCTGAGGATCCTATCTCAGAAATGATAAAAATGCAGATTAACTCCATTGAGCAGAGGCTGATTGTTCTTCATTAATGTTTTTGTTTTTCATTAATGTTTTCATAAGGCAGGATTTTTCAGCGACCTGTTTATTTTTATAGATACAGCAAATTTATTTACCCTTAACGAGAGAAGGTATAAGCATGCAACAGAAAGTGGTTAATATTGGTGACATCAAGGTCGCAAATGATCTGCCTTTTGTACTCTTTGGTGGTATGAATGTCCTTGAATCACGGGATTTGGCCATGCGTATTTGTGAGCACTATGTGACCGTAACGCAAAAACTGGGCATTCCTTATGTTTTCAAAGCGTCTTTTGATAAGGCTAACCGTTCTTCTATCCATTCCTACCGTGGGCCGGGTTTAGAAGAAGGGATGAAAATCTTTCAGGAACTGAAACAAACTTTCGGCGTGAAAATCATCACTGACGTACATGAACCAGCGCAAGCTCAGCCTGTTGCAGATGTCGTTGATGTTATTCAGCTTCCTGCTTTCCTGGCCCGTCAAACCGATCTGGTTGAAGCAATGGCGAAAACAGGGGCCGTTATTAACATCAAGAAACCTCAGTTTGTAAGCCCGGGACAAATGGGAAATATCGTTGAAAAATTTAAAGAAGGTGGTAACGATCAGATCATCCTGTGCGACCGTGGCAGTAACTTTGGTTATGACAATTTGGTGGTTGACATGCTGGGCTTTGGTGTCATGCAACAGGCTACTAATGGCTCACCTGTCATTTTCGACGTTACCCACTCATTGCAATGCCGTGATCCATTCGGAGCCGCTTCTGGCGGTCGTCGTGCGCAAGTGTCTGAACTGGCACGAGCCGGTATGGCAGTAGGAATTGCGGGATTGTTCCTTGAATCTCATCCTGATCCGGAAAATGCGAAATGTGATGGCCCATCAGCACTGCCACTGGCAAAACTGGAACCATTCCTGATGCAGATGAAAGCGATTGATGATGTGGTGAAAAGTTTCCCGGAACTGGATACCAGCAAGTAATCCCTGAATCCCCTGGGTTTCTTTGATAGTGCGGTTACAGGGTAAGTTACCTGTAACCGCCGATTTTTTTGTTTTCCTGCTTGTGACGCACTTTACTTACAATATGGTAAGTTGCCTGAATGACGTTCAGGGCACTAAATTTGTCGCTCAATATGTTGTACTACATGGGCAGAATCCTGATCGATCCCCATAAAACGCCCGGAACCCCATGTATATAACCACGGCAAACCAATAAACGTGACATCCGGATCAATGGTGATTCCACGGTCATGGTTTGGGTAACCGCTGGCTTGAAAAATATCTAAATCAATCCATGAATAATCTGGTCTAAAACCGATACACCAAATCACTGAAGTAATATTTTCTTTTGCTAAATCAATGCGTGTGGTTTCCTGCTTAGGATGCCAAACTGGCTGATACACTGATGCTGGCTCGTCGGTTGTAATATTGTTTTTATCCAAATATTCATCAATTGAGGCATTAATACGATTATAAGTAGCATCGGCACGGTCCAGGTTTTCTGATAAATCAGGTCTGAACCAGAGTTGACCATCTTTAAAGTCATCAAAACGACCGAACAATTGCATTCCCTCTAAGGCAAATTGGCGCAGGTCAATATCACGCCCGCCATCACGCCCCGTGACATAGTGGTTGGTACTGTTACGTACTTCTTCACTATAACGATGCTCTTTGACGGTTGTTTCGTAATAACCCATATCAAACAACCACTTCACTACATCTTTGCCGCGATAAAATCGGGCGCAACGCGGTGCATCACCTGTCGATAAATAAACTTTTTTGCCTGCCAAATGTAAATCTTCGGCAATCTGTGCGCCGGATTGCCCTGATCCGACCACTAACACTGCACCCTCAGGTAGTTGATTTACATTTAAATATTCTTCCGAATGTATCACTTTTATATGGTCAGGCAAGGTATCGCTGAGTTTGGGATAAATCGGCGTGTGATATCCACCTGCCGCGACAACGAGATGTTTGGCTATAGTTGTGCCGCGATTAGTTTCAATGACAAGCTTTTGTTCTGCCACTTTTTTTACATGTTCTGCCTGAATATTTAAAATGGCAGGCGGGTTTATTTTTTCAATAAACTCATTGAGATATTCCACAATTTCATGCTTCTTCATAAAGCCGTCAGGATCTTGCCCCTGATAAGGGTGTTCTGGCAATAGACACTGCCAGTTAGGTGTTACCAAAGTAAAATTATCCCAACGTTTACAACGCCAGCTATGGGTTAACTCGGATTCTTTTTCCAGTATTACATGGTCAATGCCTGCCTTTTGCAAATAGTGACTAACACATAAGCCTGCCTGACCACCACCAACAATGACCACATCATAATTTGGCTGCAATATTTGATTTTGAATATTTAACATGGAACATCCTTCTCATTTATTCGTCATTTCAATGACTTCAATTTGATCTTCCGGGTTTAGCCCGAAGAGTCTGACTTGGGACTTGATCATCGCCAGATTGTCCATAGCCGAACTACAGGTAAAGCCATAACGTGCACGTACTCTTTCCGATGCGGCATACAGACCATTTTCAACTTGGTGTAAAAACTGCGTACTTGAGTAACGCTGACCAATGGATAGGTATTCATAAATCACCGTTGAAGGTGAGTAATATTGAATCCGTTTTCCATCAGGCCACTTCACAGTAAAATTTACGCTAGGCATAACATAGGCTCCTACTGATGACTCTTAGTCTCAGTTTGTATGGGATTGCACTGTAATTTTTTTAAAGCGAGTGTTTTCAGAAGATTGGCGTAGCAAAAGCCGGTAAATATCTGGTGGTTAAAATCCCAAAATATGCTGCTTTGTTCCTGCTGTTGCACCGTAACGACACCACTGATATTGGTTTCACCAATCGCCTTGCAGGCAATCCCCTGGCAGTGAAACAGCCTGATGATTTCTTCACATTGGTTTGCATCAGCAGTGAGTAAAAAACCAAAACTGGGAAAAATTTGCAGCCATTTAAACCATTCCACATCATCAGGTTTAGGAATTGCATCTAAGTTGATATGTGCCCCTGATGCTGTAGCTTCAAGCAGCATCAACAAACTACCTAAAATGCCGGCATTGCTAATATCACGGGCGGCATAAGCCAAGTTTTCCTCTGCCAGTTGCGGCAGCAAAGCAATTTGTGACTGTAAAATGCGGCCAGATACCTGCTCAAAGCATTTCCAGTAAGTGGTATCGGGGTGGAATTGCCCTTGTAGATTTAACGCAAGCAGAATTTTTTGTTGGGGTTTAACATGTAACACTGAGAGTAGTTTTCGTGCCATACCCTGAATCGCCACGGATAAAGCGGGCTGATAATCTGAGCCAAGATGAGTGTGCCCGCCGACCAATGGCACACCATAAGCACAACAAGCATCCTGCATGCCTTGCATTAACTGTTGGGCAGATTCATTACTGGTATGCCAAAGACTGTTCACTACCGACAAGGCCCGGCCGCCCATTGCTGCAATGTCACTAATATTCGCCATGACGGCTGACCAACCCGCAAAATAAGGATAATGGGTCACAAAATTCGGTAACATACCTTCACAGGCATGCAGTATATATTGACCGTTTAACGACAGTGCCGCTGTGTCATCTCCGGGGCAGGGGTATAAGCTATCCAATGAATCCACATGACAAGTTATATTGGCTAAAACACAGTGAGCAATCGCCCGCTTGGACTGCATTGCGGGTGTATGTTTTAGCTTTTCGAGTAATTGATTGAGCTCCATCAGCATGCCTCTTTCTGTATATTCTTCTGCATACAGATTTGCATCGGGATATGTTGTAATGGATAGTTTTCAATCTGAGCCTGCATCAATACATGTGGAATATGGGCAATAGTCAATTGACGCAAGCTATTCCAATGCAACCTTTGGAAATAGCGTTCATTCTGACTTTGTACAGTGGCTAAGAAAGTACGGCATCCTAAGTTCTTGGCGGTTGATACTGCGGCATTGATTAATGCCTTACCGATGGTATGGTGACGTCGATATAAAGGGTCTACGCATAACCGCCCGCCATACCATGTTTGTTCTCCATCAGGGAAGATCCGCACGGCACCAATCACACATTCATGCCCACCAGACATTTTCCCGATGGCAATAATGCCTGCTGCTTTAAAATCGTGTTCATCACGATCTTCTTTTAAGATTTTCTGTTCATCGCGAAAAGTCGCTTCACGTAAACGATAATATTGGTGAAGCTCCCAATCTTCCGACACAGTCTTGATAACAATGTTATCGCCAAGAGATTTTTTCATCCCTGCATTTAGCTGAAGAAGCCAGGAATAGCGAAGTTCCATACCATATTCCCCTTATTCATACGCTTTCAGCGAAGAGCAGGCGCCACACTTGGCACAGCCTGCTTGAGTATTTTCTGAGTTCAAACCATGTAGTTTGAGTTGTTGCCCGATTTTCGGATAAAGCGACCGCATAAAAGCCGGATCAGGCTTAGGATGGTGTTCCAATGGAGTTCCTTGAATCGGCACAAATGGTACGACAAACGGATACACTCCAATTTTCGTGAGTCTGGCGCTCATCTCTACGATTTCTAATTCGGTGTCACCCAAACCTGCCAAAATATAGGTACTGACCTGTCCCCGGCCGAACACCGCAACGGCTGCTTCAAAGGCGGCAAAATATTTTTCCAATGAGACTTCGGCCTTACCGGGCATCATCTTCTGCCGTACATGTTCGTTTACTGCTTCAAGGTGCATCCCGATTGACACAGCACCTGCATCCTTTAAGCGCTGAAACCATGCAAAATCATCGGGAGGTTCACACTGTACCTGTATTGGTAAATCGACTTGTGCCTTAATAGCTTTAACCGAGTCATATAAAATTTTGGCACCACGATCTGCCGTATTTGGTGTGCCCGTAGTGATCACCATTTGCCTGACACCGTCCAGCTCAACGGCTGCTTTGGCGACTTCTGCCAACTGTTTCGGGTGCTTACGAATCAACGTGTTCCCATTTTTTATAGACTGATCAATTGAACAGAATTGGCATGCCGTTGCCTTGTCATTCATCCGAATGCAATGCTGTAACACAGTCGTTGCCAACACATCATGGCTATGTAAGGTTGCAATTTGCTCATAGGCAATACCTTCGGCCGTTTTTAAATTATAAAAACGTGGTCGTGCTGGTGCAGTTAAAGTTGCTACAGGGATTCGGTTTTTAAAAATGGTCACTTTGTCAGAGTTCGGTTCAGACTTTGCGGTGTAGGGTGAATCTTGGGCCACAAGGTTCCGCACCGGGATCATCATGGTCTGCCCGTTAAGGCTCAGTGCCTTATGATCGCTTGGCCCTGCGCCACCTTTGCGGGATAAGCCAAAATCGCCTTCCCATTTCAGGCCATGACATTGCAAATCGGTCAATAATTGTATTGTAGACATCCTGATTCCCTATTATTGGTGTTTAATCAATGCGGTTCAGACATGTGCTTCATTAAGTTTTGAGCGTTTTCGAGATGGTTTTGCTCTGATGTTTCAACTTTCAGTTCGTGCAACACACATGTTGGACGACGATCGATCAATAAGCTGAATAATTCGGGGCGGCTGTAATGTCCAACCGAATCCATCATGCGTTTGCGTTTATCAATCAAGCTGAAATCCAGATCGGCAATACAATAACCTTCACCTTGTGTGAGCGGCTCAGCTAAAAATTTGCCTTCGGGAGAAACGATGGCGGTAAAACATCCTCCTGAAATAGGCGCGATGTTACAGCCGGTATCTTGCATAATTTGTTGTTGTTGTTCGGGATGCAGCCATGCGGTGGCGTTGACAACAAAACAGCCAGACTCCAGAGCGTGGTGTTGAATGGTTGCGCTGATTTGATCAGCAAACACTTGTCCTACCAACGAACCAGGAAACATGGCAGCGTGAATTTGCTCACCATCTGCCATCAAGGCAAAACGAGCCAATGGGTTGTAATGTTCCCAACATGCCAGCGAACCTACACGCCCCACCGCAGAATTAATGGCACGCAGACCGCTGCCATCACCTTGTCCCCATACCATTCGTTCGTGGTAAGTTGGGGTAATTTTGCGGCGACGCTGAATAATTGATCCATCAGCATCGAATAACAGTTGTGCGTTATAAATCGTGCCACCTGAACGCTCATTAATGCCGATCGACACTACCATGTTGGCCTCAAAACAGGCCTGACCAATTGCTGAGGTTGCTTCGGAAGGCACGACCACGGATTCATTCAACAGTTTTAAATGTTCTTTACCCATGGCAAGTGGGGGTTGGACAAAGGAAAAATAAGGGTAATAAGGCACAACGGTCTCAGGAAAAACAGCAAACTGCACTCCTTGTTTTCCAAGCGCTAAAATAATGTCACAGATTTTTTTTACGGTTGCGGATTGGCTATAAAGTACCGGGCTGCATTGCACTGCGGCGGCTTTAATGATTCTGTTCATGTCTTATTTCCCTTATAGTTCAGACTTAAACAGTCCAGGTATCAATGACTAAGGCATTGTCACGACGCATCAGCAGTTTCAAGTCCATCACATCCAATGGATTAATCGGGCGAATTCCCGGAATAAGCGCTTTTTCGGTTTGACCATACATCGATTGCAACGCAAAACGGCAGGCATAGACTTCACCACCTTCTTCCATAAAGGCTTTCAATTGATTATTGACGGCTAAATGGCCCGGAAAAGCTTCCGTGCCTAAGGTTGGAAAGCCGCGTTGTACACCTAACTGCACACCTGGGCCATAAAGCAAGATTTTGGTTTCAAAGCCTTTGCGTAATAGACGCTTTGCCTGTAATACATTGATCAGGCCAATTGATCCTTCAAACGCAACGGTATGGAAAGTCACTAATGCTTTTTCACCCGGCAGGGCTTTGACGTCCTCAAATACTTTTTCTTCATAATCAACAAGAAAATCACCATCTTTATATTGTTCGATATCTACTTTTGGCATAACCGCTCCTAGTTCAATGTTATTTTGGAATGAATCAGCATGTATTCTTTCTGTGTTATTGCGAAAGCTGTGCCAGGTTATATTGGGGGGAGGGGAATTATCTTTATCTGATTGAAAAAACAGGATTAATTTTTATTGAAATATTAATGTGAAGTTAAATTGAACGGCTGGAAGGGTATGATTTTTCGTAGTATTATGAAATTTAGTAACTTAAATTACGAAACTTCATAATGTGAATAATATAAATCGTATGAACACGGCTGACTTTATCTCGGACTGGGTAACAACTGAAGACTCTATTCGTCCATTGGTGTTTGAACACACATCACAGGCATTAATTGTATTAGATCCACACCAAAACCAGTTTATTGATGTGAATATCAGTGCGACTCAACTATTACGATATGAACGTCATGAAATTATTCAAAAAACGGTGACTTCTGTTTTCGGTCATTTCAGTCAACTGCCAGATCTTCTTGCATTTACCGAAGAAGCGTTGGAAAAAGGTTGGGCCTGGAGTAATGAACTGTACGCTTTTGATAAAAATGGCGGAAAAACTCAGTTGGATATTACTTCCATTTCATTGCCCTATAAAAATAAGACATTGCTGATATGGTCGCTGGCGGACGTCAAAGAATTAGAACTGCACCAACACAATAAAAATGACGATAAAGCCATTCAGGCAGATTTAAAAGAATGGCAAGCCTTACAAGAATTGTTTATAGACTCCGACACAGGCAAGCATTTATTGCTGAGCTCAGTTGGTGACGGTATTTACAGTATTAACAAACAAGGTTTGTGCACCTTTATTAACCCCGCCGGGGCTAAAATGTTGGGGCTGCAAGCTGAAGATGTGCTGAGTAACAATATCCATGAGATTCATCATCATACTCATGAAAATGGCGAGCCTTATCCTGTAGAAGAGTGTCCGATTTATGCGGCGGTACATGATGGCATTGTGTATGAAGGTATTCAGGAAATTTTCTGGCGCCGTGATGGCAGTTGCTTTCCTGTGGAATTTACCAGTACACCTGTGATTCGTGATGGTGAAATTATTGGCGCTGTAGTCGTATTCCGCGATATTACCGATCGGTTGAATACCGAGAAACAACTGACCCACGCCCTTGAAGAGTTGCGAGATTTAAAAAGCCGGCTGGAACAGCAAAACGAATATCTGCAAGAAGAAATTTTACAGGAAAATAAATACCATGAAATTATCGGCAATAGCGCATCCATTTTACAGATCATTGAAAAAATCAGAGTCGTTGCCTCAACTGATGCCAATGTGATGATTTATGGTGATTCAGGCACAGGCAAGGAACTGATCGCCCGCGCGATTCACCAATCCAGTCGTCGTAAACAGCAACCACTAATTCGGGTCAATTGTGCTGCCATTCCTTCGGAACTCTTTGAAAGTGAATTCTTTGGACATGTTAAAGGCGCATTTACCGGGGCTGTGCGTGATCGTGTCGGACGTTTTGAACTGGCTGATCAAGGCACACTGTTTTTAGATGAAATTGGCGAAATTCCGTTGGAGCAACAAAGTAAACTGCTGCGTGTGTTACAAGAAGGAACCTTTGAGCGGGTAGGAGAAGAAAAAACGCGGCAAGTGAATGTGCGGATTATCGCTGCCACCAACCGTAATTTAAAAGAAGAAGTGAAACAGAAACGCTTTCGCGAAGATTTGTATTTCCGTTTAAATGTTTTCCCGATTCATTCACCAGCCTTACGTGATCGTAAAGAAGATATTCCGCTTTTGGTAACGCACTTTACCAAGCTGATTTGTGACAATCGTAAAATTAATTATCTGCCATTTTCACAAAAACATATTTTAGAATTACAGCAATATGACTGGCCCGGCAATATCCGTGAACTGCAAAATGTTATTGAACGTGCGCTTATCGCAGCAAAACAGGGCGCTGTTTCCTTTAAGTATTTATTGGAGCAAGATCAACAACCTAAAAACTTGCGTCAGAGTACTCACAATCAGCTTCAAAAAACGGAAGGAGTGCTGACCATGAGCCAACTTAAGGAATTGGAAATTAGAAATCTCTCTCTTGCCGTTAAACAATGTAAAGGGAAAATTTTTGGTGATGACGGGGCAGCAAAATTGTTAGGAATAAATCCAACAACATTGATCTCACGCTTAAAGAAATTGGGGATTGATTATTAACAGGGCCTGATAACTCACTTCCATCTGAGTTAAGTTATCAGAATTATCCTTATTTTAATATGGAATATTTATATATTGCTCGGTTAATATCTAAGTGATGCCTGACAAGGCTAATCCATAGAAATAAGGTTAATACTTTGATAAACAAAATATTTCAAATGATTTTAGATAGTGAATGTTGTTAATTTATTATTTTTCAAAATGTAATAATTATTACAGATAAGCTTTGGCTGAGGCTAAGGTTTGACTTAAATGGATTTATGGTGTTTTGGCAATGGGATTAAATGACTTTGAACTTTAACAAATAAAAAGTGAGAAGATTATGCCTGAATTTAATAAGACAGAAATTGTTACAGAAGATACAGAAAATATGCTGGTTATTGATATTATTTTAGGAATGGGGAGGGTAGGTTTACCCGATTTAGGTATGCCACCAGTGGTTAGGTGGGGATACCAGAGCGAAGCAGGAGCAAGTGAAAACTGGCCTTCTTATGGTTCTTTAATTGTAATCGAAAACAACACACCTATTGATATTGGTAAAACAGAAGCATTTTTTTGGACAGAGATACAAAAATCAAATGGTGCTGATTGTTTTATTCAATGGAATGTGTCTTCTTATGCAAATAAAGAAAGTTATCAGAGAATGCTCGATTTATTTAAAAATAAAGTCCTTTATATAACAGTTGATGGTATAACCTATAATTTTGGTAAATATTCAAACATTATAGTCGGTGGTAATATCCCTCCCAGTTATACAATTGGCTATAACTATTTTAGCCAGACCACTCCTGATGCAGAAAAATTAGGCAATATATTAAAGCAGAAGGGGCTAACTAAGCGTCTGTACTTCAAGTGGTGTGATGAATAAATTTTTTAAACCTACATTCTGAATTCAAGGTTACGCTTCGGTGTGGCCTTTTTCGTTCTACAAAGGTCTTAGTATCTTCGATGGCTTCACCGAACAACCTGATAACATAATTAGGTCTTTCAACAGCTTGAAAGTATCTTTTAGATACCTTTTTAGCTTTAGACTGTGATTTTAGTTTGCCTTCTGGAAAGAATATAACTATCTGTAATTATAATGTCAGTGCATATATACTAATTGAATATTTGATAAGTTTTTTAAAAAAACAAAACTAAAAAGTTATACTATAATGATAGTATACCGACCATAAGTGTAATACTTATGGCTACTAATTAGGAAGTTGGTAATAAAGAGTATGTAATCATTTACTTTGAGAGTAATGGCATCACATTTATTATGTGAATCCGCCTAATTTTAAAAAAACGTGGTTAAAAGTTACAATCATTATGAGGTTTTTTAGTAAAAAACCATTTCCACTCAGCAAATTATCCTATAGTAGGTGTTCAAAATGAATAAAAACAAAAGCCTTTTTCTGCATATATTGCAAGAGAATAAACCTTCAGAAAAAAGTATTAAAATATTAGAATCTGACATAGGATACTTTAGAGTTCCTGTTGTAATTGGAGATGAGTTAATTCCCCAAAAAAAAGGATGGAGAATTTTTTTGCTAGACAGTCGAGGAATTGAAATATCTAATCATTTTGTTGCGTCAGATGATAAACTTCGTGTTGAAATTTTCAATCCCGAATCAGGTCAGATTGAGGAGGTTAGAGATGAAGAATTACCTATTGTTAACCTTCATACAGTAATTCCTTATCCAGACAGTGTAGAAAAAATTAAAATTGTAGAAGTTGATCCTTTATTAACTTATCACCAAGCAACAACCTCACTGATGTTAAATCGCAAAGACATAGAGGTTATTTCTGCAACTAAATGTAAAGGTATAGAAAACATTTATTCTCCTATAACGTATGAAGTTATGTCAAAAGAAGACAGAACTATAAATCGCCCATTAATTATTGCATTAATGGGTGATGGTTATACGCAAAATGACATGGAGAAATGGAAAAAAGATTCTGAAAAAATCATGACGGGTTTTTTCTCTGATCCCCTTATGTTTTCATTAAAAAATCGTTTTCGATTCATTCGTCTTAATCTCATTAGTAAAGACTCTGGAATTTCACAAGAAAGAAGAAATACTGCACTTCATATGGTATTAAAGGGGCGACTCCTAACTATATGCTCTGGGTTAGCTAAACAGGCTGCTAATAATGTATTAGGTTATGGCGAATATGATCAAATTTTGGCTGTGGGAAATACAGAAGAATATGGCGGTGCTGGTTATCCTGATGAGGGTATTGCAACACTCACTATACATAGTTCAGCTACAGAACTGGCACTTCATGAATTTGGACATTCAGCTTATGGTTTGGCTGATGAATATGTATATGTATGTGAAAGTACAAATTGTAAGATTGACAGTGAGCCTTCTGCACCAAATATTACTATTGAGACAAATAGAAATAAAATTAAATGGCGACACCATATTAAACCTGAAACACAAATACCGACCCGCGAACCTAAAAATGGTGTGATTGGATTATTTGAAGGAGCAGCGTCTTGTAAAACAGGTCTATACCGCCCAGTATATAATTCAAAAATGCGCAATTTATATCAACGATGGTATGCGGTTAATGAGGAACACATTCGTAAAGTGATGGATGCTTATTCTGGAAAAATGGAATCATAATAAGCGAAGTAAGTTTTCATTTTGGGGCTGAAAAATGCACTTACCTTGAAAGCTGCAAGATAAGAATATTAGATGTTTTTTTCAGTCTAATATTCTTATCTTGGTATAGGCAATTAGATTAATCTATTTCTTCCAACGCTTTAGCTAAGGTCGCATAAAAACTTAATTGCCCTTTAATCGGCTCGATTTTGGCTCTTGCCAGCGTTTTCAAAGGCTGAAAGGAGATATCACATACAACGATATGTTTCTCTTTCCCTGTTTCCCGAACAAATCCCTGAAAAGCATGCAATCCACCCGCATCCAGCACCGGAACTGCATCCCACTGCATAATAATGGTTTGATAGTCAGCGCCTTTTTCTTTCAACTCAGCAAAAATACGCTCTGCGGCAGCGAAAAACAGAGGGCCGTTAATTCGTATAACCAGCAGGTTCTTATCACTATTTGTTGCAGGAGAAATACTGATTCGGGTCATATTGGCAATTTTGCGCATAAACAAGAGCGATGCCAGAACGATACCGATCGTGATTGCTATCACCATATCAAACAGAACCGTCAGTGACAGGCACAACAGCATGACGATGATATCGTCTTTAGGTGCACGGCGGATTAAATCCACAACTTTATGGGCTTCACTCATATTCCACGCCACAATCAGCAAAATGGCTGACATCGCGGCAAGTGGGAGATAAGAGAGCATCGGTGCGAGAACCAGCAGCGTCAATAATACCAGCAGGGAGTGAATAACAGCAGCAATTGGTGAAGTTGCTCCTGCACGCACATTGGCGGCTGAGCGGGCGATAGCGGCGGTTGCGGTAATTCCGCCAAAGAAAGGGGCGACAATATTGCCCATTCCCTGACCAATCAACTCACCATTGGAATGATGTTTTTTTCCGGTCATGCCATCCAGAATAACGGCACACAACAAAGATTCAATTGCCCCTAACATGGCCATTGAAAATGCAGCGGGCAGCAGTGCTGATACTGTATTCCAACTAATATCGAAGGAATGAGTATCAGGTAAATTCCACGGCAGAATGAATTGGGGGAGAATAGGCGGAATACCTTGGACTTGTGTACCATCTTCCAGAATGTAGCTGAATGATGAGCCAATCGTTGCTACATCGTGGCCTAGCAAGTGCATGATACCCATGACGCCAGTACCTGCAATCAAAGCCGGTAAGTGACCCGGTAACTTTAATCCCAGTTTTGGCCAGAAAATCAATACCAGCAGCGTGGTAAAACCGATAAGTGTATCGCTCAACTGTAATGAAGAAAACGCTTGGGAGAGAGCAATGAGTTTATCGATATAATTTTCTGGCACATGCTCCAGTTTCAGGCCAAAGAAGTTTTGTACCTGCATGGTGGCGATAGTAATCGCAATACCAGAAGTAAACCCCAATGTGACGGATAAGGGAATATATTCGATCAATCGACCCAACCGTGCTAACCCCATGACAACCAGAATAATGCCTGACATAAGCGTGGCGATAAGTAGACCGCTTAAGCCAAACTGTTGTGACACGGGGTAGAGGATCACCACAAAAGCCGCCGTTGGCCCGGAAACGCTATAACGAGATCCTCCGGTGAGAGCAATAACAATCCCTGCAATAGCTGCTGTATATAGGCCATATTGCGGTGCAACACCACTGCCGATTGCCAACGCCATTGCCAGAGGAATTGCAATAATTCCCACTGTGATCCCGGCAATGATATCCTTGATAAAACGAGAAAAAGAGTAAGGTTCCTTCCAACAAGAGTCAATAAATGCACTAAATGGACGTATCCCCTTAATTTTACGAGTATTCATTGAAATAAAAACCAAAAATAAGACATCAAGAGACGTGCTGAAAAAAAGAGAAGACAGCATATCGCTTTTATCAGCGCAGAAAGGTGTTACATGTCAAAAAGTTAATTAATAGATTAGCGTTCATGAAATAAAAATCAAATGATTAAATTGGTTTTGTTAATGCCATGTAATTCTAAAGGGAAACGATATTCAATTTCGCATGTTTTTGGGAGCTGCTTATCTCATTAGGATAAACAGTAAAAGCACCCCCAATTGCAGCATCAAACTTATAACCGCTCGTTTTAACAATGAGATTGAACCTTGAAAGCGATCTTTCTGTGTTCGTGACCGGGGGGTTTTATTGAATATCAGCAATAATGCTTGATCGAACTCAGCACTCTTTTCAGGATGCAAACTCAAAAGCTGAAAATAGTGGCAATCGAGCCAAATACGCCAACAATAGTACTGACTGGACAGGGCAAAGAGTAACGAGATGGCATAAATTGCATGATTGCTTGCGGTTGTTATCCATATTGTTGTCGCTATAAGTACCGAAAATGCGGATAAACCCGAAATAAAGCGCCAACTTTGTAATGTGATAATAACCACTTTGTTTGTCAGATTCTCTGGCTGCATATTACATTCTCCGGTCACGATAATATTCTGCCCATTGAACAAGGGCATCCAAATGTGTTTGCCTGAAGGTAACATGGGGCCTGGCTTGGTGGAGCATATCAATGACAGTAGAAATATCGTATTCAGGATGTCGTCTCAGCAACCATGCGGCCACTACCATTGCACTACGAGACAGACCAAGCGTGCAATGAATGAATACGCTCCCTTTTTGGTGCAAATTGTCCAGCGTACAAACTGCGGATTGTAGTGCTTCAGGTCCCAATGGCAATAAATCGATTTGGGGTTGGCAAACATAGTCTGTTGTATAGGTATCTGGTTTCCTGTGCCATTCTGCTGTCATGTCCAACACACTGATTGTATTGGCTGATTTGATGATTGACGGGTGTGGCAAACTACCAAGAATGATCCCTTCCACGATTTGATTATAAGGCGCGCTTTTTCGCCTGAACCAAAGGTAAGAAATCCAGGCACCTAATTGGTAGGGAGCCATTACCCAGCGTGCAGGCAGTGACATTCGACCATCGGCTTGTTTTTGAAACACTGAACTGCCCAATCCAGCGTAGCCGAGAGCGACCATCAATAAGGATATAGCAGGCCATAACAAGATCCAGAAAGCGCCGCCTAATCCAAATGCCATCAGCGCAAACAAGAGACCGCCTGCTGCATAATAGGCAAATAATTTTCTGGCATAGCTATCTTGGCTTGGTTGCCAGTGCCAACGGTGTGTAATAGGGAGCAGGTAGCTGATCATGACTCCCACGGCAAGACCGGTGATCACATCAATAAAATGATGCTGCCAGGTCGTGAGAACCGATAATGCAATGAGAGCAGACCAGATATGCAGCAATCCACGCCAACAACCATGTAAGTGCGCGGCATAACGCAACCAGAGTAACCATAGCAGGATAATATGTAATGAAGGTGCCTGATTATAGGGCAGGTCAAACAGTTCCAGTTGATCGAATAACCACCCAAAAACACCTTCGGTCGTGGGACGGGAAAACGAAAATTTCAGCGGAAATAGCAGGAACCCGACACAGGCAATCAGTGACGCTGTCACTAATCGCCAGCCGTGAATCCATTGCTCACGGCGGCAGGTACAGATAAACAGTGATATTCCGTAAAATAAATCGATACTCCAGTAAGGAATAATCGTCCATGACCAGAAAGGAATGTCATGTTCCCAACTGAACACCATCACTTCCACATCGTCTCTTTGCGCGGTGAGTTGATTGATTTGCCCGTAAGTAATAAAAAAGAACGGCGCCAGAAGCAACAGCCAGACAGCGGCTGTCAGCCACAAACGCGGGCGATTATTGTGAGGAAGTTTTGTCGGGTGTTTCATCCGCTTATTCTCAATGTTGAATTTTTTTGGCGATTGATACAGTGAAAATGCCCCAGTTATCGGTTAATTGGTATTGTTTTTCAAAACCAGCGGCTTCTACCAGCGCATCCATTTCTCCCTGAGTACGCCGACGCATAATCCACGGTTGGTTTTCACGATGGCTGGAAAGAACACGGGCGATCATTTCAAGTTGTGGATGCCAAGGTTGCCCGGTATATATCAGGTAGCCGTTTTCTGCGATGGCACTGGCAAGGCCATGTAAAGAATCTTTGATTAGCGCATTGTCGGGGAATAACTCATAAAGGCCGGAAACAATGCCCAATGTTGGTGTTGGGGTAATGGACGCAATGCTGTCAGCATTAAACGCATCACCGATAACAAAACGAATTTTGTCTGCAAGGTGACGTTCTTCAATATACTCTTGTCCTTGAATGACATTGAGTTCGCTGTAATCTCTTAATAAAACAGAATCAATTTTGCTGAAATCATTGATTGCATCAAGAACGTAACGCCCATGTCCGGCAGCTATATCAACAATATGAACAGGATGGTTTTGCTGATGTAAATAGCGAATGGCCTGACGGATTAATGTCTCCATATTGATTTTTCGTTGCCGTATGCCACGCCAGCCAACGTTGCCCCTGAGATATTGTTGATCCAGTGTTCTCCCGAAAATTCCCTGGCCTTGTGGTTGATTGCGATAGACATAATCCAGTGTGGAACCGGAATCAAAACCTGTTTCCAGACCGAGACGAATGCCTTCAGACGTTCTGCCCAGACGTGTATTCATTGCCTTACGCATCAGCTTATAACTGAGGTTTTTGGGGCAGAGACGTGGTAATGGAAGTGATAATTCCCGAAACTCGTCTGCGGTATGACTCCAAATATCTTCATTGCTGTAATCATGTTGATAACGAGGGATCGCAAAAACGCGCTCGATAAATGTACGTATTTTGCTGAAAACCAAATGGCGGTCTTTTTCGCCCAGTGTATCGTGGTAGAACCCTTCCATTACATGTTTTTCTTTAATCGGGGTGTTCAACCGCTGGTAAAATTGATGCTGTGGTTTATGGTGTACAACATAATCGCTGCCAGAAATAAATAGTTGGGTTGGTAATGTAATGGCACTGGCATCTTTCACTACACGTTCTGCGGTTTGATAAAGTTCTAATAGAATATTAACGGCGATTTCGCGGGTAATGAGAGGATCATTGTCATAAGAGGTGATGCGGGCTTCATCGTGAGTCAGGAATTTCGCTTTCACATAAGAATTGACGAAAAAAACGCCCCGCATTTTTTGCATTAGTTGCAATCCTTGCACCGCAAAGGGGACATACAGCTTGATATCAAACGCAGGTGCAGCGAGGATCATTGCCCGAATCTTGGGAGCGTAATCATGTACCCAAGCAGACACTAACACTGCGCCAACACTTTGACCAATCACCACAATATTTTCCATTTCAATATCGTACTTTGCGGTAATAAACCTCACGAATTCATCAACATCACGAACCGACGTACCCATTGATGGGCTATAACCTCGTGGCCCTTCTGTTTTTCCGTGTCCCCGGGCATCCCAGGCGAACATTGGTACATCGGGCAGATTGAGTTCATCAACGACATGCTGGATTCGCCCTGAATGTTCATGACCACGATGGAAAATAATGATGGCTTTCCCGGCCTTAGCTTGTTTTTGCTGCGGCCAATAACGGTAAAACAGGGAAGCTGAATCTGACGTGGTGAAATAATGTTCTTCGGCAATCCGTTGATTTGGTGGTTGTGTATTCGATAAAAGTGTATTTGATAAAAGTGTATTTGATGAAAGTGCCTTCGATAACTGTGTCATATTAATTCCTTATTTAGATTGTAACTTTTCATCCAGACTGATTTCACACAAGGCTTTAACAACACGCTGGTAGCAAGTCATCAAGAGTAAAATGCCCATGAAAGGAAACAAATAGTGGCTCCAGCTCCAAGCAGAAGGGAAAATGGCAATAATCAATCCATAAGTACCGAAGACAAAAGCGCGGTCACTTTTTCCCATTGGGCCGTCATAGCGCCGTGATGCGCCTATAGTTTGGGCCAAAACGCCAATAAATTCCGTCAGGATGGTCAAGAATAAGATAACCAACACGCTCGCACTGCTGACGTTCGGTAAAAAGCAGAAGGGGAGATAGAGAGCGACATCGGAAATAACATCCCCAATTTCATTATAAATAGCGCCTAAATCGGATTTCTGGTGATGCTCTCGTGCCAACATGCCATCAATCGCATTGAGAGCCATGCGGATAAAGAGAAAAACAGGCAGTAGCCAATAGAGAGCGGAAAAAGGAAATAGGCTCAATAATGAACCAATAGCGATTGATAAAAACATCGCTCCCAATGTGACTTGATTAGCGGTAATACCATTTTTGTGCAAAGAGATTACGATAGGACGTAAGAGGTTTTGAAAATGAGGTTTCAGATTATAAATAGTCATCTTGCCCTAAGTTCCTTATAGGTCAAATTATCAACATTACTAATAAAATAAAAAATGTAAATAAAATAAAAGAAAAATTGTTTGTTTGATCAATAAATTATTTCTTGCTAAGAGATGATGATAAACTTTATGAGTTTTAATTAATTAGCCGATGAATGTTAAGGATACAATGCCTTGTCCAGAGCACAACGTTTGTTATCTCTTATGGAGATGTTGCGTGGTTACCATTTTCCTGTACAGGGAAAAGTACTGGCACAAAAATTAGACATTAGTTTAAGAACACTCTATCGGGATATTGCTACCTTACAGGCTCAAGGTGCAATCATTGAAGGTGAGGCTGGTATAGGCTATATTTTACGGCCGGGTTTTGTCCTGCCGCCATTGATGCTGACGCAGAATGAAATAGAGGCTTTGTCATTGGGCGCAAGTTGGGTTGCTAAGCGTGCAGATCCACAGTTAAAAACATCCGCAGCCAGCGCAATTAACAAAATTGCAGCAGTTATCCCGGCAGAATTAAAACAAGTTTTGGAAACCAATTCATTATTAGTGGGGCCTGCTTCCACGAAAATTCAGCCTACCGTTGATATTCAGCAAATACGGCAAGCAATCAGTAACAGGCGTAAAATCACTTTTGCTTATCGGGATCTGAAAGGGAATCAATCCGAAAGGACGATATGGCCATTTGCGTTGGGATATTTTGAAAATATCAGTATTGTCATTGGGTGGTGTGAATTGCGAGAAACATTTCGTCATTTCAGATCGGATAGAATTAATCATTTAAAGGTTGAAAAATGGTGCTATCCCCGTTCAAGACAGTCATTACTTAAAGAATGGCGGGAAACACAAAAAATACCAAATTAGTGACACTATGTTAGTGAAAAAATAAACTTAGTACTAGCATATTGGCGAATTGGGTATATAAGTAGTTAACGCCGGAATAGTGAGTAATGTTTTCCATACACGCTGTTTAAAAACAATACCTTTAATCTCCAGGGGTAGATTAAATTGAGAGTGTGTTTTTTCAACAATATTAATGGCTTCTGTAACCATATTCTCAAAATTTAAATCGTTACCAATAAATTTGGCGTTAGAAAATTGATCTTGAAGATTGTTAAGAAGTTTTGTTGGGTTATCACCAAATGAGATAGCGCAAATCCCTCTCAATGAACGGGCGACTAGAATATTGCCTAATGAACATTTAACAATAGCAAACTGAATTAAGACATCTTTACCACCTTTCCGATAGACACTTGGTGTCATACCTAATGAATCATCAGCTATAGCATAAAACCTGCTACAAGAATTAAAACCGGAGTCATATATGGCATTCGTTATATTTTTATTTTCTTTAGTTAACTCACAATACATATTATTAATGCGAATGGCTGTGCTATATTGTTTAGGGGTTATGCCAATGATGTTCTTAAAAATGCGATGAAAAAAACAAGCGCTTATTTTTACCTGTATTGATATTTCATTAAGTTTTATATCTCCTTTTCTGTCCTCTATAATCTTGCATGCTTTTGCTACTAAACGTGAATTTTTTTCTGAAGTTGACTCGCCATTAGGATTGCATCGTTTACATGCGCGATAATTTTTATTTTCAGCAAGTTTGTAATTGTCAAAAATTTCAATGTGATTAAGTTTAGGAATTCTCGATGGACATGATGGGCGGCAATAAACTTTTGTCATTGTGTTGGCGTAAACGAAGAGGCCATCAGCTTTGATATTTTTGGTTTTTATATCTAACCAACGGGGATCTGACTCAGTTAATAGCGTGCTGTTTTTGTTCAAGGACATAATTAATTTCCTTAATAATATAATAGAATACATTAGGGGCATCTATTGTTTATTAATTGATAAAGGTCACCTGGTGTAATAACAGCTAATGTGTCAATGAAAATAATTATATAAACCGCTTGGTATTTTTAATCACTGATACAGTGATAATTGAAATAATGTTAATTACCACTATTTCAAATAGAAATTTTCACAGGTGTTATATTTTTCTTAACTATGCGGAATAAGTATAAAAAATAAGGTGCAAGATTTTTAACTGACTCTTTATCAACACGATTACTGTTATTTTTAACCTAAATTACCTATTTTTTTAACATCTTAAAGGTAAACGCTATAGGCATTCTTCCTATTTCTTACTGTCAAATTCGATAATTTAAATTTTTTAAGAATTGAAAAGCAAAAAATGGGGTGTTTTCGGTGTTTTTTGGCTGTAAAACAAAGTTGCTACATTTATTTAAGGGAGATAACAAATGAGAGCTAAATTGACACAATCTATGAAAGACTATGAATATGCTTGCTCAAATGCAATGTCACCAGATTTTTACTGCAAAGATCTTGATTATGTTAGATATTCTTATAACGCATTGTTTTCACAGTTTCCTCCGACACCAAGAGACGGAGCTGTTTATGAAGATTTGCAATGCCAAAGTTCAGTAACGGGCAAAGCAATTGATGTCCGAATTTATTCACCCAATGAACAGGTTGAATCAAAGCGAACTTTACCTTGTATTA
The DNA here is from genome assembly GCF_014467285.1 of Xenorhabdus sp. PB62.4. Classification (NCBI taxonomy): domain Bacteria; kingdom Pseudomonadati; phylum Pseudomonadota; class Gammaproteobacteria; order Enterobacterales; family Morganellaceae; genus Xenorhabdus; species Xenorhabdus sp. PB62.4. Next base: position 90,899 of record NZ_NKHR01000008.1, on the reverse strand, counting down.
TATATGCTCACGGTGGTGGCTTTGTAAGTGGCGATTTGAGCGTTGTTGATACTATGGGGAGGGATTTAGTTCTTGATCTAAATATAAGAGTTGTTACTTTTAATTACCGACTCGCTCCAGAACATCCGCATCCTGCCGCTCTTGAAGATTGCTGTGATGTTTATCTTTTTATACGTAAAATTGCAAAACAAAAAGATATCAATATTGATCAAATTTATTTTGCAGGTGAGAGTTGTGGTGGTAGTTGGTCAATAGCATTACCACTTTGGTTACGAGATAACAACTTACCACAGTTGGCCGGTTCTATTGCTATCAATCCTGTATTGGATGTTCATCGATGGGCTCAAAAGGCAGTTAGCGATGCGTCTAAAGAATTTTGTGATGAAATGTATTTCTTTACAAAATCATACCTTGGTCAGAATGAGAATAAACTTGTTCCATACGCATCTCCGTTACTTGCTGACAACCTTTCAGGATTACCTCCTGCTGTATTTTGGGCTGCGGCGATTGACCCGTTGTCTGATGATGTGAAAAAAATGTCAGCTCGCATGAAACAGAATGGAATTAAAGTTTATGTCAATATTGAAGATGAAGCTATACATGGTTGTTTACGGGCGAGATATCATTATCTATTTGCAAAAAAAGGATATGACAATTTATTATCATTAATAATGAAATTAATTAATTCTTAGATGTAAAATTAATATTTAATATACTCACAAGAATAAACGGGCTAATAGATAAGGGGGATGTCATGCTTAACAATAGCGTGAGGTCATTTGACAGTTGGCATTTCTCTATGTTAAATGATAAAGCGAGAACATTAGCGTTAGAAAGTGCTATTAAGGAGCTTGATTTAACAGGTAAAAGTATTTTTGAAATTGGTACAGGTGCTGGTTTAATATCAATGATGTTTGCAAAATATGGAGCCAAAAGGGTATTGACTTGTGAAACGAACAAACAATTATCCGAACAAGCAGCTTTAATATTTAAACTAAATAACTTAGATAAACGTATTACTTTATTAAATAAATCCAGTTTCCAAGTGATAGAGGACGGTGATCTGGATTTTACTCCTGATATTATTTTTACTGAAACTATTGATTGTGGTGTTATCGGTGAGGGTTTTTATTCTATTGCAGAGGATATAAAAAAAATAGCACAGCCAAAAACTATAATTATGCCTTGTAAAATAGAGCAATATGGTTATCTTGTAGATAGTAAAGAAATATATAATCTAAATAATGTTGCTATTGTTAATGGCTTGGAGCTATCTCCACTAAATCGCTATAGCACAAAAAATTTCTTTCCTGTCAGAGCATGTCTTTATGAAATTCGGATTCTGACTTCTATCACTAATATAAAAAATTATGATTATTTAAAAGAGGTTTCAAAAACTGAAAATCCGATATTTTCAATAAAGGAAGAAGGTACTTGTTATGGAATGTTATCTTTCTTTATTGCCAGGTTTGGTTCATTCAATGTTTCAAATAAGGTAGGCTTGCAAAGCCATTGGCATCAGGCATTCCATCCGTTACATACACCAAAAAAAGTACTAAAAGATAAAAAATATCGTGGATCTCTGGAATATAATGGCAAGTTCACACTTGAGGAATTTTAAAATGAATAAGAAATCCATACGTGACTATCGGAAAATCGAAAATTTTGATGATATGAATATTGGCAGAGATGCGGTTCTTGCTTTTTCTGATTCAGAGCAATGTATTGATAATGAAAATATTTACGAAGAAAAGTTTTATGGTCGCAGGATCAGGCCACATGTTCTTAAGTATATTGATTTTTCAAATCCTTTAACCAGAGATACTATTTTAACCTATAGTGCATTTGCTGCAAACAGAACGCTTTTTACCATGAATGAAATGGATTTTTTAATGCTTCCTGAGCAGGATGAATTTGTATGGGATGACTATCAGAATTTCTATTCGGATGAGAGATTTATTACCTCTAATATAGGGATTAGATTTTTGGAAAATTATCTTTTCTCTTTTCTTGATGATGAAATAAGTATTACGGAAAATTGGAATAAAGAAAAAGTCAAAGAGTATTTTTTTTATTTCGCAAATGAATCAATGAAATGCACCTCTCTTCCATCAGCGAATGCGATTTTAACATCGTTAGATCCGGTTACAACCGCAAAAGATTGGCTGATTCAGCTATCTTTGGATTTTTTGATTGAATCAAGCCCTATGGCCAGATATGCTAGTGGAAGCTATGGAGAAATTGGCAGTTCTTTATTTAAGATTATTATTGATGAGCTTGGATATGGTGATTTTTCTAAAAAACATTCAAAGCTATATCAAGATACACTTAATTCAGTTAATTTAAATCCTACACCTCACTATTATTGGCAATATTATCTTAATGGCAGCTTACTGTTAGCAAATTATTATAATATGGTTACCAAAGATAAGCGGAAGTTTTTTCGTTATATCGGTGCGATTTACCAAGCAGAGACATCTTTTATTACAAGCTGTAAAATTTGGAGAAATGTACTCAAAGAAACATTGCCAAATATTAATGTAAAATACTTCAATGAGCATTGTCATATAGATATAGACCATTCAAGAATGGTATTTGAAGGATTAGTTTCACCTTCTATAGATAAATATGGTCAAATTGCAGCAACAGAAATAATCAGAGGCTTTGAGGAGTCACGTTTAATCGGTGAAATCAGTGAACAAGATTTTATACGCCAGATAAAATGGAAGGATAATTGTGAAAAAAATAAAAATACACATAATAAAATCATAACAAAAGTAAAAGAAGCCGCGAGTAAGAACATTATCCCTTGTGTTAAGCTCACGGAGCCATACAATGAATTGTCAATAACTCACTCTCATGATCAAAATGAGCTATGTCATGTTAAATCAGGGACTATAGAGTTTCTGAACGGTTTTGGAAAATCCACAATTTTAAAATCCGGGGAAGGGATTATGATAGAAAATAATCGATTGCATGGTGCATTAATTAATTCAGAGTCTTGCGATTATGAAATTTATACAATAGGAGATTTAGATAAATGGGAGTAAAACAAATCAACTATTATAGCGGGGCATTGCTTATTAATTTCCCGACGGAAAATGAGAGGGCTGTAGTTTATATTGAGAATAATAAAATTATTGCCCTTAATGATAAATGCCCCCATAGAGGAGGTCCTATACATCTTTGCAAAAAGCACGCGAACGGAACATTGGAGTGTCCCTGGCATGGGAATAGAATAAAAAAACCTGCAATGTCAAAAGATGTATCAGCAATTTATTATCGATCTACTGGAAAAGTTATTCTTGTATCTGTGACTAAAATGGACAGAGAATGGCCGGTGAAAACGATATCCTAGCCGTAAAATTGGTTTCGAAAAATGGGTTATTCGTTTCGAAAGAAGCGTTAACCCAGAGCTTATTTTAAGTGGAAATTATGACAATATTTTTTATTAAATAACGCTATAAAAATTATCTATATCATTTATAATCATTGCAGATTAAATAGTATAAGAATAACATTATCTTCACTCCTCAGTTATCCCATCTTTTATTTTAAGCAGCTATAAAAATCATAAGAGTTAATATGATTTTCTGAGAATTCTGGCAAGTGTAAAATACGTCTAATACTGTATAATTGATGATTATCCAATAGATATTTTCTTTGATATTTAAATATAGAAAACACTACTGACAAAAATTGTCACACCAGATTGCTACTCTGTGAACTCTACAACATGTTTTGAGTCAGCTATCTAACTATTGGAGTTTTTCATGTTAACCCTAATTTTTTCTACATCGATAAACGCAAAACCATCCCAGATTTGGGCTCATTATGTTGATTTTGATTTGCGGAAAAAATGGGAGACTGATCTCGAATACCTTAAATTCGAAGGTGAAGTGAAAACTGGGCAATATGGCAGAATGGTATTAGGTGGTATGCCTGAGATACGTTTCTATCTTGCAAAGGTAGAAGTGAATAAAGAGTTCACTGATCAGGTTACACTGCCACAGATGGGGATATTAACTTTCTGTCACCAAATTTTGACCGGTGAAAATAGCATGGCAAAGCGCATTCAGGTAACTGTTACTTTTGAGCCTGAAATGAATATGCTAAATGCCCAGGCTGAGGGCTTCTTCAAACAAGTGACGCAAAATCTGGTTGAAACGATATCAAGGCTTAAGGCGATCGTTGAACAAAATGAAGTTGAAACAAATGAAATGGTAGATTCCATCTTTGTTAACCCTAATCTTCAACTGATTTATGTTTCTGATATCGGGCGTTCTACGGTTTTTTACAAAACTATTTTTAATGCTGAACCGATCTTTTCCAGCCCACGCTATGTAGCATTTTCTGCGGGTAAGGCGGCAATCTTTGCGATTTGGAGCGGAGGTGCAAAGCCTGATAGTGCTATTCCGAGATTTTCTGAGATTGGTATTATGTTGTCATCTAACGAAGAAGTTGATCGACTCTTTGAAAGATGGCAAAAGGACACAAACATTGAGATTAAACAGGAACCTTATAATGATGTGTTTGGACGCACTTTCCTCGTGAAAGATCCTGATGGTCATGTTATTCGAGTGTGTCCTTTGGATTAAGAGCCTATCCCATTAGGCCCTAAGGTAAATAAAGGGGATATTATTTTATGTTAAGTTTTAATCATCAAAATGGCAGTTACTTAGAAATTGATGGTGCTCATATTTATTACGAGCGGCAAGGCAATCCAAATGGATACCCACTAATTTTTTTGCATGGTGGTTTAAGTGATATTGAGACATTTAACCGAATTGTGGGCGATCTTGGAGACACTTACCAACTTATTGGTATAGATAGCAGGGGACAGGGTAAATCGACGTTAGGGCAAGGAAATTTATCGTATAAACAGCTTCAACAAGATGTAGAAGCAATCGTCAGATATTTAACATTAGGAAAATGCAGCATTATTGGTCACAGTGACGGAGGTATTGTGGCGTTGCGACTGGCTGCGGCGGGAAGTCTCCCAATTGATAAAATAGTAATCATAGGTGCTCATTGGACATTAAAAGAAGAGGATCCGACGAGAGAGATATTTACCTTGGTGACGGCAGATAGTTGGCGAGCAATGTTACCTGATAGCTATGAAAGTTATCATAGGTTGAACCCAAAAGCAGATTTCAACAAATTGTTCAGCAGCATTGTTCCTATGTGGCTTGATAATGGTGAGAGCGGTTACCCCAATGAAACTATCAGCAGAATAACGTGTAAATTGCTGGTAGTTCGGGGGGATCATGATAGCTTGGTTTCTCGCAGCAATTCGACGGAATTAGCCGATAAAGTCACTCATTCTTATTTTTTGAATATTCCTTTTACGAGACATTCGCCCCATGAAGAAAAACCAGAGTTGTTGATACCATTCTTGAAAGAGTTTTTATCAAATTAGCTTCTGGCCGCTAAATTAATCATGCCTGAGGTATACACGATTGCATTTTTTGCTAAGAGCGTAATTGTGTCTCAGGCCTTTAGTTTTTTAGGCTGTTATGCTGCCCGATTAAAATTTTTAAACTTTTTAGCTATTGTCGATAGCATTCTTTTACGGATAAACCCACTGGCTGGTCTTATTGCAAGCCAATATAAAGTGAATATCTTTTGTGTTTTCTTATTGGGGCAAAAAATAAATGTTTCCGTAACTAATGAGCGATAACCATGGGGTATTCCTTGATCAAAAAACGCAATTTGTTTTAAACTTGATTTTTATAACCATTATTGGTGAATAAGTGCGAGTAATGGTCTATTTTATTTAAATCATTAATCATTTTATCAGCAATATGATAAAGGGAGGTGATATGTCGATTCTGTCCATTTTGAAAGATACGCCACTTTGGGTTTGGATTTTATTTGTTTTTTTAATTAAACGAGGTATCAATGCGTTATATGACAGGAAAATGCGGATTGAACGTCTGTTCTTTTTACCAATATTGTTCTTTATATGGGGTGGTTATAATGTATTGAATGAAACAGTATTTACAAATATTGCATTATTAATGTTCATATTGGGGATATTGGCGGGGGGCGTTGTAGGATGGATGTTATGGAAAAACCAACCTAGATTAAGAAAAGGAAGTGACAGTGGATTCATTATTCGATCAGGAACGCCTTTGACTTTAATCCTCATTCTTGTGGTTTTTATAGTAAAATTCATTATTTCTTCCATGTCAGGTGTTAATCCTGCATTGTTACATTCTTTCAATTTTAATCTGATGTTTGGTTTTGTGAGCGGTTTGTCCGATGGTGTTTTTTGGGGCGGGACACTGAATTTATTTATCCATTATTACAGAAACAATCCTAAGAATATGCCATGAGATAATTTTATGTTCGCTTTTAATCAAAGAGTTTGTTCAATAAATTATGAACAGACTCTTTGAGCTTCGATTTTTACCGGAAATTTTTCTTTAACCTTCTATAGGAGTGCATAATTCTATAAGTGTACCTTTACGTGAACGAACATAAGATACCATTTGCCCCCGGGTTTTTTATAGACTCTTGAATTGAGATGGTTACAGAGTTTACTGCATTTTTATGTGCTTAGTGAAATTTGGGTGATTGAAATGTAATTGACAATTGTGTGTTCTGCAATTTAATCGATTGGATATATGCAGGTTTTTATTGTTGAGAGGTATATAAATTGAGAGAGATAGAAACGTAAAAAGCCCGAACATTAGTTCGGGCTTTCACATATAAAATGGCGGTGAGGGAGGGATTCGAACCCTCGATACGTTTTCACGTATACACACTTTCCAGGCGTGCTCCTTCAGCCTCTCGGACACCTCACCAAATTTTGTTTTTGCAGTATTCTACAAAGAACACTTTTTGCTACATGCCCAATCATTTTTGATTGGTAAAGCACTAAAAAAGCCTGAGCGTTTTGTTCAGGCTCTTTCAAAGAATATGGCGGTGAGGGAGGGATTCGAACCCTCGATACGTTTTCACGTATACACACTTTCCAGGCGTGCTCCTTCAGCCTCTCGGACACCTCACCATAATTTGTTATTGCAGTTAACTCGTTTAAGTTCATCGCTGCAACGGGGCGCTACTATAGGGAAAAGCAGAGCAGGCGTCAACAGGGTTGTGATGATTTTTTCCGGCTTTTTGATTGATTAGACAAATAAAAAACAATTTGCATACCTGGCGACCAATTATGAAAGTAAATGCCCTTTTTCTGCAACGAACCATGGCAAATATGTTAAGCAGATAACATTATTAATATTTTCATTCCCGTCTTTCCACCGGAAGCTTGCAACCTTTTGGCAATGGGTTTAACCCTATTAGAAATACAAAAAGGAATGAGATTTTATGAACATTATTTTTTATCACCCTTCCTTTAATTTTAACGCTGATAAATGGATTCAAGGAATACAAACCAGATTACCTGAAGCTAAAGTCCGGCAGTGGGTTCATGGTGATGATGCGCCCGCTGATTATGCGCTAGTCTGGTTACCCCCCTATGAAATGTTAGCAAATCGTCAGAATATAAAAGGTATATTTGCACTTGGCGCAGGCGTGGATGCTGTCCTTAAACAAGAATTGGAAAATCCGGGCACGCTGCCTGCGGGGATTCCGCTAATACGCCTTGAAGATACAGGAATGGCCCGGCAGATGCAGGAATATGCCGTTAATGCCGTTTTATACTATTTTCGCCGCATGGACGAATATAAACAATTTCAGGAGCAGCGCATCTGGAAGCCAGTGGCTCCCCATAACCGGAAAAAGTTTGTTATCGGTGTCTTAGGCGCAGGGGTTTTAGGGCGGAGTGTTATTGAAAAATTGCGGGAATTTGATTTCAATGTTCGTTGCTGGAGTCGTACTCCAAAACAAATCGACAATGTTGAAAGCTTTTACGGAGAAGAGCAGCTAAGTGATTTTCTTTCTGAATGCAAGGTGTTGATTAATATCCTGCCAAATACGCCGGAAACTCATGGTATCCTCAATTTTTCATTATTTAGTCAGTTAAGATCTGGCGCATATGTGATTAATATAGCACGAGGTGCTCAACTCGTTGAACAGGATTTATTGACTGCTATTGATGAAGGCTATGTCGCTGGTGCAACGCTTGACGTATTTGTTAAGGAGCCGTTATCAAATCTTCATCCTTTCTGGACTCATCCACGCATTAATATCACTCCACATATTGCGGCGATTACCATTCCTGATGAGGCGATGGATGTTATTTGTGAAAATATTCGACGAATCGAAAATGGGGAGTCACCCACAGGACTCGTCGATATGGCTCGTGGCTACTAATAAGTTGCTTTACAGCAAGGCAGACGATTAGGGACAATAACCGTATTTATTATTTAAGTAAGTTATTGAGATTGGATGAAATCATGAACGAATTTTCTATTGTTTGCCGTATTTTGGGAACGTTATTTAACCGTGCACCACAAGATCCTGTTCTGCAACCTTTGATTGCCATGATTGCAGAGGGGAAACTGAAACAGGCATGGCCTTTGGAACAGGATGAATTACTGGAGCGATTACAGCAACACAGTGAATTAGCGGTGATTGAAGCGGATTATCAATCTCTGTTTATTGGAGAATCTGCTGGCGTACCTGTTTGCCGTTCTGATTATACTAATGAAAAAGAAAGTGAAGTCCGTCAGTTTTTAGCAGAACGGGGTATGCCTTTGTCTGAAACTCCTGCTGATCAATTCGGCTCTTTATTGTTGGCTGCGTCATGGTTGGAAGATCAGGCGGCAGAAGACGAAGTTCAGGTTCAAATTACTTTGTTTGATGAGTACTTATTACCTTGGTGTGGGCAATTTCTCGGTAAAGTTGAAGCCCATGCAACCAGTGGTTTTTATCGGACTTTAGCGATTGTTACTCGCGAAGCATTGCAGGCGTTGCGTGAAGAGCTTGAATCTGAGTGACAATGTCACGTTATCGATTTAGCGTCTATTTTAAAAAGACAAGCTTAATAGATAAATCCATTGTTAACTAAGAGGTAAAATAAAGGCAATTTATTAATTAATAAATTGCCTTTACTATTTTATTGGTAATGAAAATTATTTATCAGTCAAACTGATAACCAATTTTCCAGGCTTAACTTCTAACCCTTTGGCTAATGTTACAGCAGCAGCTTCCGCTTTGCTTTTTTCTGGATTTAGCACATAAACCGGATGAGTATCAAAGAATTCGCTCAACGAAGTATTCAAGTAAGGCATCAAAGCCTTAATCGGAGTGGCAGCTTTTTCCGGCGTTGTCTGGTAGTCGGCAACCTCTAAGTTTTTAATGAAAATAGCCCTTTTTTCTGCATTGAATACCGGCTTAGCTCTGATAGTCAGTTTCATGTCAGCCTGCGTCGCTCCTAGCAAACTCACCAATTGAACTTTTGCTTGAGTTGATAGTTCAATTTTTTCTGGATCTTGACGGCCCACCTGACTGGTTAAATCACCCAGTGTGATATTGGCTTGGGCTATCCCAGGAATACTGATTTGCTTTTGATAATGAACTTTTTTTAATAAATAGTCATTAAGTAAACCTTCGCTGATGCTGACTTCCTTGAATTGATCACAGCCGCTGATTAAACCCACCAGTGCCAATACTGCGCCTAAGAAAAATCTTCTCATGTTGTCTCCTTTTTATTTTCAACAGGCAGATTTTACACGATTAATGGTGTAATTAATGTCTGTTAATCATGACAGGTTCAATCTTCTTCTGATTGAATTGGCGATTCAGGGCATAAATAGTTATTAAGCCCGCTAATCCCAGCAGAAGCCACGGTAATTGCGGTATATTCAAGTTTTTGCCTGTATCATAAAGCCATCCACCACCGGTATAGCCGAATGCGCCGCCCAGCGCCAGCCCCAGCCGACTGAATCCCATATAACTGCCACGAGCGCGGGGATCAGCCAGTGACGCACTCAATGTTTCACGGGCAGGTTCTGCTGTTACCATCCCCAGATAGAATAAGCTTATTAAACCAAATATGAGATGCAATTGGCTGACCCAACCGATCGGGAACATGCAGATACTCATTAAAAGCAGACCCGCCATCAAGCGCTGTTCCTGACGGAAATATTTTTCACTCCAGCGCGCGATGGGATAGAGCAGTGTCAGGGAAATCACCGCTTCAATAGCATACATCCACTTAACGGCAGTCGCCGTACCGGAAATTTCATGGATAATGATCGGGAACATCAACATGACTTGTACTGACAAAATAAAATAACCGGTCAACGTCAGCACATAGTAAAAGAACCGACGATCCTTGATGACACGACCCATACCTTCTTTGATGGGTGTCCGGGTTGTTGATATACGGTATGCAGGCAGGAGCCAGGCATTAAATAAGGCGGCGAGCACAAACACCGCTGCACCAATCCAACAGACGATATTGAAATTATATTGCAGCAACCAGCTTCCTATCAGTGCGCCAATAACGGCTCCTGCGCTGTCCTGCATCAATAAAAGTGAATAAAAGCGCCCGCGTTCATGGGGGCGGGTCAATTTAATGATCAGTGCCGCCCTTGGAGGATCAAATAATGTTCCACCCAATCCCGATAAAACACAGGAGAAAATCAATATCCAAGGCTCAGAAGCGACTGCCATCAGGGCAAAACCCAATGCACGTAATAACATGCCCGTGACAATCATTGGCTTGGCACCGAACCTGTCTGCAATAGCACCGCCAAAAATACCCAATCCTTGTTGTACAAGCTGACGCAGGCCCAGAGCCAAGCCCACGATAACGGCGGCCCAACCCAGTTGTTCGACGAAACGAATTGAAATCAGGGGAAAAACAACAAAAAATCCTAAAACGACTAATAAATTATCCAATAAAAGAAAATATTTACCCAAGCTGCGTGCTTGTGAAACTAATGACATTTTGCACCATTGAAATATGAAAAAATAAATGTGATTTTTTATTATTTTGGACTTAATTTGAGCTTTAAGGTAGGGGGGATATAGATGATATTTTTTTATCGTAAGAGGGTGATTATAATTTCTATAAAAGCTAAATTATTGAAGAATTTTTCAAGATAAATATCAGGAGAAGGCATGTTTGGTTATCGTTCTGCATCGCCAAAAATTCGCTTTATTACAGATAGGATGGTCGTTCGTTTGGTGTATGAACGGGATGCTTATCGATTGGCTGAATATTACGCAGAAAATAAAGATTTTCTTAAGCCATGGGAACCCACAAGGGATGGTAGTTTTTATCAACCTTCGGGGTGGACAAATAGATTGAGTTATATTGCGGAATTGCAACGGAAGGAGGTGACATTTAATTTTTTGTTATTAGGCCCTGATGAAAATGAAGTCATGGGCGTGGCTAATTTCACCAATATTATGCGTGGAGCATTTCATTCCTGTTTCCTTGGTTATTCTTTAGGCGAAAAATGGCAGGGACAGGGGTTAATGTATGAAGCATTGTTGCCGGCAATTCGTTATATGCAACGCTATCAGAAAATGCATCGGATTATGGCTAATTATATGCCGCATAACCATCGCAGTGGAAATCTACTCAAGAAGCTCGGTTTTGAACAAGAAGGTTATGCCAAGAATTACTTAATGATTGATGGTATTTGGCAAGATCATATACTGACAGCGCTGACTGATCACTTATGGGGTGTTAGGCTATAAGCCAGCAGTATTCTGCAAGATAGGGGGTTTTGATTAGCTGTCTAATCAGTGAACTGGAATTGAAACTCACCTTGCTCAAGGGATACTTGCAATTGACGATAGTGTTCATCGTGGGCACTGGCAAAAAGCAGTTGCCGGCTGATTTGCGGTAGCAAAGTATTTGTCAGGATAGCATCAACCATGCGCCCACCCGATTCAATTTCTGTACATCTGCTGACGATATACTCAACCATTGCATCATCAAATGTCGCTGTAATGCCATGATTTTCCAATAGGCGTTTTTTAATTCTTCCCAATTGTAGATGCACAATATTAGTCATCACTTCATCACTTAACGGATAGTAAGGAATGACCAGCAATCGCCCTAGCAGGGCCGCCGGAAACACGTTCAGTAATGGCTTACGCAATGCAGCACTGAGTTCATCTGGCGCAGGGATAGTGTCTTGTTGAGTACAGAATGTGCTGACTAAATCAGCACCGACATTGGATGTCAGGATAATGATGGTATTGCGAAAATCAATGTGGCGTCCTTCTCCATCTTCCATCCAGCCTTTATCAAAGACCTGGAAGAAAATTTCATGGACATCGGGATGCGCTTTTTCTATTTCATCCAACAATACCACACTGTAGGGACGGCGTCGGACAGCTTCGGTCAGCACACCGCCTTCACCATAACCTACATAACCGGGCGGAGCCCCTTTCAAGGTCGATACCGTATGCGCTTCCTGAAATTCACTCATATTGATGGTGATGAGGTTTTGTTCTCCACCATACAGCGTCTCTGCAAGGGCGAGTGCCGTTTCAGTTTTACCCACGCCAGAAGGGCCGCATAACATGAATACGCCGACCGGTTTATTGGGATCATCCAGTTTGGCGCGTGAAGTGCGTACACGTTTAGCGATTAACTCTAACCCATGATACTGACCAATGACGCGCTGGCTGAGTGTGTCAGCCAACTGTAATACGGCATCAATTTCGTCTTTTACCATCCGGTTGAGAGGAATGCCCGTCCAGTCTGACACAACTGACGAAACAACATTATCATCTACGGCAGCAAAGATAAGGGGCTCTTCTCCTTGCAAGGTTTTCAATTGTTGTTGTAATTCTGACAGTTCAGCGTGTTTTGTCTCAAATTCATCATGCTGTTCTTTGTGTAATTCCATTCGCAGGTGAATAATTTTATTGATCAATAAAAGTTCTTGCTCCCAGCGCTCTTGCAACTGTGTTCTTTGTTCTTCCAAAGTCGATAGTTCATTAAGAATGGGTTCTGAACGTTGTTTATCACCGATGCCGACTTTAGATTCTCGTTCGGCAATTTCCAGTTCAATTTGTAATGCCTCTATGCGGTGGCGACAATTTTCCAGTTGTGGCGGTTCTGCATGTTGGCTGACGGCAACTCTGGCACAAGCGGTATCGAGCAGGGCCACCGCCTTATCTGGTAATTGGCGGGCAGGGATATAGCGATGCGAAAGACGAACGGCAGCTTCAACGGCTTCATCCAGCAAGAGCACGTGATGATGTTGCTCCAGAGGATGGATCAGGCTGCGTAGCATGAGCAGTGCTTTGGTTTCATCAGGCTCATGCACCTGAACAACTTGAAAACGGCGGGTTAGGGCAGGATCTTTTTCGATATATTTTTTATATTCAGACCAGGTAGTGGCACCAAGAGTACGTAATTGACCGCGTGCTAACGCAGGTTTCAACAAATTGGCAGCATCTCCGGTTCCTTGTTGTCCGCCAGCCCCAATTAAGGTGTGGATTTCATCAATGAACAGAATGATCGGAATTGGGCTGGATTGCACTTCATCAATCACTTTACGTAAACGAGATTCGAATTCGCCTTTGACGCTGGCTCCTGCTTGTAGCATTCCGATGTCCAACAGCCAAAGCTGGACATTGCGCAAAGGTGGTGGAACTTCACCTGCGACAATCCTTAATGCCAATCCTTCAATGACAGCGGTTTTGCCAACGCCGGCTTCACCCGTTAATAGGGGGTTGTTTTGACGGCGGCGCATTAGGATATCAACGATTTGACGAATTTCTTCATCACGCCCGGATACGGGATCCATTTCACCGTTACGTGCACGGGCCGTCAATTCTTGCCCATATTTTTGTAATGCTGATTTTTCCCCTGCCTGTAAAGTGGTTCCCTGTGCATCTGATGGTGATGTATTTACCTGAGATTCGTCGCTTTCTCTGCAAATTTCATTGAAATTGTCGAGTAGAATATCCGCATTAATACGATCAAACTGAGGGGAAATGGATTTCAACGCATTGCGTAAGTTAAAGGTTTTCAATATGCCTGTCAGCAAATGTGCACTGCGGATCTCATTCACGCCAAATTTAAGTGAGCCGTATACCCAGGCGCGTTCTACAGCATTATCAATATGCTCAGAAAGATCAGAGATGGCACTGGCTCCACGTGGCAAGCGATCCAGGGCTGTAACAATATCTTTAGTCAGTGCGGACTCATCCAGCGCAAAATAGCGGATAAGTTGCTGTAGATCGCTGTTTTGTTGCTGCATGAGTTGATGCAACCAATGTACTAATTCGACATAAGGATTGCCGCGTAGTTTGCAAAAGGTTGTAGCATTTTCCAAAGAAGTGAACAGAATACGGTTAAGTTTGCCAAACAGGACAGAACGGCTGATTTCTGACATAGGATATAACCCGTAGCTTATTGTTAACAGAAGTTATGTGTGTGGGAATCGTGTGGAGATAGTATGGAAATAGGAAGTGCGCTAAGAAGCAATTAAGTACTCTGAGTTATAGAGCAGATCTCCGCGATGGGCTGGCTGTTCAATTTTGCCAAGCCAACTGTTCAGGCCCAGTTTTGTCGGTTCTGATAGATGAATACCTTTTACATCAGCTTGATGGAGTATCAAGCGAACATCCCACGCGTATTCAATTCCCAGATATTGATACACCCAGTCACGCAATTGTTGTGATTTTGGTCCCCCCGGCAAGAACATGTCATATTCAGCCAGTCTTAACGGGCCCAGTTCAATGCGAAATTTATGTTGGATATCGTATAGGGCCGTCCCTAAAAAGGCAGAAATACCTAAACGGGGCATATTGCGCCCGGCACTTAACTGAGCCTGATCGGGTACTCCGATTTCTAGCCATTGCGGGATATTTTGTATAATTTTCAGCGGAATATTGAAATAACCGAATAGTATCTTCGCCAGACCTTCTGCGTTATGCCCCGGGCGGGACAGGTGTCCAGAAAGTGAATAACGGGCATGTTCACTAATTGAGTCTGTTTTTTTCTGAGCGGGCAATCCCATACCTATCAGGCAGGAAAGATAATGGCAAAAGCGTTGGTTATCCTGACGGTCTAGTGATACGGTGGGTTGGGCATTGGCCCAGGCGCGATAGAATAACAGGATTAATCTATGATGAAACAGATTGGTGAATGCGTTCAGGGTAGTGTCTTGATAATTATATTGCCGTGCATAGGTATATTCGGTCATGTGTAATGGCAATGGCCCATTGGGGCCAAATAAACCGAAACTGTAAATCAACATATCATAGAGTTTTGAATTCTCCCGTTGTTTGACTTCAGAGATGGTCGATGGCGCGAAAATCATGGATGCTTTTTGCCCTAACCGCAAGAGTTCGTATTTTGGCAATGGGGCAGAGCCGAGTATGTAATATTCCCCGGATTGAGCATCTATGCGGCGTAGGGTTTGGAATAAATCGAATTGCCACGGCGCTTGGGTGAGCTGCTTCCAAAAATCATCGGGTAAACGACATAGAGAATGAATGGAGATGGTGTTTTCTTGATTCATATTCATTTTGTCTTTTATATCAATTTCTTGTTACCCATCTGGGCAGGCCAAAAACCGATATTGCCACGCTGCTGGCTATACAATGTCATTTCGGTAAAGGAATTCATGGTTACCAGATTAGAGAAGAGCTTTTCCAGTACGCTGCCTAACAGCCAAGGGCTGGTGCCTGCAAATTCTTGTTCATTCACTTCCAACCGAATATTGACGCCACGGGCAAAAACTATCGGGCCGGGCTCAGGAACCCGTCGATAAACGGTTTTTAATGAACAATGGCGAATGCCATTAATCTGGCGAATGATGGCCGGCTCTGCAAGGTTGGCATACAGACTTAACAATTGCCGTAATGCCTGAGTGCCTTTTTCGTCATTTTTGTCCATGAAGTGCGAGTAATTAAGTTGAAGCTGACTGATTAAGTTCCAGGAAGCTGAACCTTGCGCCAGGGCCGGGCGTGGGGCTGTTGGCCTTTTGAGGAACATAATTTTATTGATGGGAATGGAATCCAGCATGGCAAAGTTATCGAGATCTTGTTGGCGCAGCATCGCAGACAAATCACGGTTGGTACACATGATATCGGCAGTCAGGAATTTTAGCTTATTGGGCCACGGAGAGTGTTGTTCATCAACAATGGAAACAAATGTTTCTGTACCAACATAACTGGATCGTGTCCCGTATTGGCGGGCTTGTTCAGATAAAATACGGGGATCACGGCGCAAAGAAAAATAAGCGCCATAGTTGTTTTTATCATCGCTGAAAGTAGACCAGAAGGGCCTGAATACTCGCGTTTCTTTATGGGTGATATCAACGCCGCGCAGACGTTGTACCGAAAAAATTTCGTAATCCAGCGGGCGGGTATTATCAACAACCAAATGATATTCATTGGAATTTTCTTCCACTGTGACACGTTCAGTGACTTTGGGAAATAAATTAATGACAGGCGTACTGTTTAAGGTCAGATAAGAGGCATCGATCAGGCGTTCCAGATCAGCATCGACTTTATTCAACAGCAGAATCAGTTCAAATTCATTCTTTTCTTCTGTTTGTTTCAGTAAAGATCCCATGCCGCTGATACTAAAGAATTGAAAACGTGCCGGAAAAGCAAAATATTCTTGAAGTTGCCGGTATCCGCTGAAATTACGGGGATCGTTAGGGAGCAATGATTGGTCATCATCAAATCCCTCATGATGTGGAAAAATATCGGGTAAAACCTGATATTGAGGGGTATCGCCAAGCGTCTTACATACCATGCCAACAGAATGTTCCATGATCAGTTCCAACAACTGTTGGGATTGAATATCTGGCCCTGAAAGAAAAAAGACCAGTTTGTTCAGGGCCAGTTCATTGAGGAAAAATTTTTCCTTGCATTTCAGATGAATGCGCAGGGCGCTGACGGCACCGTATTGGTGAAGGTTTAGTGCCACCAGTGGAAGATTGGCCGGAATTTTACCAAGTTCAACATGTTGCAGACGTAACGGTTGTAGGGTGACATCTTGGGTTGTGGCATAGTGAAAAGTAATGCCGTCCTTTTTCAGCGTTTGGCAGTGCATGATAGTTCCACGTGGCACTAAAAACCCATGGCTGATATCCCCCTTGCTGGTATCCGGCTGGAGCTCGACAATCGCCATTGAAGGAGTCGGAGACAGATAATTAGGATATAGCATCTCCAGTAAGTGCTCAGAAAAGTGCGGAAATTCCGCATCCATTTTTAATTGGATGCGGGAAGTCAGAAAAGCAAAGCCTTCCATAAGACGTTCAACATAGGGATCGACAACGTCGATACCATGCATTCCCAGACGATTGGCGACTTTCGGATAACGTTCGGCAAATTCTTTACCCATTTCACGTAAATACACCAATTCACGGTTATAGTACTCAAGCAGTTTACTGTCCATGGCCGCTCCTATTAAGTTGTCTTTATCTTAACGTTATCCGGCTTCTCGTATGGTGAAGTAACCATTTTCCAGATCGATATCACTGCGGAATAGGAATTCGAGTGGCCAGGGAGCACACCACAAAAACCCTTTTATTTCTATGGATAGGGTGTTGTATAAAGTCAATGAATGGGTATCGGAAATACAATTTATCTCAAGCTCATCGGGGATGATACGTGGTTCGAATATGTGAATGGCCTTAATGATTCTGTGCTGAATATCTTCCCATTCTATTCCTGACATGTATTTACCAGCCAGAGGAGGCAGGCCAAAGTTATAAACAGAACGAAGGATCTCTGGAAATGGGCTCAAATCTTGCTCTGATTCACTATTGATACTATTGAGTAACCATTGTAAATCTCTCAGGACACTTTGTCGCAAGGCACTGTGTGACAGAAGATAACTGTTGATAGCTTCTTGTTTTTTATCCGGTTCGTTATCTGTGAGTTTATCCAGCAAAAGAGGCTGCATTCTATCTTTGGCAGTAATACGCGCAGCTTTATTTCGGCTACGATAACCACCATGCAGCAAAGTGATATTGTCGTTCATGGGTTACCTATTAATCGTCGGGGTAATGGGGAGTGATGAGAAAATTGTTAGCGATAAACGTTATTTTTGGGTTCTGTCTTGGAAGTTTTTATACCGATTAACTTCTGCTTCATAAGCTTGCAGAAAGCTTTCGCCAAACAGAACAGAATCCTGTTCAAGCTCACTGGCGGTTGCTTGATAATATTTAATGAGGTAATCCCACATTGATGCTTTGTAGGTTGACGATAGAGACAAACGGGGTAAGCACCCTTCACTCTGTGCTTTTTGTTCAAGAATAACGGGGTGGAATAATTGCAATATGTCTGTCACATTGGCACGTATCCCCGCAACCATCCCCAACTGATGGGCTTGTAATTCGATCAGAACATCGCGGGTGGCCTGCTCAAGTGGCATAAACCCGGGCATGTGACCACCAAATATCAGTGCCAAAATAGATTGACCAGAAGGTAAAAGTTTAAATGGATTATTTGCATCTGATTGCATTTGGGGTATGTCTGCATCTGTTTTGCGTTTAAGTAAATTGCGTGAGGCGTTAAGTACCACGATACCTTGAGATAATTGACTGACCAGTTGCCCTAATTGGTACATGTGGTGTTCATCAAATTGCACTCTGTGGAAGTCTTTCAGCCCCATGCCATCCAACAAGGCCGCCAGCAATTTTCCTTCCAATATGGGTTCGTTGTTTTGATGATGGAAAGTGTTTTGATGATGGAAAGTGTTTTGCTGGTGAAAAGTGTTTTGCTGATGGGAAGTGTCCTGATGATTATGGAGAATTTCCTCTATAGGGTCCTTTATCTGTGCCTTAGTTGTTTCTTGTTTAAGTTTTTCTGGTTCAAAAAGTGGCGGTGAGGGAGTCTCAGGCGTAAATAGTTGTGTTTTTGTATATGCTGGTGCAGGGTCTGGTTCGGGAGCAAATTGAGGTTCCGAAACATCAGAAATAGTTGTGCCATCCAAAGAACTTAGTGGGGCGGCATTATCCAATAACATGTTCAGGGGATCATCATTATTTTTGGCATGTTGTAGGGGGCTGTTTTGTTTGTCATCAAACAATGCCAGTGGGTCCACTTCCTTTTTATCTTCATCTTGATTGCCATCTGGTTCGTTGCGTTGCAATAACGTTGTAGGAGTATGATCATTCAGGATATTTTCTCGCTGGAAAGTCGTATCTGAATCGAACATAGCGATGGGATCTGTCGCCCGTAACTGTAGCGTTTCAAGAACGGTTGTTGTTTC
Source organism: Xenorhabdus sp. PB62.4 (assembly GCF_014467285.1). Taxonomy (NCBI): domain Bacteria; kingdom Pseudomonadati; phylum Pseudomonadota; class Gammaproteobacteria; order Enterobacterales; family Morganellaceae; genus Xenorhabdus; species Xenorhabdus sp. PB62.4. Next base: position 71,779 of record NZ_NKHR01000008.1, on the reverse strand, counting down.
CATTTGCGCTAAAGGATCAATCGGATTCCGTTCCTTATGCTGTTGTTCGCTTACCAGAGGATGATTATCATTCAATCTCTGTGTCTTCGGTGCTGCCTGATGCAGATCTGAAGGAGATGAGGGATTGGATGTCGTAAGAATTTGTTCAAGATCGTCCCAAACTTCATTGGGAATTCTTGATTCATTCGCATTCGGTTGTTGTTTATCACTGTTTGTCAGGTCAGCGGCCTGAGAGGGTGAACTCTTCTTTACATCAATGATCTGGATTTGATATTTGCCGATATTCAGCACATCACCATCACGAATTTCAACCTGCCGATCAGGAGCCAAGGGTATCATATTCAGTAAAATATCAGATGCAGAACCCTGATTGTTAATCCGACATTCTCCATCAGCAGAAATGGATACAATAGCTTGCAATCGGGCAATAGCCAGATCTTCATCGGGTAAACACCAGTTATTATCTGCGCTGCGGCCGATAGTGCCACCGGGAGGAAGAAAATCATGACTCTGTTGTGGAGGCTGGCTTGTACTCGTGTTTTTAACAATGGTGAATCGCATAAGCACGGATACCTATTGTTGATGAAGTAACTCCCCTGAGAGAGTCCTCAAAGTACCCTGAGGGGAGTTATTGATGTGGTTTATATGTGTATCAGCCGACTTGATTAGTGTAAGAATCCCAATCGTAACTAACTTCAGCACCTTTATTACCCGAAGCAGATTCTTGAGAAAAGTAACTTTCTTTATGTTTTTGAAAAGCTACAACGATTGAAGAAGAGAATCCGTTCGCTCCGTACGTCAGGATGGAATCTGCGATTAAGGCATTTGACAGAACTAACTTATACCAATCTTGTTGTTTTCCCCCTTGGCGACGTACTTGAAGTGTAGTCTCTTTAATGTGTGTCCCTTTGACGATATATTGGCGCAGGGTAACGGCTGCTTTATCAAACAGAAGTTCCAGAGTTAAGCCAGAAACATCTACAATACCGGCACCCAGTCCGGTACCTTGATTTTCGTGGTTAACGCGGTTAGCCAGTTGAAGAGAGAATGACTTAACGGCTGTCCAGTCCTTGAAATCTTTATCACCTGCTTCGCCTGAAACACCTTTAAATTGAATGTAGGCATCAATGCCTGATGCAGTAGACATAATTTTTCACCTTAATGAATAAAGTTTAGTTGAATCCAATAAATAAATATTGGGGTTATATAGAGATATGTGTGTATTGCTGTCTGAAGTTTAGGGATGGGCTATTGTTTAGAAAGCATGATGTCTAATGTTGCGTTATGCTCCTTTTAATGAAGGAAGTTTTGAAACCAGACGTAGGGAAACGGTCAAACCTTCTAGTTGATAATGAGGACGCAGGAAAAATTTAGCCTGGTAATATCCCGGATTGCTCTCGACTTCTTCTACCTGAACCTCTGCGGCTGCCAGCGGTTTTCTCGCTTTGGTTCCTTGTGATGAGTTGACAGGATCACCATCCACATAATTTGTAATCCAATCATTAAGCCAGCGTTCCATATCAGCGCGTTCTTGGAAACTGCCTATTTTGTCGCGCACGATACATTTCAAGTAATGGGCAAAACGACAGCAGGCGAATAGGTAAGGCAGACGTGCTGAAAGGTTAGCATTGGCAGTGGCATCAGGATCGTAATATTCGGATGGTTTTTGCAGTGATTGAGCACCAATAAAGGCGGCCATATCGGTGTTTTTGCGATGCAATAATGGAATGAAACCATTTTTTGCTAATTCTGCCTCACGGCGATCGCTAATGGCAATTTCGGTGGGGCACTTCATATCTACACCGCCATCATCAGAGGGAAACGTGTAGCAAGGGAGATTTTCCACAATACCGCCAGATTCTACACCGCGAATAGAGGTACACCAGCCATACAGTTTAAATGAGCGGTTAATATTAACCGCCATGGCATAAGCAGCATTTGACCAAGTGTAATTGCTATGCGTCGGGCCCTCAGTGTTTTCCTCAAAATTGAAATTATCAACGGGATTTGTAAGAGCGCCGTAGGGTAAACGGGAAAGGAAACGTGGCAGTGCTAATCCGATATAACGCACGTCTTCCGATTCGCGTAAACTGCGCCAGGGCGCATATTCAGTATTTTGGAAAATCTTTGTCAGATCTCTGGGATTGGCTAATTCCTGCCAGGATTCCATCTGCATCACACTTGGCGATGCGCCTGAAATGAATGGGCAGTGTGCTGCTGCGCTAATTTGTGCCATTTGGCGCAAGAGCTCAACATCCGGTGCAGTGTGGTCGAAATAGTAATCTCCCACCAGACAACCGAATGGTTCACCACCAAACTGGCCGTATTCCGCTTCATAGATTTTTTTGAAAATCGGGCTTTGATCCCAACTAACCCCTTTGAAACGTTTCAGTGTGTTGCTCAGCTCCTTTTTGGAGAGGCACATCACACGGATTTTCAACATTTCATCAGTTTCTGTGTTATTGATCAGGTGATGCAAACCACGCCAGGCGCCTTCCAGTTTCTGGAATTCCTCATGGTGCAAGATATGATTCATCTGCTGTGATATTTTGGAATCAATTTCAGCAATCAATGACTGAATAGTACGATAAGTATCACCAGAGACAGTCACCGTATTTTCCAGTGCTTGCTGTGCCAGCGTTTTCACCGCATTTTCAACAGCATTGCGGGTATGATCACTTTGCGGACGAAATTCCTTATCCAGCAAGGTGCTTAATTCATCAGGGGTATATTCTTTCGATGCTTGCCCCTGCTGCACCAGAGTGTCTTGTTCAGTTGCGCTCATCAATTACTCCTTAACCTCTTCAGTGCCATCTCCTGAAGCGGTATCTTCAGGATTTGGCGTTTCCGCCAACGATTTCAGTAGAGCGGGATTTTGCAATATTTCGGAAATCAGTTTCTCTGCGCCGTTTTTACCGTCCATATAAGACAGCAGATTTGCCAATTGAATACGGGCTTCCAGCAATTTAGCCAAAGGCTCTACTTTTTTAGCTATGGCATCTGGCTGAAAATCCGTCATATTTTCAAACGATAACTCAATGTTCAATTTGCCGTCACCCGTCAGGGTATTATCAACCTGAAAGGCTACACGGGGTTTTATTGAATTCATGCGCTCATCAAAGTTGTCAACGTCAATTTCCAGAAATTTGCGATCATTAACGTCGGGTAAGGCTTCTAAAGGTTTTCCTGCCAAATCAGCCATAACTCCCATGACAAAGGGTAATTGAACCACTTTTTCCGAGCCGTAAAGTTCAACATCATATTCAATCTGTACTCGGGGAGCACGATTTCGGGCTATAAACTTTTGTCCGCTGGACTTCATGACAAATTCTCCATTATTGGCTAGATAGATAAATGAGTAAGTCGAAACCCATTGGATATAAAATAAGCAGCAATTAATCCGCATCAGGGTTGTTCAGGCGCCCAAAAACGATTTCGAGCTGACTTACGCTTTCTGGTGAAAGATCGTGAATAATCTTCATAAAATCGCGGTCAATTAGCCGCTGAATGCGATCAATCATCATTGGAGCCGGGTGGCTTGGCTCGTACTTTAGAAAATAAGCTTTAGCTTTTTCCAATAAAATGCGTGCTTCATCGCGGTTACTGGCCTCAGTTTCATGCCAATAGAATGATGGCGTTTTTTCCGGGCGGGTAATGGTTGTTGATGGTGAAGTTATCTGTTCTGTAGACGTTTTCTGTTTTATCGGCGGAACCGATTCGGGTAATTCTGTATTGGCCGCATTCTCTGGAATATCTATTCCTGCATTATGTGTGGGACAAAATTCAATAATTGTATCCAACTGTTTCAGGAATTGTGGCAGTTCGGGGATGTGATTATTGGATAGATGATGGCGAATAATATCCGTCAGGGCGGTAAGATGCTCACGAATAGCTATTATTGCCATAATTTCAGGGTTATTGGACTGTTGCCTCAATTCATCTATTAACCTGACACGCCCGCCTGTATAACCTTTGATTTCTGTTACCGAGCCATTAAGGAGTGAACAAACTTCCTGCAAAGATAATTCCTTCGAAACACTTTTCAGAATAATGGTACGCTGAGCTTTTATCGTACAAGGTGAACCATCTTCAATGGCTGCCAGTGTGTTTAATCGGAGTAAAAAATCATATTCCCCATCGAATTCCAGTTTTGGCCATACTTCTTCCCAATAACGCTCCAGAGTCTGACGGAGTAAACCCAGTCCATCGGCATAACCAGACAACCCCCGAATGTTCAGCCATGACTGAGTAAGAGCAATGATGATGCGTAAATCTTTGGAGCGGGAAAATAGTTGGATAGCGTGTTTTTCGACTTCTATCCAGTTGGGCGGTTCGGCCGGGATCAGTACATCACCAAATTGCTGCTCCGGTTTTTCAATTAAGATTTGTTCTAATGCCAGAAATTCACCATCATATTCAAGGTATTCCCCACAGGGAGACTCCACACTGATTGGGGCAAGTAAGGTATCAATGTTCATGGTATCTTCAGCTTATATTCAGTTTGAAGTGGGGCGATTGATCATGCTGCTTTAAAAACCTGAGGGTTCGGGCAGACAAAAGTAGGGAGTTTAAACGGGCTTAATACGCTGCTTGGGGTAAACTCCAGTAAAACAGTATGACCATCAATATTAAACCCTGCCCGAAAGCTCGTATTATCAGTTGTTGAATTTTGCGAGATGCGCTCTGCGTGATCCAATAGCCGATTCAAAGCCCAGAACCCGGAAGTCGATAAGTTCGTCGTTGTGCCGTTACTTAAATTCAACTGGATGCGAACCAGATTATTTTTGGCAGGGCCAGGCCAGCTAATGAGTTGTGAAAGTTGTGGGCCGTGGCTATATTGCAATTTCTGTCCATCTACATCCAGTATCATGCTTAATATATCGTTACTCATACTGATTGGGCGAACCATGACACTGAATGATGGTGATGGGCCGTTGGTAAATAAAGCATTGCGGATAACTTGAGCTTGCTGGAAAGGTTCGAGCAAATTCTCTCCATCGGTTAGGGGTTTGCCATTCATTCCCGGCATAAATTGCCATTTTGGTAAAGTCATATCGACTTTACCCACTAAATTTTTCTGAAAAAAACTATCCATTAAACCTGTTTCGGGAGCGAACATCCGCGCCATATCATTAGGTTTAATATCGTTACGTGCTTTAGGCATCAATGGATAACGATTAGCAATGGCTTGATTGCAAAAACCGCTGATTTCTACCTTGAGATGTTTGCCGACATTTTTTATATCACTGGATTGAGTGTCGCTGCTGGCTCCAACTGCCAATGAGGAAATCATGTTGCTGAATGGTACGGGTAAATCTTTAGATGCTGTTTGTAGCTGCATGATAATAGTATTGGGCGGGAGAGGCATATCAGTATTGATTGCATTTTGCAGGGCAGTTAAATATTGATATAGCTTACCAACATCTTGCAACGTTGCATCAAAAGGTATGTTTTGGCTATTTGTGTTTGTATTTTTTGCTAATGAAATAATATCTGCAAAATGCTCTTTCAGTTGTTGTTCTGGTGTGGGTTGAGCATTATTTGGCAATGTTTGTTCAGGAACTAAATTTGTTAATTTGTCCGATTTACTTTTTGCGATGTTGTCAAGTTTCTTGGCACTAAGCTCCTTGGCGCTATTGATAGCCATGTTTTTTTTTTGATTCAGAGTGATATCTTTACTGGCATTAATCAGAAGACGGCGTATAGGTGAATCAAAAGAAGACAGCAAACGGGCTGTATTGATTCGTTGATCTAAGTCATTGATATTATTTAAACGAATATCAGAAAGAAATTTATCCCAGTGATATATGTAGTCGTTGATATAGAACTGCTCAACGGATGATTTGATTTCTTTAGTTGTCTGCTTTCTCGCATAAGTATCAAGCACCCAGTTATCTTGTGAATACAGTGTGGTCAGAAAAGTATTGAGATCTTTGTCAATACCTTTTTGATAACCGGCCGGAGTGAACATGCCTGGTATACCATCAGTGATTGGTGTTCCGCTGGTGCGTGAGAAAACTAACTCAGCCTGGGGGCCTGCAAGTGTGACCAAATTCACCGGAACTAAACTGGGATCATCTAACAACTTATGTTTCAAATAGTTGTAAGCACGTTGCGCGGGTGGAGTGCTGCTGATGAGTAGTTGTTTTTGTTCGACCAAATTATCATTACGCATAAACGGTGATGTGACGACTTGGTTATCCAGCAATTGGCCGATATGCCAATCAATTTGTTGATACTGTTCTTGAGTGGTGTTTGTTTTTAAGTCAGTTTTCAAATATTCCATTATCCAATCATGCAGAAATTTTCCGTCATAATGTTTAGGCTGATATAACATTTGATACGCTTTTAGCGTATTGTAAGTTTTCTCTATATCATCACCATTATCGCTATACAGTTGGTTTGTGATAAGTGTTGCTATTTGTGGTAGCAGCAATGTTTGTAATGCTTTTCTATACAGCGATTGACTTGCATTACTGACTTGTTCACCAGAATACAGCCCCATACGGTAAGAGAACGGGGGATTTTCTAAGGAAAAATCACGGCTTTTATCTAAATGAGCCAGGCTGTTTAAAATGGGTAGCAGGGCATAAATATCCTCGTTCTTCTGTAAGCTAGCGCCTTGTTGAATAATGGCCGGAATTTTTGCCTGTACTTCCATCAGATAATTTTTGTTGTTGTTATAGCTGGTTAAAAATGAATCGGCAACCAGTGTCAGTATCACAGCCAGGACAATATATCCCAACCCATCCAGCAGGCGTTTGCGGTATATCCACCAACGGTTATAGCCCGCTATTCCTGCTTCCTGAAAGATGTTTTCCAGCAAATGCTTTAAAAAATATGTTTGGCGGGCAGGTTTCGGATATCCAATCTCTTTATTATTCCCCCATGACATTGAGTCACTATCGTTATTTGTCGCCAATTGGAACCTATGGTTAAATTTTCCCATAACATTATCTAGTGGTATCCCTTCTTGTGTTCCGCTGGTGAAATACAGCCCTCGTGGGTAGCTAGGGATTTCAAATCCTGATCTGGCGAATACGATTTCAAGATAATGTGCAATCAGCGGACGTAAGGCCGCAAATTCTTGTGGAAATAGGTAACTTTCAGCAGATTGCCGTGCATTTTGTCCATTTAAGAGAATATGGGGAAGTTCAGCATCCAAACGGTGTTGTAATTGGCTATATTGTTGTTCAAATATTGTATTCAGATCCCAGTCAATTTTTTTATCCCACGGAAAGTTGAATCCCCAAATTTGCTCCCGCAATGTTTTGTCAAACTGGTTGAAATAAGCGGTAAATCCTTTTAACAAATCGGTTTTGGTAATAATGATGTAAATAGGAAATTGTATTTTAAGTTGTTCATGTAACTCTGACAGACGCCTGCGCAGCATATAGGCTTGTTGATCCCGATTTTCAGTTGATGGATTAAGTAAATCTTCCACACTGATAGCAATAATGATCCCATTGAGTGGTTGACGTGCACGATATTTATTCAACAGCCGGATAAAATTTTTCCATTCTTTAGCGCTTTGCTCATGCTGGTTATTCTGCATAAGACCATTTTGTATAAGACCATTCTGCATAGTGTAGCGCCCGCTGGTATCGAGCAGCACGGCGTTATTGGTAAACCACCAGTTACAATTGTCCGTACTTCTTATGTATGAAGCCGATTTTCTAAGATGGTCTGCTAATGGAAAATGCAGGCCAGAATTCGCCAGCGCGGTGGTTTTACCTGAATTGGGTGCTCCGATAACGAGATACCAAGGTAATTGGTAGATATATTGACGACTGAAAAAATTTATCCAATGAGGTTTCTTGTTATTAAGTAAGCCGGAAAAATAGGCTTTTTTCAATAATCGTGCAGCATCAGAAAAACGTTCTGCCAAAGTAATATATTGTACATTTTGTTTCTTTTCTTCTTCCTCATCCTGACTGATATTCAATTGGTTAGCTAACTTTTTATTGAGCCATGATTGGTACAGCCGGGGGAATAACTGATTTAAGAGCCAGATCAGGTAAAAAAAAGCAATAATTATTATTCGTACCGTAATTGACTTAAAAGGGACTGCATTCCCGACAGAAATAATCGGACCAATAAACCAAAGAATACAGGAAATAATCGTTATTCCGATAAAACTCCATGTCAATCGGCTGGTGATGACAGAAAGGAGCGCATTTAGCATGTCTTCTTCTCCTTACATCGTTTGGCTGACAGGAGGTGTTAACAGTGTAATTTGGACGCGCCTGTTTTTAGCTCGATTGCCGGGAGTATCATTTGGAGCGACAGGGTCACTGGCGCCTTTTCCTTCAACTTTGACTCTTTCAGGATGAATTAAATAACGTTGTAGTTCTCTTTGTACCGATTTGGCTCTGGCCAGCGATAAAGCATGGTTAGATGAGAAACGGGAATAAAGGGTATTAATGGGAATATTATCGGTATATCCTGCGACTAAAATCTCGCCTTTGAAATTATTCATTGCTTCTGCAATATCTTTGATGACATCCAAATAACGATTTTTGATCTGAATTGAATTGCTTGTGAACAGACCGTCTCCTTTTAACGTGATCACGCTCCTGTCAGGCGTGTCCATGACATTTAATAATCCTGCCGCAATATCGTTTTTCAACATCTCTTTCAGGTTCAGAACAGGCGGTGCAGGTGGTGCAGGTGGTGTAACTGAATGACTGACCGTCACATTGGGTAAATCAATTTGGTATATTTTTGCCAAAACCGGGTTGAGTATATCTCCTAGCCGCCAATTCAGGCTGATATACAGGAGACACACCAAAAAACTGAGTAATGCCGCAGAAACCCATATTGGTACAGAAAATCGCCAGGATTTACTCGGTACTGTGATGGCTTGTACGCTTGATGACAGTTCAGCAGGGTGGTTGCCCCGAATTGAACGTATTAACTGAAACAGGCGTTGTTTCACTGTTTCCAACTGGGTACGGCCGTTATCCATAACACGATAGCGTCCTTCAAATCCCAGTTGGAGGCAGAAGTTAATGAGCTCCAATAGGAATATATTTTCTTTGGGATTTTGTGATAATTTTGCCAACAGTTGGAAAAATTTCTCTCCTCCCCATGTTTCGTTGTGAAAAGTAACGAGTAAACCACTTCCTGACCAAACACTGCGAAGTCCCCAGGGGGTAAGCGCAGCCGCTTCGTCCAATGCCGTGCATAAACAGTAACGTGCGCCAATGATCACTGCATAGGGCAGCTTGGCATGTTGGCATTCGACCTCAAAACGCCGTATTTCATTGATCAATTGCTGTCGTAAATCTGTGGGATCAGGGTGAACAATAGAATGCCGAATCTGTGGGATGGTATTCAGCAGTGGATTTGAGGCAGAAACCAATGGGTTATAATTGGCATCACTAGAAAGTATATTATGTTCTGCTTTCTGCTTTTCTTGCATTCTTGGCCCCGTTACCTCGATTTTTCCTGATTACGGACAGCCCAAAACTCTATGTTCAGACCGGGGAACTCACCTGCCAGATGTAGTGCAAAGCCACTGGATTTCTCCATCTGCTTCCACAGATCGCCCTCTTTTTCTAATTCGAAATAGACATAACCTGAATGCCAGGGAATTTGTCTGGGTACAGATGGCATGGCGCGCAGCGGAATACCGGGTAATTGCAGTTGTACCAATTCACGTATGCGATCAATGGGAGAAATTTTCATCTGGGCCGGAAAGTTGCTCATCAATATATCATTGGCAACGTCAGCGTGGATGGCCAGAATAAAGCTGAACATATGTATCATATTGGAATTCGGTAATGTAGCTATATTCAGGCCATGAGAATATTCCGTTAATGGTAACTGAATCGCATGCTCTTCCAGAATGATTGATAATCCCTGGCGCAGTTGGAACATTAGCTGATTGAAACATTGCGTCAAATTGTCATGGTCATAGAGCGGTAACACCTCTTCCGGCAGACGATTCTGGGAATATGTCGCTAATTCAGTAGCAAATTGCAGCCATTCACTGAATAAACGTTCTGGATGCAGCAATGACAGGTTCAGAATATGGTTCACTTGGCCGCTATAGCGATTCAAAAGTGACAGTAAGAGAAAATCCATAATTTCAGAATCATTGTAGCGTCCTAACTGTAATAAACGCTGGCTGATTTGTTGACGGCGCTGTTCCAATAAACCCTGTATGTTGTTGATAAACCCCATGACTTGTGGATTTGCCCGACAGTTGAGCAGGGAAGGAATGAATAGTGAATCAAGATGAAGTTTATTGTCACTTGTTTTATTCACAACATGTACGATGCTCAATGCCGTCCATTCTGGGGTCAAATCAGATTCCAGCATTAAACGTAAACGCATTTTCCCGAACTGTATTGTGGCATTGCCGACAGCCATGGCATTAGCGTCATTCACTTCAACTTCAATGCTGACAAAACGTGCCATAGACTCCTTTTGTTCACTGAAAATAACCTCTTCTTTTCCTCGCCGAAAAGTTGGCAATGCCAATACTACATTGATATTTGTATCATTTTCAGTAAGTTGTAAAGGAGTGGGAGCATGGGACGCATCGAAATTAAATGGTGTTCCATCAGGAAAAATACCGCTGGCTGAAGAAAGTTTTACTTTACCCTGATTAAGTAGCTCTTGATCTAATTCAACAGTCAAAAATCCCCAATAATAAGGTGACTGTGCCATCCCCCAGTCGCGGATATAGGCTTCCAAATGATTTTCAGCCTGCTGGAAATGATGGGGGCGTAAAAACATACCTTCTGTCCAAATAACTTTTTCTGATCTATTCATTATTTTCTTCAGTTCCTGCTGCACAACTTAAGTTGCATTCTTTGATGAGACTTAAGCCATTGTTAGTGACCTTAACGCACACATGTAGTTCGTCAGGAGAAGAACGCCAGAACTCATAAAAAGAGGGTTTTTCAGGTATGGGAACGGGAAATGAAAGACGCCATTTCTTACCGTTCAATTGTTTATATTCGGCAATAATTCCAATGTAATTGGCCTCCGACAGATTTTTTTCCAATAAGCAATGTTCAGGTTGGAAAGGGCGTATAAAAAATTGGTCTTCATTAACCATTTTATCGCCTAATGTATCCTGAGCTTTATCTTGTAAAGCAAAGAAATCAGCAGACATAAATTCTTCTTTCGATTTCAATAAAAAAAGATGTATCTTCAATGGTGCTGAATTATTGACGTTAGATGTAGTCGTAAAGAGTATTTTATAAGGGAGTAATTTTGGTTTTTTTTCTTGCGATGAACAACCTGCTATGGTTATAAGAAATATTAATGGGAATATACCCTTAAATAACCATCGGGTTAGGCTAATCCTAGTTATTATTGTGATTTTCTTTCTTAGTGAAAAGGATAGGGTCATAATGCCCGCCAGAATATATCCCAATATAACTTGCAAATACTAAGCGGCGCTGATAAGAACTTTTGTCTGACTGGGTACGATACGGGAACCCATCGCATTAGTTGAATTCTGTATGCTGGAACTCGACAAACGTGTTACTGGTGTACCTTTGATCAAGACAGAGTTAGCTCCCATAACATGGCGGGATGGTCCCATTACAGTACCGGAAGCGACGCCAAGACTGACACCGGGGTTATCTCCGGTTGTCATGGGAATGGTTGTTGCTAAATTATGTGCCGGACAGCCCATCAATAGAATGTTGAGTGCGTTACTGATGGCAGTTGCACCTTGAGCCATATTGGGATAAGCCACTGGCACTGTGTAAAACATGGGTGTTAAACAGACATCGGGAGTTGCCATATCCATTCCACCGCTTTGCGTATTGGCAAACATAATCTCTTCCCCTTAGCCGATATGAATTTGTTCAGCATCAATTTTGGTGATAGCTTTGGCGGACACGATTGTGCTTTGAGCATGTAACCGGGCATAATTTTCAGCCTGTATATCCAATTGACCGGCATGAACTTTCTCTGTTTGTGTTGTATGACGAAATAGCTGATGACTCAGTTGTGTTACCGTTTGCCAGAGAGACTCAAACTGGTTGCCAACCAAACGTGTGATTGAAACCCATGCAGACAATGATTTCCCGCTGTATTGCATTTCATCGATATGGCAGTTTCCGCTGTTGGCTGTGATATTTAACCCATTGCTGTTCATATTTAAATTGCCGTGGGACGTGATAGTCAGATCGCCGGGAACGCTGATTTCAGAAAGTTGCTGTTGTTCCTCACGTTCTAATATGGCTAATATCCAGAGCTGATCATCGATTTTTGTAATTAAAACGATATCTCCCAGATTGGGTGCCAATAGACAACTGGCTGCCCGCCGGCAATGCCAGCCACGGTTATTTTTACTCTCTGCCATAAAGCTGCCGTCCCGGAGAATACAGACGATCTGTCCGGTAATCTGTTGTAATGGCTCAGTAGTCAGAGAGGAAGTAAAGGCATATGAGGAAAGTGCATGAGAATGTTTCGTCATTTTGATTCTCCTGATTAAATCTTATTATGTTGCGTATTATTGTGCTGCATACTCCACTCTTCGGCAGCGAATAGCTCAGGATCATTTTCCAATATGCCCTGACGGTCTGAAAATAAAGCGCCAACCTGTTGAGCGCGATGAAAAAGTGTTCTCATAAAGTGGGCTGTGCGGAAATCACTGTGGTTGACGTTTGCATAGGAAAGATCTGTATAAGTCATATCGCAACCCGTAAATTGTGAATTCACTGCATGCACTTTGTGCATTATTGCCAATGGGAGCTTACTGTACCGAAAATCGGCAGACTCAAGGCATGCACCGATAAAAATGGCTTGTTCAAACAGGCTGTTTTTGCAACAGGCCCGGGTTAAATCTGCCTCCATAAATAACGCTTGGGTTGCATTGACGTTGGACAAAAGAGCGTCTTGTAAAACAGAGCCTTTGAAATTGCAGTTAGCCAGTATTGCGTGATTGAAATTGACTTTTTCAAGTTGGCTATTTGTGAATTGGCATTCTTTAAATGTCTGTTTATGGAAATTTTGATTACGTAGATCACATTCAAAAAAAACCACTTTAGTAAATTCACTGGCCGTAAAATCGATAGCCTGTAAATCCTGACAAAAAAAAGTCACTCTGAATAAATGACTGTGGCTGAATTTTGTTTGATTCACGGGGGAATCAAGAAATATAACTTGATCAAAATTGCTGTGGCTGAAGTCAGCATATTGCAGTGAACAGGATGAAAACTGAGTGTCGTTTAGTTTTGTTGCCGTAAATTGCGTTTTTTTCAAAACAGATTGATTGAAAGTGTTGTTTATCAATGTACAGTTATTGAAAGTTGTCTGCCTGAAATCGCACTGTTCAAAAATATTTTGTTCAATTACGGCTGAGTCGAAAGTAGAGCCTTCTGCCCGGCATTGGGTAAAAACGGACTCTTTTATCACAGTATGAGAAAGATCAGCACCGGAAAAATCGACTTCTCTAAAAATTCCCCCGGATAAATCACGCCCTGTCAGGGATATGTTCTGCAAATTGATTTTTTCAATAATTTCACCCTGTTTGATCTTATCCACTAATTCATCAGCAGTGAGTAAATTCATATCACATCCTTATTCCGCTTGGGCAATGTTTTAATGTGCTTAATGTAAGCATTCTCAATTGAAGTTGACTCGCTGATAATTGACTGGGACATATCAGCACGGAATAGGTTAGCTTCCCGTAAATCGGTATTGTTGAAGCTGCACTTCTGCATTAACGTACTCATCAGATTGGCATTATTTAATAGGGCGCCTCGAAAATCAGTTCTGATAAATATGCTTTTCATTGCATTGAGATACTGCATATCCGCTGATTGGCAGTTAGCTTCACTCAGGTCACTGTTATTTAAGGTTGTGGCATAGAACTTGGCATGAACCAGAGGCATTTGGCGCAAGTTGCATTCTGTCAATGTCGCATGGCTGAAATCAGCCTGATTCAGTTCACTGTCCATGGCAAATGCGCAGGTCAATAAGTTCGCTGAGCGAAATTGGCTCCCGTTTGCTTTAGTTTCTACCCATGAACAACTTTCCAGTTCCGCATGGCCGAAAACTGCTTGTGTCAGCTTACATTTAATAAATGAGACTTTATTTAAATGTGCGTGATTGAATTGAAGTGCCGGTAGTTCAAGCTCCATAAATATGCAGTCTTTCCATTGTGAATATTGGAAGTCGCAATGGGTAATAAAGATTTTTTGCAGAAGCAGACCTGTAAATACAACATGGTTAAAGCGACAATGATCAAATCGGGTTTCTTGCAGTTGTGTCTCATTAAAGCTTGCAGAAGAAAAATCACTCTGTTCACATTTAGCCAGAGCCAGGCTGGCCTTATCCAATTTGGTTCCACGTAATGAAGCGTTGCAAATTTCTGTTCTGGCCAGCACAGCTTCGCTGAAATTAGCTTCATCTAGCTGACAATGATTTAAACAAGCACTTTCCAGCAGGGCCTGAGTGAAATTGGCTCCCCGCAGATCCAGATCTGACAAATCAGCGCCAGTAAAATCCATGCCACTGAAATCTCCTCCTTCCAGCATGATTTTTTGCACTCGTTTCCGAATGATCTGTGACAGATTACCCGTTAAACGCAGAGCCGGAGCTTGTGTCTGTACTGAAGATAAGTACATTGCATGTATTGATTTTTCCATTTGAGCCAGATCATTATCACTGAGCTGTATTTCTTGTTGCTGCTGGCGTAACGTATCCCGCATTCGATGCAGATTTTCCGGCCCTCTGTGCTGAGGTTTTGTCGTTGATTCATCGACATCAATTCCTTGCTGTTTAGCCTGAGCAATTGCCTCCGCCTGTTTCAACTTAATTTCAGCCTGTTTTCTGGCGGCATCTTGTTCAGTTTTTTCTACAAATTCGGGTAGTTCATCCAGTCTGAGAAGTGAGATGGGGGCACTTTCAACGTTGAACAGGGTATTAATATCCAGACCATATTCGGCCATCCGCTCTTTTTGCTGCTCACGCAGACGTTTTTCACGATTCTGAAAATTCTGTTGCAATGGAGAAGGTGAATCATTTTGGGGTTGTTCTGTATCCAGCCACGAGCCGATAATTTCTTCAGGAATAAGATCTTTTTCCCGGAAAGTATATAGCGCCCCTTTTTCCTTATCCATGCGTTGCTCAAGAACGTGTAAATAATGACTCTCTGGACGGGGATGATCATTTAATTCCAGTGCAGATATCATTTGTAAAACATCTTGGGCATCATCTTCATTGATTTCTATACTGCCATGCCAAATCAGGATCATTTGCTCCAGATGAGGAAAGAACCATATTGTCGTTTTGCGCATGACGACTTCTTCAACAATTTCTTCATCAAGGCGTAATCGTTTTATAAAACAGCGCGCGTTCCATGATGGCAAAATTCCTTCCTGCACCGGTTTTTCTGGGTGCATGTTCCAAATGCGCCATTGCGCCTGTTCCGGCAGGGCACTATTTTCTGTCCACCATTGATCTTCGGGAGCGGCATTAAATAATCGCCAATCAATATCATGGGAAAATCCGGGAAATTCGTTTTCTAACCATTCCTTATCGTATTGTTTTCCGATGCGGGTAAAACGACGCGGCCATGTAAAATCTAACGGGCAAAAACTTGCCGGAGCGGGGAGTTCTTTCTGTGATGTTAATTGCTGTTGTGACATCAAACGGTTATGTAACGCTTCAATATTGGGTAAACGGTGAACCTTTATCCCGTCTTCCCGTTCTTCTGGATTCAAACCGATACCGTGTGGATTCTCTTCATAACTTTTTCCACCAAAAGCCCGGCTCCAATCCAGGCGCATCTGTGCAAAAGCATGGGGTTTTGAAGGCTTATCATCGATCCAATAGCGATCACCGAAAACCGCTAATGTTTTTTCCAACTGCCCGATTTGAATACGTGCAGTACAAGCCGTTTTATCTGTCTGATGGTGTGTGTAGGCATATCCTGTCGCCAAAAATTCAGCACGAGATTTAGGCATAGCTAAATCAACAATCCCATTGCAAGTTTTCAGCTCATTTTCTGCCAGTTGCCAAAGCTCTGGTTCTGGGCGCAGGCGTGGGACAGAACCCATATCAGCCAATGCCATAAAAGAGATACCCAGATGATTTTTTTGCAGCCAACGATAAGGCCGATAAAGTACACTTAATCGTAGGGGTTTAATGATTTTCATTGAAATACTGACAGATAGTTAGTTGTTCGGAAAAAACACCAGAAACGCTTCAGGATATTATGTGCAATTGGCAATTGATGATATTGCAAGAGGATTTATGAATTGCAAGTTTTGATTCATCCATTTTCATTTCAGATTTTGAAAGCGTTATGTTTGTTTTATTCAAAGAGGTTTTTTTTGCAGTGATAGAGGTATCAGTGAACGAAATATTTATACCAGTTACACTATTGTTAACTCTAGTGTGAGAAGCGGATATTAAGGTCTTACTTATATTAAATGCTGTGAAGGCGATAGAAAGGGTTTTAGTTGAGAAAATAGAATAGGGCGTGTCAATTTTTACATTGGTATCACTTTTTATCGTAATGAGGTTGGGGCTTGTGATCGTTGTTGTTCCTGTAATATCCTGTACCCAATTTCCATTAATTTTTGCGTTTAAATTCCCGTTAAGTTTGTATGTATCCCCTCCATCGATCGCTGTTTTTCGCCCATTCTTGATGGTCTCTTGCTGGCCTTTTTTGATAGTCAGTGTATCTTTACCTTCAATAGTCGTTTCATGGTTTGCTTTATAAGTAAAATTGGCATCACCTTTTACGGTATCTTTTTGTTGTTTTTTTATTTCAGTAGTGCGATTTCCATCAATAGTGACTTTTTTATCTTTTTCCACCGAAATATTCATATTACGTTCTGCGTGTAGATCAAATAATTCTTTATATGGTTCGTCATCTAAATAGAGGTAATTGGCCTGGTTATGTTTACCTCCTTTCGTATTTGACATAATGCCTACACGGGTTTGATGTTTGGGTAGCTCCCACGGTGGCATATTTTCATTGTTGTAAGTACTGCCGATGACTAAAGGCTTATCAGGATCACCATTGACGAAGCTGATAACAACTTCTTCACCCACGCGCGGAACGCATACGTTACCATAGCGCCAGCCAGCCCAATAGCTTGCAACACGTATCCAGCAAGAGCGGGTATCATCATTTTTGTCATCTCTGTCCCAACGGAATTTCACTTTTATCCGGCCGTATTTGTCAGTCCATATTTTTTTACCCCTGGGGCCTGTGACAACAGCGGTTTCAAGGCCCGTTACTTTTGGCCATGGTGTCACCACCGAAGGTTTCCAAGGGGTGTTAGCCGGGATGGCATCAAATTGAATGATATTTTTATCTTTATCAGGGGCATATTGAGCCTGATTAGATAGGTAAGGCGCTTCATAAAGAAAGTAGTGTGCGCCTGTGATTAGGTAGTCACTGTGGTCATCACCTTTGATATCATTGGGTAGCAATAATGTGAAAGTATGTCCCGGCGCTATTCCCAATACATTTCCTTTTCCATTAATCAGCTCGCTTTTTGCTTCGGCGGCCTGCTGGAGCACTCGTGCATAAAATTCCCCTTGATCGTGTTCGACATAACGTCCCGGCCAAATGAATATCTCTGTATCATCAGGGGAACTGGCCGAGGTCTGAGTGGCGGTATATAATTTAGCTCGTGGTTTACGGAAGTTGTAGTCATCAATACTATAGGTATTGGGTATAGTGATGCTACTGACATTCCAGTTATAGATATATTCTGAATCTGGTGAGTATTTTTTTGTTAAGTTTCCCGCATTAACATATTTAATTGTTTTATATCCCGGCATGGGCTGATGTGACTGGGGGGAATCAATCAAAATCATAGTATGGCTTCCCATATTATGTTCGAAATAGTAATAAATTCCCTCATGCTCCATCAGTCGATGAATAAAATCGAAATCAGTTTCATTATGTTTAACGCAATATTCCCATGTGCGGTATTTTTCTACCAGTTGATTTTCAAAAATAATTCCTGCTTTATTCAACACTTCTGTAAGAATATCGGGTACGTTTTTATTTTGCCAAATACTATAACCAAGCCTTTGTTTTAATTCCCATAATCTGGGGCGTACTGTGGCAGTATATAAATAGAGACCTTCATCATCTTTATAGAATGGAGCATAGGATATCTTTTCTATATAACCATTTAAATATCTTGTCGGTACTGACTTGTTTTTTATTTCTACGGTTAGCATGGTATTATGTAGAGATATCGGATCCGATAATCTCTTTTTACTCAATAGCTGAACTTCAAACTCGTAAGCTTCTGATAATCTTTCTATTCCAACCAGGGATTTGAAATATAAAGATTTTCCAGGTAATGAAGTATACGCAATAAAATGTCTGTCCATAAAATTTCCTTGCTCGCGTTTATAGCTACCGCATATTCCTTGTGAACCAAGGAATATACAGTGATTGGATTGATGTATGGAGGTAGTTTCTCTGACTATGAGTTAAGCATAATGTTTACTATTTGCAATTATTGATGCCTTCTCGTTTATAAACCATATAATTTTATTTTTATTATTTCATGACATGGTTATGTATGTATTTATTAAATAAGATTTTTTAAAATAAAAAGATCTCCTCAAGGAAAGTGGCATCGTAAACGCGTTTACCAAACCATGAGATTTGTAATATTAATATATAACCACTTAATATTTAATTATTTTATTGAATGTGGATCATTGAATGGAAAAAGTCATAATCTTCTATAAAATGAATGTTTCTGGGTTGATTAATACGGTGCTCAGAAAAAATATTTTTAAAAATAGATAGTTGACTAAAATTTAAAGTTTATTTTTTTTAATGTATTTGTCATGTTTTCTAAAGGTAACTATAAATTTATTCTTATGATGGTAAGTGTCAGCACTAAGAAGCTTGGTGTTCGATAGAATGAGATTCACTGGGTGGGGAATGAGCGAAAACTCTGAATAGTCCCTGATTATCAAAACCAAAATAACATCTTGTAAAATCATTTAGTTATATGTAGATTGTTTAAACTCTTTTCAGCTTTGAGATGAATGAAAATCATTTAATATTCAGCTATATTGATCTTATCATCCTAATAGCTTTATACATTTTATGCTCATTTCATAAAAATCAATTTTAGAATAATATCATGAACTTACTAAAATCACTGGCAGCGGTTAGCTCAATGACGATGTTTTCTCGCGTTCTGGGCTTTATTCGTGATGCCATCATTGCCCGTATATTTGGAGCCGGTGTGGCAACGGATGCTTTTTTCGTTGCTTTCAAGCTTCCTAACTTGTTGCGGCGTATTTTTGCCGAGGGGGCTTTCTCACAGGCATTTGTTCCTATTCTTGCTGAATATAAAAATCAGCAGGGTGATGAGGCAACCCGTACATTTATTGCGTATGTGTCGGGAATGTTGACACTGATTTTAGCGATAGTCACGGTGATAGGTGTGATTGCCGCTCCTTGGGTTATTTATGTGACGGCCCCCGGTTTTGCTGATACGCCGGATAAGTTTGTTTTAACCCGCGATCTGCTGAGAATTACCTTTCCCTACATCTTCCTGATATCGTTGGTTTCTTTGGCAGGGGCGATCCTCAATACATGGAATCGCTTCTCTGTGCCGGCGTTTGCGCCTACGTTACTGAATATCAGTATGATCGTCTTTTCACTGTTTGTGGCACCTTATTGTAATCCGCCTGTGATGGCATTGGGGTGGGCGGTTATTGCTGGTGGTATTTTGCAATTGGCTTATCAGCTTCCTCACCTGAAAAAAATCGGCATGCTGGTATTACCCAGAGTTTCTTTCCGTGATAGTGGCGTATGGCGTGTTATCCGCCAGATGGGGCCGGCTATTTTAGGTGTTTCAGTCAGCCAGATTTCATTAATCATCAACACTATTTTTGCTTCATTTCTGGTTTCAGGCTCCGTTTCGTGGATGTATTACGCAGATCGTTTAATGGAATTGCCTTCCGGGGTATTGGGGGTAGCACTGGGAACGATTTTATTGCCTTCATTGGCGAAAAGTTTTTCCAGTGGCAATCATGAAGAATATCGGAAATTAATGGATTGGGGGCTGCGTCTCTGCTTCTTGCTGGCCTTACCTTGTGCGGTGGCATTGGGCATTCTGGCAGAGCCATTGACGGTAGCACTTTTTCAATACGGCAATTTTTCTGCCTTTGATGCAGAAATGACGCAACGGGCATTGATCGCCTATTGCTTTGGTTTAATGGGATTGATTGTGGTTAAAGTTCTGGCGCCGGGTTTCTATTCTCGTCAGGATATAAAAACGCCGGTCAAGATTGCAATTGCAACTCTGATCTTAACTCAGTTGATGAACCTGGCTTTTATTGGCCCGTTGAAACACGCAGGGTTAGCACTCTCTATTGGTTTGGCTGCGTGTTTCAATGCAAGTATGCTCTATTGGCAATTACGCAAGCGTGAGATCTTCAAGCCATTGGCAGGATGGGGGGTATTTCTGCTGAAACTGGCGGTAGCAATTGCGGTAATGGTTGGGGTATTACTGACGATATTGTGGTTTATGCCGGCTTGGGAACAGGGCAATATGGCATTACGCTTGCTACGGCTAATGGGTGTTGTGATTGCCGGGGCGGGTAGTTATTTTGCAGCACTGGCCCTAATGGGATTCAGGTTGAAAGATTTTGCCCAACGCGGATTGCATTAAGAAAACTAAGTTAATTAACTTATTCTTAGAATTTGTTACAGGAAATAAAATTATTAATTTTAAAACTGGCGTAAAATAATTTATTCTACGCCAGTTTTAAATAAAGTGTTTACATCCGTTCTACTGTTTGAATACCCAAAGTATCAAGGCCTTGCTTCAATGTCTTCGCCGTCAGCAGAGCCAATTTCAAGCGGCTTTGGCGCACTTCTTCGCTATCGGCACTCAGGATCGGGCAATGTTCGTAGAAACCAGAGAACAGGCCTGCCAAATCGTACAGATAAGCACACATAACGTGAGGTGTACCTTCGCGGGCTACAGTCATGATGGTTTCTTCAAATTGCAGTAAGCGGGTCGCCAGAGCCTGTTCGCGCTCTTCGTTTAGAAGAACCGGTTTTGTCAGGCTGCTTTCATCAATTTCAGCACGTTTGAAGATAGAATTGACGCGGGTATAAGCATACTGCATGTAAGGTGCGGTATTACCTTCAAAGGCAAGCATGTTATCCCAGTCGAATACATAGTCGGTGGTACGGTTTTTGGAGAGATCGGCGTATTTTACCGCGCCAATACCCACAGCTTCGATAACTTTTTTCAGCTCGTCTTCCGGCATATCCGGGTTTTTCTCACGGATCAGCGCTTCCGAGCGTTCAATAGCTTCATCCAGCAAATCAGACAGTTTTACTGTACCGCCTGCACGGGTTTTGAATGGCTTGCCATCTTTACCCAACATCATGCCAAACATGTGATGTTCGAGCGACATGGATCCCGGGATATAACCTGCTTTGTGTACAATCGTCCAAGCCTGCACCAGATGTTGGTGTTGGCGTGAATCAATGTAGTAAAGAACACGGTCGGCATGCAGAACTTCATGACGGTATTTAGCACAGGCAATATCTGTGGTGGTGTAAAGGTAACCGCCATCTTTTTTCTGGATGATAACACCCATCGGTTCACCTTCTTTATTTTTGAATTCATCAAGGTAAACCACGATCGCGCCATCACTCTCAACGGCAAGCCCACGCTGTTTTAGATCGGCAACAATGCCCGGCAGCATATCGTTATACAGGCTTTCACCCATAACATCTTTTTCTGTCAGGGTGACGTTAAGGCGGTTATAAGTTTCCTGATTCTGTGACATGGTGATATCAACCAGCTTACGCCACATTGCACGGCAATATTCATCACCGCCTTGCAGTTTCACGACATAGCTGCGGGCACGAACAGCAAACTCTTCATCTTCATCGTAAGTTTTCTTCGCTTCACGATAGAAAGCTTCCAAATCTGCCAGCGCCATTTCATCGGCATTCTCATTCTGGACTTTTTCCAGATAGGCAATCAGCATCCCGAATTGGGTTCCCCAGTCACCGAGATGGTTGGCCCGGATAACTTTGTGGCCCAAAAACTCCAGAGTACGCGCAGCGGCATCGCCAATGATGGTGGAGCGGATATGACCAATGTGCATCTGCTTGGCAACATTTGGGGCAGAATAGTCGATAACGATAGTTTGTGGCTCTACTGGCGTAATACCCAATTTTTCGGCTTTCAGCGCAGTTTCGATATTGGCAGCAACCCACGCTTTATCCAGAAAAATATTGATAAAACCCGGCCCTGCAATTTCAGTTTTGCTGGCAATTCCTTGCAGATCCAGCAAACCGACGACTTTTTCTGCCAATTGTCGGGGTGGCATGCCCACTTTTTTAGCTGCCGCCATGACGCCGTTTGCTTGGTAGTCACCAAATTGGGCTTTTGCAGATTGACGAACGTGAGCTTCGCTGTCGGCTGGAGCACCTGCTGCAATCAGCGCCTGGCTGATTTTTTCTGAAAGAATGGCCTGAATATTCACCGTGTTACCTTAAGTTACGCACAAAAAGTTACGCACGAAAGTTCCTGCATTGGAATTATGCAAATACTTTCAAATGCGTGGGTTATGAGAAAATAACGGGTTTTATATCATATTCAGCATCCTGCATGCTACCATCTGCCAACGTTGGTGGTATGACTTTTTGTTTTCAGCTTGCCTTTCAGGCGATTCTTCGCCATTTCTATGGTAATTGCCGTGTTTTTCACATGGCAGGAAATATTTTTGACGACTTTTTGATGGGTACGAGATGACACACTTTTCAGCAATTTCTGAATTACAGGATTTAGTTTCTGATTTAGGGGCGTTTGAACAAAAATTAATACAATTTGGTGAGCGTCTTGGTTTATCTCTTGCGCAATATTCAGCGGATCATATTTCTCTGCGTTGTCATGAAAGTGCGATAGCGGATCGCTGGCGTCAAGGCTTTCTACAATGTGGTCAGTTGATGTCTGAAAATATCATCAATGGTCGCCCAATTTGTTTGTTTGAATTGGAACAGCCAATTACCGTGCTTGAATGGCAGATTGATTGCGTGGAACTACCTTATCCGGGTAAAAAACATTATGCCCACCAAGGCTGGGAGCACGTTGAACTTGTTCTGCCTGTAAAGCCGGAGCAACTTATATATGAAGCCTGTCAGTTATTACCCCATCCGCTTCCTGACGGTTTTCGCACAAAAGAGAGCCACCCTAAAGGGGACAAGGAAAGGTTACCAAACCCAACATTAGCGGTAACTGATAGTGAAATCACGATTAAATTCCACCCTTTTTCTATCAAAGACATTATCAAAAGTGAGTGCTAGTCGGCAAAAATGACTTTTTTCTCATGTAGGTCTGGCAAAAAATTCTAACCTTGTGACTTTCAACAAACCACTAACGAAAATTAATTGTCATAGTTAATAAATTCAGTAATGAAATATTTTGAAAGCATGTAATTGGTTTGTTGGCGAATTTATATCCGAGGGGCTTTAAATGATAAAGCTGGAAATTTGCTGTTATAGCATAAGTTGTGCTTTGGTTGCACAACAAGCAGGTGCTGATCGCATTGAATTATGCGCAAGCCCGTCGGAAGGTGGGGTGACTCCTAGTTTTGGGGCGTTGCGGCAGGCAGTGCAGCAGATATCCATTCCTGTGCATCCAATCGTCCGGCCAAGGGGGGGAGACTTTTGCTATAGCAACACGGACTTTGAGGTCATGAAAAATGATGTAGCCCTTATCCGTGATATGGGATTCCCCGGCATTGTTTTTGGGGTTTTGAACGAAGAAGGTCATATTGATTGGCTTCGTATGCGGCAATTGATGTCGTTGTCAGGGAATATGGCGGTAACTTTTCATCGTGCTTTTGATATGTGTCTGAATCCATACGCTGCATTACAGCAACTAACTGAGCTAGGTGTACAACGCATTTTGACCTCAGGCCAGCAGCAAAATGCTGAAATGGGGCTGCCTCTGCTAAAAGAATTAGTCCAAGCCAGTCAGGGGCCGATTATTATGCCGGGAGCGGGTGTCAGAATGAGTAATATCAGTAAGTTTCTGGAAATTGGTGCAACGGAAATTCATAGTTCAGCCAGTAAAATGTCGCCTTCTTCCATGAAGTACCGAAAAGTGGGGGTGACGATGCGTTCGGATGAACGCGATGTGGATGAGTACTTATACCATAGTGTTGATGGTCAGTTAGTTGAATCAATGAAAGGTATCATTAGTCTGATTCAACGTAAAAAATAACATATTCATTATTAAGGGAGTGAACTGCCATGACGGGCAGTTCACACATCAGGACTATGGCTTACGATTATGGCTTACGGGCGATAAGAACAGCCCGCAATGGCGCAGGGTAGCCTTCAATCGTTTTACTGTGATCGCCTGAATCAAGAAAATCAGCCAGGGATTCGGTCTTCATCCATTCCGTCTGGCGTTGTTCATCCAGTGTTGTAACCGCATGATCGACAATCCTGACATCCTCAAAACCGCATTTTTCCAGCCAGACTTTCAGCATCTTGGCGGATGGAATAAAGTAGACATTCCGCATTTGTGCGTAACGTTCACCCGGAATGAGGCATTGGTGTTCATCACCTTCAATGACCAGACTTTCTAAAATAAGCTCACCACCGGAAACCAGTTGGTTTTTCAATTGCCACAAATGATCGAGGGGAGAACGACGGTGATAAAGCACACCCATTGAAAATACGGTGTCAAAGGTTTTTAATTCGGGTAATTGCTCAATACCCAATGGCAGAAGGTGGGCACGTTGATCGTTACCCAGTAATTTCCTGACGGCTTCAAACTGGCAAAGGAAAAGTTGGGTTGGATCGATACCCACAACGAATTGTGCTCCTTCACCCACCATGCGCCACATGTGATAACCGCTGCCACAACCGACATCCAGCACGGTTTTCCCTTCTAAAGGCGAAATGTGGGGAAGAACGCGATCCCATTTCCAGTCAGAACGCCATTCGGTATCAATCTCAACGCCATACAGTGAAAAAGGCCCTTTGCGCCAAGGCATCAATATCTTAAGAATATTGCGGATGCGCGCTTTTTCGCCATCAGGCAATTCGGGTTCGTGTGTAGCAATGACACCATTTTTCAGGTCAAGATGAGAAGGTTGAATTTCAGGTAAATTCTCCAGATTCTTTACCCATGAACTGAACTGACCATGCAGTGATGCTTTTTGCCAATGGTTCAATTGCGCGGGTAAGCATTCCAACCAATGACTCAAGTGATTTTTGGCGATCAATTGATAAAAATTGCCGAAATCGATCATTGGTCAGCTCCCTTTATTGCCAATAGTGAACCAAAGTTAAAGCACTGGAACCAGACTTCAACATGCTGGAACCCTGCTTGTTTGAGACGTGATTTATGGGTTTCAACAGAATCTGTCCGCATGACGTTTTCCAGCATACTGCGTTTCTGGCTGATCTCCAGTTCACTATATCCATTGGCTCGCTTGAAATCGTAGTGCATATTGAATAGTAATTCACCAATTCGGTCATCTTCAAAATTGAATTTTTCAGAAAGAACCAGAACACCGCCGGGTTTTAATCCCGCATAAATTTTATCCAGCATTTTCTGACGATCATCGGGATGCAGGAATTGCAATGTGAAATTCAACACAACCATTGACGCATTTTGAATATCAATATCAAGAATATCTTGTTCGATCACCTCAACGGGGATGCTGGCCTTGAAAGCGTCAATATGGCGACGGCAGCGTTCCACCATTGCCGGTGAATTATCGACGGCAATAATACGGCAACCTTCTGTATCACAGCCATCGGCACTGATGGCGCGGCGGATTGATAACGTGGCTGCGCCAAGGGAACAACCGAGATCATAAATTTGACTGTCCGGCGTGATAAAACGTTCTGCCAGCATACCTATCATGGAAATGATATTGGAGTAACCGGGAATGGAGCGTTTCACCATATCAGGAAAGACTTCGGCAACCCGTTCATCGAAACTCCAGTCGCCTAAATTGGCGATAGGGGCAGAGAATAGGCTGTCCCGTTGATTATGAGGATCTTGATTTGACATAACAGCATTGGTTTTGGAAACAATAATAAGAAGTGGGCATTCTAACAGAATGCGGGAAAAGGCAAAAAGGGATAATCAAGATTATATAGGGTGTTGATGAAAACCATACTTTACCCGATTTTTGTAGCATAGATTGCGACGGCAGAATGTAGCTACCGTCGCGCTGTAACCCGAAATATATTGGATATATACTGGCGAGCTATTTACGAATAAAGAGAAAATATTTGCTCCCAAGGCAGATAGTAAATATTGGTAATAATCATTATCAGCATTGAGATATAGGTTGCCGCCATGCCCATACGTCGCCAGCGTATCTCACGATGACGCAGGCCGAAGTAATGTAGTAGCCTGCCGGAAAGTAACACTAATCCACAAACATGCAGCATCCAGACGGCTGCACCATTCATCTCCATTACGATCAATAACAGCATTGAAATGGGAATGTATTCAACCGCGTTACCATGAACCCGAATGGCTGTTTGTAATTCGTAAAAACCGCCATCGCCATAGGCTATCTGGTATTGCATTCTTAATTTGACTACATCCAGAGACAGCTTAATCAGTAATAGTGCGCCCAGTATTATATAAAGCGAGCTAACCATTTTTAACTCCATTGCCTAACCAAAAAACGGCCGAATGATGATAAACGTCAAAAAGCAACCTGTCGCTATAAATCATAGTATTTAATAATAAATCCTATGAATGCTATCGGATAGCAAAAAATTGTCTTGCTAAGAACGATGTTATGGCCTTATCTCTGGTTAGAATTTCCAGTATAATGGCTACCTTTTTTGACAATTCTTCTCAAAAGAACAATTTTTTTTCGAAAGAACAATGCCAAAATTTCCGCAGCAGAAAGCATAACGAGCTGAGTAAAAGGATATTGTATGCGTACTAATTATTGTGGGCAGTTGAGCCGAGCCCATGAAGGCCAAAAAGTGACTCTTAGTGGATGGGTAAACCGTCGTCGTGATTTGGGTGGTCTGATATTTATTGATATGCGAGATCGCGAAGGTATCGTTCAGGTATTCTTTGATCCAGATCAGAAAGAGGCATTTGCTCAGGCTTCTGAACTGCGTAATGAATTTTGTATTCAAATTACAGGAACCGTGCGTGCCCGTCCTGATAGCCAGATCAATAAAGACATGGCAACCGGTGAAGTGGAAGTGTTTGCAGACAGCCTGATGATTTTCAATCGTTCGGAGCCATTGCCACTGGATAGCAACCAGAATAATAGCGAAGAACAGCGTTTGAAATATCGCTATCTTGATTTGCGTCGCCCTGAAATGTCACAGCGTTTGAAAACGCGCGCAAAAATCACCAGTTTTGTTCGCCGCTTTATGGATGATGCCGGTTTCCTTGATGTGGAAACGCCAATGCTGACCAAAGCAACACCGGAAGGTGCCCGTGACTATCTGGTGCCGAGCCGTGTGCATAAAGGCGAATTTTATGCGTTGCCACAGTCCCCACAGCTTTTCAAACAATTGCTGATGATGTCCGGTTTCGACCGTTATTACCAGATAGTAAAATGCTTCCGCGATGAAGACCTGCGTGCAGATCGCCAGCCTGAATTTACCCAGATCGACGTTGAAACTTCCTTTATGACCGCTGAGCAAGTTCGCGAAATCATGGAAAAAATGATCCGCGAACTGTGGTTGGATGTGCGGGGTGTTGATTTGGGCACTTTCCCAATCATGACTTTCGAAGAAGCTATGCGTCGCTTTGGTTCAGATAAACCAGACCTGCGTAACCCACTGGAGCTGGTGGATGTTGCTGATCTGGTCAAAGACGTGGAGTTTTCCGTTTTTGCAGAACCAGCAAATAATCCGAAAGGCCGTGTTGCCACTATCTGTGTCCCTGGCGGAGCAGAATTAAGCCGCAAGCAAATTGATGAATACGGTAAATTTGTTGGCATCTATGGTGCGAAAGGGCTGGCATGGATGAAAGTCAACAATCGTGCTGCGGGTTTGGAAGGGGTGCAAAGCCCGATTGCCAAATTCCTGTCTGCCGAGGTTGTTGAAGGCCTGCTTTCCCGTACCAATGCGCAGGATGGTGATATTCTGTTCTTTGGCGCTGACAAGAAAAATGTGGTCACCGATGCGATGGGTGCGCTGCGCCTGAAACTGGGCCGTGACTTGAACATCACAGATTTGGCAAGCTGGAAACCGCTTTGGGTTGTTGATTTCCCAATGTTTGAAGAGAATGGGGAAGGTGGTTTAACGGCAATGCACCATCCATTTACTTCTCCACGCGATATGTCAGCGGCTGAATTGGAAAGCAATCCTGAATCCGCCATCGCAAATGCTTATGACATGGTTATCAACGGCTATGAAGTGGGCGGTGGTTCTGTTCGTATTCACCGTAATGAAATGCAACAGGTTGTATTCCGCATTCTGGGTATCAATGAAGCGGAACAACAGGAAAAATTCGGCTTCTTGCTGAACGCCCTGAAATACGGTACACCGCCACATGCCGGTTTGGCTTTTGGTTTGGATCGCCTCGTTATGTTGTTGACCGATACTGATAATATTCGCGATGTTATTGCATTCCCGAAAACAACAGCAGCGGCATGCCTGATGACTGATGCGCCGAGTCACGCTAACCCGGCATCACTGGAAGAACTGGCAATTTCAGTTGTTAAAAAAGAGAGCGAATAATGGCTTATAAGCGCCCTGAATCTGTATTGGTTATGATTTATGCCGCTAACAGCAAAAGGGTGCTGATGTTACAGCGACGGGATGATCCTGAATTTTGGCAATCCGTAACGGGTAGCCTTGAAGAGGGTGAAAAGCCGTGGGAAGCAGCGTTGCGTGAAGTACAGGAAGAGATAGGTATTGATATTGTCAATGAAGATCTTGAACTGACGGATTGCCAACGCTGTATTTATTATGAGATTTTCTCACATTTGCGATATCGCTATGCTCCGGGTGTGACGCGCAATAAAGAACATTGGTTCTCGCTGGCGTTACCTGAGGAGCGGGAAATCCTGTTGACTGAACATTTGGCTTATCACTGGCTGGCAGTTGAAGAAGCGGCCAGCCTGACGAAGTCATGGAGCAATCGGCAGGCGATTGAAGAATTTGTTATTTAGTTTACTGTTTTATCGGAGATATTTTCATGGCAGGTCATAGTAAATGGGCCAATACGAAACACCGCAAAGCTGCGCAGGATGCAAAACGCGGTAAGATTTTTACCAAAATTATCCGTGAATTGGTAACGGCTGCACGTTTAGGTGGCGGTGATCCCGTATCTAACCCACGTTTGCGTGCGGCAGTCGATAAAGCGTTGTCCAACAACATGACTCGCGATACCCTGAACCGTGCAATTGCCCGTGGTGTTGGCAATGATGATTCAGATAACATGGAAACCATCATTTATGAAGGTTACGGTCCGGGTGGTACAGCGGTGATGGTTGAATGCTTAAGTGATAACCGTAACCGTACTGTTTCTGACGTTCGTCATGCGTTCACCAAAACCGGCGGGAACTTGGGGACTGATGGTTCTGTTTCTTATCTGTTCACCAAGAAAGGGGTGATTTCCTATGCGCCGGGCTTGGATGAAGATGCAGTGATGGAAGCAGCGTTGGAAGCAGGTGCGGATGACGTTGAAACTTATGATGATGGCGCAATTGACGTCTATACTACTCCAGAAAGCTTCGGTGATGTTAAAGATGCACTGGATGCAGCAGGCTTCAAGGCTGATTCTGCTGAAGTCTCTATGATCCCATCTACCAAAGCAGAACTGGATGCAGAAACTGCACCTAAATTACTTCGTCTGATCGATATGCTTGAAGATTCTGACGATGTTCAAGAGGTTTATCATAATGGTGAAATCTCTGATGAAGTTGCAGCACTGCTGTAATTTTTATTAGGGTTCACGGCGTAGAGAAAGTGTTCCTTATCTTTAAGGATATCAGGGCACTTTCTCTAACGTTTTTATCCCATATCATAGGCGGATATTTGGGCGAGTATTCAGGCGAATAGATAATTCGATATGGCGATTATTCTAGGTATTGATCCCGGCTCCAGAGTCACGGGGTATGGCGTGATTCGCCAGCATGGACGACAGCTTATTTATCTCGGTAGCGGTTGTATTCGAACAAAAGTCGATGACTTACCCACTCGTTTGCAGAGGGTTTATGCCGGCGTTACCGAAATCATCACACAATTCCAGCCCGATGCTTTTGCGATAGAGCAGGTTTTCATGGCAAAAAATGCAGATTCAGCCTTGAAACTGGGGCAGGCGCGCGGTGTGGCAATTGTGGCCGCTGCGAACCAATCCATTCCCGTATTTGAATATGCGGCCCGTCAGGTTAAACAAACTGTGGTTGGTACGGGAGCCGCCGAAAAAAGCCAGATTCAGCACATGGTACGTTCGATGCTGAAATTATCTGCTGATCCGCAGGCCGACGCCGCCGATGCTCTGGCAATTGCTATTACGCACTGTCATTTCAGCCAAAATTTACTGCGGGTCGGTGATGCGCGGTTAAATTTAACACGAGGGCGTCTGAAATAGTTTGTGCTGGATATACGTCCAGCCTTTTTTGTGCTATAAGCTAGCGGAACAATTTATTTTCATTTTCAGGGGGTAAACAGTGATAGGGCGTTTGAGAGGAACCGTGTTGGAAAAACAGCCACCGTTGGTTTTATTGGAAACCAGCAATGGTGTCGGTTATGAAGTTCATATGCCAATGACCTGTTTTTATGAACTTCCTGAAATTGGCCAAGAAGCCATTTTATTTACACAATTTATTGTGCGTGAAGATGCCCAATTATTATATGGGTTTAATGATAAACAAGAGCGTGCGCTGTTCCGTGAGTTGGTGAAAGTGAATGGTGTCGGGCCTAAACTGGCTCTGGCGATCCTTTCTGGCATGTCCGCCCAGCAATTTGTGACTGCTATTGAACAGGAATCTATTGCTTCATTGGTCAAACTGCCGGGAGTCGGCAAAAAAACGGCTGAAAGGTTGGTAGTCGAAATGAAAGATCGCTTTAAAGGGCTGAATGGCGATCTGTTTAATCAAAGTAGTGACATTAATTTGCCTGCTGCTGCCAAACAGACAAATTCCGATGCTGATATTGAAGCAGAAGCCGTAGCCGCACTGGTTTCTTTGGGATATAAACCACAGGAAGCCAGCCGAATGGTAAGCAAAGTCGCTAAACCGGGTGCAGATTGTGAAACTCTTATTCGAGAAGCGCTTCGGGCGGCTCTGTAATTTCAGGAGTTAAGTGATGATTGAAGCTGATCGCCTGGTTTCGGCAGAAATTCTGCAAGATGATGAAGCCATTGACCGCGCTATTCGCCCCAAGTTTTTGTCTGAATATGTTGGGCAACCTCATGTTTGTGAGCAGATGGAAATTTTTATTCAGGCTGCGCGGCAACGTGGTGATGCACTGGATCACCTGCTGATTTTTGGCCCCCCCGGATTGGGTAAAACCACGTTGGCAAATATTGTTGCGAATGAAATGGGGGTTAATCTTCGCACCACTTCAGGGCCAGTGCTGGAGAAGGCCGGCGATCTTGCCGCCATGCTGACTAACCTCGAACCCCATGATGTGCTGTTCATTGATGAAATTCACCGTTTATCACCGGTTGTAGAAGAAATTCTTTATCCTGCAATGGAAGATTACCAACTGGATATCATGATTGGAGAAGGTCCTGCTGCCCGCTCAATCAAGATTGATCTTCCCCCTTTTACACTGGTCGGTGCTACCACGCGCGCGGGTTCTCTGACTTCGCCATTGCGTGATCGATTCGGGATTGTGCAACGCCTTGAATTTTATAACGTCGATGATTTGCAGAGCATTGTTTCCCGCAGCGCTCACTATATGGGATTAGGGATCTCGGATGATGGGGCAAGGCAAATCGCGATGCGTTCCCGTGGCACTCCCCGCATTACAAACCGCTTGCTGCGTCGCGTGCGTGATTTTGCTCAAGTAAAAGGCGATGGTTCAGTGAATGGAGACATTGCCGCTAAAGCCCTTGATATGCTGAGTGTGGATTCAGCCGGGTTTGATTATCTTGATCGCAAGTTACTGGTTGCCATTATTGATAAATTTATGGGTGGCCCCGTTGGATTGGATAATCTGGCCGCGGCGATTGGTGAAGAACGGGAAACGATAGAAGACGTACTGGAGCCTTTTCTGATCCAACAAGGATTTATTCAACGAACGCCACGCGGAAGAATTGCGACCAATCATGCCTATCGGCATTTTGGATTGAGCAAGGAAAGCGAATAATAATCATTCTAATATACCCGTTCAGGTTAATCACTAAGAGCCGGAACTTAGCATCAATATGTAAGCCGACAAAAGTGCTTATACATTGAAGGAATTATTGAAATATTGCCTGAACTGAAAGCAGAGTTTAAGGATGGATTAAAACAATGCTTTCAGTTGGTATATTAACTTCTCGCCTTAGACGTTAAACTCAGCGCAAATAACATCGCGGCACAAAGCACAACCGAAGGCCCTGCGGGGGTGTTATAAAATGCCGACAAAGTTAATCCTCCTGTGACAGAAAGCATACCGACAATTATCGCAAAAACAGCCATTTGCTCTGGTGTGCGGGAGAAGCGACGGGCAGTCGCGGCAGGAATAATCAGCAGAGAAGTGATAATTAATGCACCAACAAATTTCATCGCTAACCCGATGGTTAATGCTGTTACTAACATCAACAGAACACGCAGACGTTGAATTTTAATGCCGTCAACAAAGGCCAGATCCTGGCTGACTGTCATTGAAAGCAGGGCGCGCCATTGCCATGCCAGCAATCCGGCAACAATCCCGACACCAGCCGCAATCAACCAGAGATCTTCATAAGTCACAGACAGAAGATCGCCAAATAAGTACGCCATCATATCGACTCGTACACTGGTCATAAAGCTGACGACGACTAAACCTAGTGAGAGCGAACTGTGAGCCAGAATACCCAGTAATGTATCAACTGCCAATTGAGGCCGTTTTTCCAACCAAACTAAAATAATGGCTAATATGAGTGTAACCGCAATAACGGCATAAAATGGATTGACATTCAGTAAGAAACCAAATGCAACACCGAGCAATGATGCGTGGGCCAGTGTGTCACCAAAATAGGACATTCTGCGCCAAACAACAAAAGAGCCGAGAGGGCCTGCGGCAATTGCCAATAACATTCCGGCCAGCCAGCCAGGAAGTAATAATTCAATCATCGACGTGATTCTCCACCGTTTTTAAAAATCGCTTTTCCTTTTAAATCATGATGATGATTATGGTGATGGCGGTAAACCGCCAGTTGTTCCGCACCGTGGCGACCAAACATTGCGATAAATTCTGGATGCATTGATACAACTTCCGGTGTGCCAGAGCAGCAAATATGTTGATTAAGGCATAAAACTTCGTCTGTTTTCGCCATTACCAAGTGCAGATCATGGGATACCATAAGTACAGCGCAGTTCAGTTCTGTTCTGATTTGATTGATTAAATCGTAAAGTGCCAATTGACCGTTGACATCAACGCCCTGTGTCGGTTCATCAAGAACCAAAAGTTGGGGGTGATTGAGTAAGGCTCTGGCAAGTAATACTCGCTGAGTTTCTCCACCTGACAACTTTTGCATGGGTTGCTCCAATAAATGGGCAGCGTTGACCCGATTTAATACTGGCATGATATCTGCTGATTTCACGTTGGGCCTTAGCATCATGAAGCGCTTAACAGTCAGAGGTAATGTCGGGTCAAGGCTAAGCTTCTGTGGAACATAACCAATTTTTAACGCCGGACTCTGTTCTATAGTGCCTGAAGAGGGTTGAACTAAACCAAGGACAACGCGAACCAGAGTCGATTTTCCCGCGCCGTTTGGGCCAATGAGCGTCAGAATTTTTCCTTGTTTGAGATTGAAGGAAATATTATTCAGCACTTTGCGGTGACCAAATTCAACCGTAATATTTTTTAGGGTGATCATATTCAGAGTGATCATAGTTGGCATGTTAAAAGTCTTGCAGAATTATTGTGATGTAATAATATAACATTACTCAATTTACTGCATGGGATATTCATATTATGTTACACAAATCACAGAAATACGCGCATAAATATTTTCGTAAAATTGCGTTAGCTACTGCATTAGTGGCTGGAGTGAATTGCTCTGCGCAGGCAGATGTTGTCACTTCCATTCGTCCATTGGGTTTTATCGCTGCGTCTATTGCTGATGGTGTAACAAATACTCAGGTGCTTTTGCCTGACGGCGCTTCTCCACATGATTATGCTTTACGGCCTTTGGATGTTAGAAAAATCAACCAAGCTGATTTGGTTGTCTGGATTGGCCCGGATATGGAAACATTTTTGGCGAAGCCGATAGCCAGAATTGATCAGAACAAACAACTCGCACTGGCTGATTTATCTACAATCAAGCCATTGTTGTTGAAAAATAGTGAAGATGATAATCACTCAGTTGAATCGAATCAGCCTAAACATGAAACTGATCACGAACACCATCATCACGGTGAATATAATATGCATATTTGGCTTTCTCCAAAGATTGCGGAGAAAGCAGCTCAGGCAATATATGATCGGCTTGTTGAACAGTACCCTCAACAAAAGCAGCAATTACAAGTAAACCTACGTAAATTCAATGGACAGCTCATACAAACTGATAAGAATATTGCTAATATTTTAAATCCTGTAAGAAAACAAGGGTATTTTGTTTTTCATGATGCGTATGGCTATTTTGAAAAACATTACCAATTAGCTCCAATAGGCGTTTTCACGGTTAATCCTGAAATACAGCCGGGAGCACAAAAATTACACTATATACGAACACAATTGGTTGAGCAGAAAGCGAAGTGTATTTTTGCTGAACCTCAATTCAGGCCGGCCGTCATTCATGCCGTAGCAAAAGGTACTGGTGTACGTATCGGGGTGCTTGACCCTTTGGGAAGTGGCATCGTATTGGATAGCGACAGCTATATGAAATTTATAACTCAGTTGTCGGAACAATACGCGAGCTGCCTGAATTAGTACAATAAGGAATTTTATTAGTGCAGCAAATAGCTAAAACTATTGTTTTGGTATACAACAACCTGCCCAAACCACATAAGATCATGCTTGGTTCTTTGACGCTGGTCACTTTGGCTGTCGCAGTGTGGAGGCCGGTTATTTACCATGAACGGGAAGAAGAACGTGCAGGTAACATTATTATCAGTACTCCCAGTACTCTCCCTGATGCGACAGATGATGTAGCAGGAGATGTTAATGAGCAGTTCCCCGATGAAGGAATTGGCGATGAAGAAGGGAGTTCGGATACAGCAGCAAATGTTCCCCATCAATATGTTGTTTCCCAAGGTGATACCTTAAGTTCTATTTTAACTCAGTTTGGTATTGATTCCTCGGATGTGGCTTTATTGGCGAACCAATATGGGGCATTACGTAATTTAGGTATTGGTCAGTCGTTGTCATGGTCGATTGATGAAAATGGCAATTTAAAAACACTGACGTGGGATGTATCACGCCGTGAAACCCGCACTTATACCCGCGAAGGGGATACCTTTAAAGAAACGCAGGAATTTCAAAAAGGGGAATGGAAAAACAGTGTTATCACAGGAACAATCGATGGCAGCTTTAATGGCAGTGCGCTGACTGCCGGGCTGACGAGTAGTGAAGCCAGAGAAGTCACAAAAGCGCTGCAATGGCAAATAGATTTCCGTAAATTGCGTAAAGGTGATCGTTTTTCTGTGTTGATGTCCCGTGAAATGCTCGATGGAAAAAGTGAACAGGGCCAATTATTAGGAGTTCGTTTACAAAGTGGCGGGAATGATTATTACGCCTTCCGTGCCAATGACGGGCGTTTTTATGATAGTAATGCGTCTGGTTTAGAACGTGGCTTCCTGCGTTTTCCGACGACTAAACAATTCAGGGTTTCATCTCCTTTTAACCCTCATCGTTTAAATCCGGTAACCGGGCGGATCACTGCACACAAAGGGGTTGATTTTGCCATGCCAGTAGGAACCCCCGTTTTGGCAGTCGGTGATGGAGAAGTGATCGTCTCTAAGTTTGATGGGGCTGCTGGTAATTTCATCGCCATCAGGCATGGTCGCCAATATACAACCCGATACATGCACCTGAGAAAATTATTGGTAAAACCAGGCCAGAAGATAAAACGAGGCGAACGTATTGCATTATCAGGAAATACAGGCCGTTCGACTGGCCCGCATTTACATTTTGAATTCTGGGATAACCAACAGCCGGTTAATCCACTCACTGCAAAACTACCACGTTCCGGTGGCTTAAGTGGTAAAGAACGTGCCGAATATATAGCAATGGTTAAAGACGTTAAGCCTCAATTGTTACTAGATTGAATGTATAGGTTTTTCGATAATTAACAGACATAAAAGCGGATGATTGATATCATCCGCTTTTATATTTTTTGTTGGAAACTTGCGTTTTGAAAGCGAGTATTGGAATCATCAGAGTTAGCCCATGAATAAAGAGAAAAATACAGATAGTAAGTTGGGATATATCCCGAAGTTTCATCGATCTTATTTGCATCCCCGTTACTGGGGGATTTGGGCTGGCGTAGGAGTATTGGCAGGATTGGCTTATGTTCCTGTGAAATGGCGTGATCCCTTGTTGGCCAGAATTGGTGTTTGGGCGGGCAGAAAAGCGAAAAGTGCCCGCCGCAGGGCGAAAATCAATTTAATTTACTGTTTTCCTGAATTAACAGAACAGCAACGCGAAGACCTGATTGATCGCATGTTTGCTACCGCACCCCAATCCTTTGTTATGCTGGCGGAGCTTTGCCTGAGAGGGGAAAAATCGACACTTGAGCGCACTCAATGGCATGGTGAAGAGATTATACAAACCTTAAAAGAGCAGGGTAAGAATGTCATTGTTATGGTTCCACATGGTTGGGCCATTGATATTCCCGCCATGCTATTGGCAGCACGTGGTCAAAAAGTATCAGGCATGTTTCACCATCAATCCAATCCTGTAGCTGATTATTTGTGGAATAAGGCTCGCCAACACTTTGGTGGCCAGTTACATTCCCGCGACGCAGGAATTAAACCCTTTATTGCATCAATACGTGAAGGATTTTGGGGATATTATTTGCCCGATCAGGATCATGGTGAAGAACACAGTGAATTTGTCGATTTCTTTGCTACTTACAAAGCAACACTGCCTGCGGTCGGGCGATTAATGAAAGTTTGCCGTGCGGCTGTTGTCCCGCTATTTCCGGTTTATAACTGTCAGACTCATCAATTGGATATTTATATCCGTCCACCAATGGACGATATTGCGGGAAAGGATGATGCTTATATTGCCCGCCGTATGAATGAGGAATTAGAGGAGCTGGTTAAGCCAAATCCTGAACAATATACCTGGATCTTAAAATTGCTTAAGACGCGGAAAGAAGGGGATATAGAACCTTATAAAAGGAAGGATCTTTAATTGCTGAATAATTAACCTTCGCTTTACTTGAGAATAATATTTTCAGAAGTCCGCAGGTTTTAGTTTGGCTTTACGCATAACCCAGATAGCGTTGATATAACTATCTCTTACATCAATGGAAACCGCCGCAACAATGTGAATAGCCGCTATGTCGTGAATTTCGCAAAATGGAAAAGTTGTGAGGGCATTAAGAGATAGTCAAAATTATAATAAGGGGCATTACACTGCCCCTTATTATTTGATTAATAATCTACTACTCTACTTCAAGTATACGGCAGGTATTGGTGCTGCCAATGGTTCTCATCTGATCGCCCTGAGTCACCAGCACTAAGTCTCCGGAGGAGAGATAGTTTTTATCACGCAGGCGGGCAATCGCTTCGCTTACCGCAGCGATCCCATCAGTGTGCGAACTGCAATAAACGGGAGTTACACCACGATAAAGGGCAGTGCGGTTTAAGGTCGATTCATGGCGTGACATGGAGAAAATAGGTAAGCCAGAGCTAATGCGAGACATCATGCGAGCTGTGCGCCCTGATTCCGTCATGGCAATGATTGCTTTGACACCTTTAAGATGGTTGGCGGCATACATTGTAGACATTGAAATAGCTTCTTCAATGCTGTCGAATGTAATATCTAAGCGATGTTTGGAAACGTTGATGCTTGGCATCTTTTCAGCGCCCAAACAGACTTGCGCCATCGCTGCAACGGTTTCCGCCGGATATTGACCTGCTGCCGTTTCAGCAGAGAGCATAACCGCATCGGTGCCATCCAATACCGCATTGGCAACATCCATGACCTCAGCACGAGTCGGCATTGGGTTGGTGATCATGGATTCCATCATTTGCGTTGCAGTAATTACAACACGATTCAGTTGACGAGCACGGCGAATCAGCTTCTTCTGCACACCGACCAGCTCAGGATCTCCGATTTCAACACCGAGATCACCGCGGGCAACCATGACAACATCAGCCGCCAGAATGATTTCATCAATAATTTCATCACTGCTGACCGCTTCCGCACGCTCAACTTTAGCGACGATTTGGGTATCACAACCCGCATCACGTGCAAGGCGGCGGGCATAATTCAGATCTTCACCTGAGCGAGGGAAAGAAACAGCAAGGTAATCAACACCAATTTTGGCGGCAGTAATGATATCTTCTTTATCTTTTGCTGTCAGTGCTTCGGCTGATAAGCCCCCGCCCAATTTATTGATGCCTTTATTGTTGGAAAGCGGGCCTCCTACTGTCACTTCTGTGAATACTTTCATGCCCTCAACATTCAGGACTCTCAATTGAACCCGCCCATCATCCAATAGCAGGATATCACCGGCCAGGACATCAGACGGTAGACCTTTATAATCTATACCGACTTTTTCTTTATTTCCTTCTCCCTTACCCAGATTGGCATCCAGCAGGAATTTATCTCCAATATTGAGGAAGATTTTCCCTTCTTTAAAAGTGGATACGCGAATTTTGGGCCCTTGAAGATCACCGAGAATGGCGACATGACAGCCCAAACGGGCAGCAATTTCGCGCACTTTATTAGCACGTTGGATGTGATCTTCCGCAGTGCCATGAGAAAAATTAAGGCGGACGACATTGGCTCCCGCGTTGATAACTTTTTCTAGATTGTTGTCACGATCTGTAGCCGGGCCAAGTGTAGTGACGATCTTTGTTCTTCTGAGCCGTCTGGACATGTATTACTCCGTTGACCTGTGAAGTATGAATTTTCGGTTACTAAGTAGAATAACCATTTTTATTTACTGACGATTACCCTCGTACTGCGAATATGCAGACGAGGAAAAGTCTACATATGCTATCAGTCTGGGGAGTTGATAAATAGTGAACAAAAACACAGTCTATTTTCTGGTTTATTCATGCTTATCAAACCGCGAATTACGCAATGCTTCCTTGACCCTCTTCAAATTATCCCTGAATTTTGAGCCCCGGCGCAGTGTAAAACCGGTTGCCAGCACATCAATGATGGTAAGTTGAGCAATTCTTGAGACCATTGGCATATAAATATCCGTATCTTCGGGAACATCCAACAGAATGGAGAGTGTTGCTTCATGTGCTAAGGGAGAACCTGTCGAGGTAATGGCGATGACCGTTGCATCATTTTCACGAGCCAGTTTGGCAATTTCGACGAGGCTTTTTGTTCGTCCTGTATGGGAAATCAGGACGACAACGTCTCCTTCGGTACTGTTAATGCAACTCATTCTTTGCATCACAATATCGTCAAAATAGGTAACCGGGATATTGAAGCGAAAAAATTTATTCATGGCATCATGGGCTACCGCGGCTGATGCCCCTAAACCAAAAAAAGAGAGTTTTCTGGCCTGTGTCAGTAGATCAACCGCACGGTTAATGGCCGCAATATCCAGATTATTTTTGACTGTTTCCAGATTTGCCATCACCGATTCAAAAATTTTATTGGTATAAGAGGTGACGCTGTCACTTTCTTCTACATTGCGATTCACATAAGGCGTACCATTAGCGAGGCTTTGTGCCAGATGCAATTTAAAATCGGGGAAACCTTTGGTATCCATGCGACGACAGAAACGATTAACCGTAGGTTCACTCACATTCGCCATTTTAGCCAGAGTGGCGATACTTGAATGGATGGCAGTCTGTGGTGAAGCAAGGATGACCTGCGCAACCTTTTTCTCTGACTTACTCAAAACATCAAGACTATTTTGGAGCCGTTCCAGTGTGTTCATAAAACGCGGTTCAACCTCGGTTTTAACGATTTCATTAACAGGAGAAATCTATGTCATTTTTATGAAAATATACTACTTGTTATTGAAAGCTGGCAGTGGCAACAACCGGATAACTTGAGATTTTTCATGAAAATATGACAAGTGTCTAACTTTCAACTTGGTAAGATTACTTCTTAAACGTTGTAAATTTTCAGTTGCTTGTCGCTATTCTGTTACTATCAGGTATAAACGCTGATCCATTTTCAATATCAATATAAAACCAGCATGGATGTAAAAACAGTATACAGAAAACGGGGTGTGAAGGTTATTTGAGCAGTTTTTTTCCAACAAATTCTATATTGCATCCAACTAAGCAGCAACCTGAAAGTGGGAGAGCATACATGAATAATCGGTGTTTACTGCTTATAACCAAAAGAGTACATTACCCGCAGGTTATGTAAAAAAATTACAATATCCCGTAATTGAGGAGATGCAACATGGCGGTGACGTCTACAGCTCAGGCTTGTGATTTGGTAATTTTTGGGGCGAAAGGAGACTTAGCACGCCGGAAATTAATGCCTTCCCTTTATCAGTTAGAAAAGGCGGGTTATATCCATCCAGATACCCGAATTATCGGTGTTGGTCGTGCTGATTGGGATAAAAAAGCCTATACCAAAGTCGTTGAAGAAGCGTTGACTACATTTATGTCCGAGAAATTGGAGCCTGAATTGTGGAAGAAGCTGAGTTCACGTCTGGAATTCTGTAATTTGGACGTTAATGAAACGAAACATTTCACCGAATTGGCAAAAATACTTAGTAAGAATAACTTACCGGCTATTCACTATTTTGCCATGCCGCCAAGTACGTTTGGCTCAGTGTGTCATGGATTAGGGGCTGCGGGATTGAATAAAGAACCCAATCGCGTTGTGATGGAAAAGCCGTTGGGAACGGATCTTGCTTCTTCCAGAGCCATCAATGATGAAGTTGCAAAATACTTCAATGAAAGTCAAATCTACCGCATTGACCACTATTTGGGTAAAGAAACCGTATTGAACCTGCTGGCGTTGCGTTTTGCCAACTCACTCTTTGTCAATAACTGGGATCACCGCACGATTGATCATGTGCAAATCACCGTTGCGGAAGAAGTCGGAATCGAAGGGCGTTGGGGGTATTTTGATCAGGCCGGACAGATGCGTGACATGATCCAGAATCATCTCCTGCAAATTCTGACGATGATTGCCATGTCTCCGCCAGCAGACCTGTCAGCCGATCGCATTCGTGATGAGAAAGTGAAAGTTTTGCGTTCATTGCGTCGGATCGACCAAACCAACGTACGAGAAAAAACGGTTCGCGGGCAATATACCGCAGGTTTTGTGCATGGTAAAAAAGTGCCCGGTTACCTGGAAGAAGAGAGTGCAAATAAAGCCAGTAAAACGGAAACTTTTGTATCAGTTCGTGTTGATATCGATGATTGGCGTTGGTCTGGAGTGCCTTTTTACCTGAGAACGGGGAAGCGTTTGCCAGCTAAATGCTCAGAAGTTGTTGTCTATTTCAAAGAACCTTCTCTTAATCTGTTTGCTGAATCCTACCAGCAATTGCCGCAGAATAAATTGACTA
This sequence comes from Xenorhabdus sp. PB62.4, assembly GCF_014467285.1. NCBI lineage: Bacteria > Pseudomonadati > Pseudomonadota > Gammaproteobacteria > Enterobacterales > Morganellaceae > Xenorhabdus > Xenorhabdus sp. PB62.4. The sequence continues at coordinate 30,008 of NZ_NKHR01000008.1, read as the reverse complement.
TTCGCTTGCAGCCAGATGAAGGTATTGATATCGAAGTGCTGAATAAAGCACCGGGTTTAGAACATAAGCATCGTTTACAAACGACCAAACTGGATTTGAGTTTCTCTGAAACATTCAATCAGACACACCTTGCCGATGCTTATGAAAGATTACTGTTGGAAGCTATGCGCGGTATTCAGGCATTGTTTGTCCGTCGTGATGAAGTAGAAGAAGCATGGAAATGGGTAGATTCCATTATGGAAGCATGGGCGGCAGACAATGAGCCACCGAAGCCTTATCAGGCAGGTACTTGGGGGCCTGTAGCCTCTATCGCCATGATTACCCGCGATGGGCGTTCATGGAACGAGTTTGAATAACGAGTTCTCTATTATTATCTGGCCGTGTTCTGCGGCCAGATCGCTTTCGCTTGTAAAGTTAATTGAGTCACTTAAAAATGGGCTTGTCAGTTGTGTTTATTGTTTGAATATGCTAAAAATAGAGACTAATCAATTATATCACTAATATGAGGGTTCGTAGTATATCACACAGTGAACATCGTGTGATGAAAGAATAAAATATCATGAATAGCGCCAAAAGCGTCAACATTCAACACAGTAACAAAATTCAACGTTGTACCCACGTTTTTTTCCTCTCAGCTATCTTATCCAGTGAGCACTACTGGTGCGGCGCTCTTTAGGGCCTTTCTCCTGTTAACCGGTTTTTCACCGGCAATTCTTATTTGCCAAAATATTTGGCTAAAACGTCAGTTTGATTTTTGATATCGCGTAATTGCATTCGCGGCTGCTCTTGTTGGCATTTATAGCTTAAATATCTTGGCATGCTTTTATCAGTATGTTCAGGAGAAGAATAATGATTTATTGGATGTTTCTTGTACTGGCGATTGTGGCAGAAGTAATTGGGACTCTGTCAATGAAACAAGCCAGCGTTTCGGGTGATTTTACAGGCATGATCGTGATGTACACCATGATCACAACTTCCTACATTTTGTTGGCCATTGCCGTGAAAAAAGTAGCATTAGGCGTGGCTTATGCCTTATGGGAAGGTATTGGTATCCTGTTTATTACTACTTTTAGTGTACTGTGGTTCAATGAATCTTTGTCATTGATGAAGATTGGGGGATTGGCATTGCTGATGGCCGGAATTGCCTTGATCAAAATGGGATCAAAAAAAGGCCCTGGTAATTCGTCAAATGGTTCCTTAAACAATACTTCAAGCAAGCAGATGAAGGAGGCATAACATGTTGACCCAATTTGAATGGTGGCATGCTGCGTTCCTGGTCTTGGCTGTTTTTTTGGAAATCATCGCGAATATTTTGCTGAAATTATCTAACGGTTTTCAACGCTTTTGGATAGGTATTTTATCTTTAGTTGCGGTTTTGGGGGCTTTTAGTTCATTGGCTCAGGCAGTTAAAGGCATTGAACTTTCTATCGCTTATGCTTTATGGGGAGCATTCGGTATTATCGCGACAGTGGCAGCGGGTTGGATTATGTTCAATCAGCGGCTGAATTTTAAGGGATGGGGTGGCATTGTGCTGCTGCTAGCCGGCATGATTATGATCAAAATGGCTTAAGCCTCATCGACAAAATGGCATTGAGTGACTGGCATGGCTCTCAATGCCATATGAGTTTTGATGGGTTCTGGTTATAAAGCAGCGATAATTTTGATTTCTACTTTATATTTTGGATTCATCAACTCAGCCTGAACGGTACAACGGACAGGTGCACTTCCGGCAACGACCCACGCATCCCAAGCCGCATTCATACCCGCAAAATCAGCTTTGTCCGCCAGAAAAATTGTCGCATCCAAAATCTTACTCTTATCTGATCCAAGGCGATGTAACAGGGTATCAATGGCTGCCAATGTATCGGCGGTTTGTTCTGTAATATCGCCATCCAGCTTTTCTGGTACGCTGGTATAATAGATAGTGTCATTATGAACGACCGCTTCTGACCAACGAGTATCTGGATCAATGCGTTTAATAGTCATTAAATCTCCTGTTAATTTATACAGTTTTTTGCCGAATTGGGTGGTTATTGCAACTCAGTATTGGCATAATTCTGCCACATTTTATTGAAAGAGACAGTTTGTGTCAGACGATTTTGCGAAAAATGGCATGCTTGCCAAAGCTATTCCGGGTTTTAAACCGCGTGATGCCCAGCGAGAAATGTCTTCGGCTATTGCGATTGCGATCGAAAAGCAACAACAATTGGTCGTGGAAGCAGGGACGGGAACCGGTAAAACATTTGCTTATTTGGTACCTGCTTTGCGTTCCGGTAAAAAAGTGATTATTTCCACAGGATCTAAAGCGTTGCAGGATCAGCTCTACAATCGGGATCTTCCTACCATTGTCAATGCGTTGGGTTTTACGGGTAATTTGGCGTTATTAAAAGGGCGCTCGAATTACTTATGCCTTGAACGCCTCGGTCAACAATCAATCGGCAATTCGCAGTCGGAAGCTGAAATATTGGCGGAAGTGATCAAACTGAGACATTGGTCAAGTCATACGGATAATGGTGATATCAGCACTTGCCATCAAGTGGCGGAAGATAGCACTGTCTGGCCGTTGGTTACAAGTACGAATGATAACTGTCTTGGCAGCGATTGCCCAAGCTATCAGGAATGTTTCGTCCTTAAAGCCCGTCGTAAAGCAATGGAAGCCGATGTGGTGATTGTTAATCATCATCTGTTTATGGCGGATATGGTGGTTAAGGATACCGGATTTGGTGAATTAATTCCGCAGGCTGATGTGGTGATCTTTGATGAGGCACATCAACTTCCTGATATCGCGAGTCAATATTTTGGTCAGCAGCTAAGTAGCCGTCAATTGATGGATCTGGCGAGAGATATCATCATGGCTTACCGCACTGAAGTGCGGGATCAGGCTCAGTTGCAAAAAAGTGCAGATCGCCTCAGTCAAAGTGCGCAAGATTTTCGCCTGTCATTGGGAGAAAACAGCTATCGGGGCAATCTTCGTGAAGTTTTACAACAGCAACATGTTCAGCGGGCACTTGTGCGATTGGATGATGCGCTGGAGCTTTGTTATGACGTAATGAAACTCTCTTTGGGGCGTTCAACGATGCTGGATGCAGCTTTTGAACGGGCAACAATTTATCGCAATCGTCTGAAACGCCTTATTGATGTCAGCATTCCCAATTACAGCTATTGGTTCGAAAGTTATGGGCGGCATTTTTTACTGGCATTGACGCCATTATCTGTCTCAGACAAATTCAGTGAAATGCTTCGTGAACAATCAGGTTGTTGGATTTTTACGTCGGCGACTCTGTCGGTCAATGAACAGCTTGAGCATTTCACCGAGCGTTTGGGCTTGAAATCCGCTCAGACACTACTTCTCCCCAGTCCGTTTGATTATCAGCGTCAGATGCTGTTGTGTGTTCCGCGTCATTTACCTTCGCCTAATCAGAATGGAGGGGCAAAGTGGTTGGCACGTATGTTGAAACCACTTATTGAAAGCAACAAAGGTCGCTGCTTTTTCCTCTGTACTTCTCATCAAATGATGCGCAGTTTGGCGGAAGAGTTTCGTTCCAGTATGACATTACCCGTATTGGTGCAGGGAGAAACAAGCAAGGGGCAATTATTGTCCCAATTTATCTCAGCAGGTAATGCGTTGCTGGTAGCAACCGGCAGTTTTTGGGAAGGGGTAGATGTGCGTGGAGATGCGTTGTCCTGTGTCATTATTGATAAATTACCATTTACAGCACCTGATGATCCGTTACTTAAGGCTCGTATTGAAGATTGTCAGCTTAAGGGCGGGGATGCCTTTAACGAAGTACAGCTTCCCGATGCAGTCATTAGCCTGAAACAAGGTGTCGGGCGTTTGATTCGTGATATTGATGATTATGGCGTTGTCGTCATTTGTGATAATCGGCTGGTTATGCGCCCATATGGAGAGGTGTTTCTGAACAGTTTACCACCTGCACCTCGTACCCGTGATTTATCAAAAGCAGTAGAGTTTCTGAAATTACGCCCATCACAGCCAGAGTAAAATTGTCGGGGCTATGGTAGGATAGCCCTCTTTTTTTGAATTCTATTCTTGCCGGAGTTAAGGCATGTCCACGCGGATTTTAGCTATTGATACTGCAACTGAAGCCTGTTCTGTTGCACTTTGGAATGAAGGTGTCGTCGAGGCACAATTTGAGATTTCCCCACGAGAGCATACTCAACGTATTTTACCGATGGTTCGAGACGTATTATCAAAGGGCAACTTGAGTCTGCAACAATTGAATGCACTGGCATTTGGCCGTGGGCCGGGCAGTTTTACCGGTGTGCGGATTGGGGTTGGTATTGCTCAAGGTCTGGCATTGGGCGCTGAATTGCCGATGCTGGGTGTTTCTTCTCTGAAAACGATGGCACAAGGTGCGTTTCGCCTCAAAGGGGTAACTAACGTTTTGGTTGCCATTGATGCACGTATGGGGGAAATTTATTGGGGGCAATACAGCCGCAATTCACAAGGTGAATGGCAAGGCAATGAAACAGAAGCGGTTTTAAAACCTGAACAAGCGCAAACGATCATGAGTTCCTTGTCCGGTGAATGGGCCATTGCGGGAACGGGATGGGAAGCTTATCCTCAATTATTAGACAGCCACTTAACACTGGTAGCCAGTGAAATTACTTTGCCTCATGCGGAAGATATGTTGCCATTGGCAATTCAAATGTGGGAAGCGGGAGAAGCGACATCAGTTGAACATGCTGAGCCTGTTTACTTGCGTAATGAAGTAACATGGAAGAAATTACCGGGTCGTTAAGGTCTTATTGATGACTATCTAAGTTATAGTCAGTTTGCTCAAGCTTTATAGGGTCGGAGGAGTTTATGCTCAATGGCACACGTTGTCGAAGCATCCTGCAAGCAATATTGTTCCTGGGAATGGTACTGGGAATGGCGATGCTTGCGGGTTGTGTATCAGTTCCTGATGCTATCAAGGGAATGACTAAAACGCCGGTAGAAAATTTACTTTCCGTTAAAAATGCCCCTGAATTATATATTGGGCATGAAGGGCGTTTTGGTGGAAAAGTTCTCAGTGTCTTGAATGAAAAAGATCAAACTCGGTTGGAAATTTCTGCTATGCCATTAGCAGATAATGCAGCTCCACGTTTGGCGGAAGCTTCTCTGGGACGGGTTTATGCTTACGTGAACGCTTTTTTAGAACCGAGTGATTTCAAAGACCGTTATGTAACTGTAGTGGGTTTGATTACGGGTCTGGAGAAAGGAAAAGTCGGTAATAGCCCGTATAATTATCTTGTGATGAATGTCACGGGAATGAAACGCTGGCATGAATCTCAGAGAATGATTTTCCCTTCTTCGGTTATCGCTGATCCGTGGGGCTACTACGGTAGCCCTTTTGGCCCGGCTTGGGGAGTGTATTCACCATCCCAACCTGTATCTGTTGAAAAGATCCTAACCGAGTAAATTTGTTCACCAATCGAGTAGAGCACGATAACATAAATAGCCTCGCATTTTGTGAGGTTATTTTATATGCTGGATCCTATATTAAATTCTATTCTTAATAATTATCTTTTATTGGGTTATCCTGATTATAACCATTTGGAATAATACTGTGGCTTTAAGTCAAAAACCAGTGAGTCAGTGTATAATCAATGGATTATAAACCCAAGTGTTAGTTTTTTAGTTAACTAATTGATAAATAAATAAAAATGATGCAGGCGGCAATAGCCGCTTTATTTTTTGCCGTAATTAATTGTAATAAATTAGTGATGTGTATCGCCAACCTGAACAATGTTTCTTTTCAAACTGGTACGCTGAGTTAATAATTTGTTAAATATACAGGTCTGGTTTGTTTTATGGTCAGTGGTTACACCGCAATTAGATTTCAGGAGTATTCAACTTGGAAAAAGTCTGGCTAAAACATTATCCGGCAAATGTTCCGGCAGAGATCGATCCCGACCGTTATTCGTCGTTGATTGAAATGTTTGAAAATGCTGTGGCACGTTATGCCGATCAAGTCGCATTTATCAATATGGGCGAAGTAATGACTTTCCGTAAATTGGAAGAGCGTAGCCGCGCTTTTGCTGCCTATTTACAGAATGGACTGGGGTTGAAAAAAGGGGATCGCGTGGCATTGATGATGCCGAATTTACTGCAATATCCCGTAGCACTGTTCGGCATTCTGCGTGCAGGGATGATAGTTGTAAATGTTAACCCGCTTTATACCCCGCGTGAATTGGAACACCAGCTTAATGACAGTGGAACATCTGCTATTGTTATCGTTTCTAACTTTGCTCATACCTTAGAAAAGATTGTCTTCAACACTAAAGTCAAACACGTTATTTTGACTCGCATGGGAGATCAACTCTCCCGGCCGAAAGGAACTCTTGTCGATTTTGTCGTTAAGTACGTTAAGCGTCTCGTGCCAAAATATCATTTACCGGATGCTATTTCATTCCGTAGTGCTATGCACAAAGGCTATCGTATGCAATATGTCAAACCGGATGTGAAAGGTGAGGATTTGGCATTTCTGCAATATACAGGCGGAACTACCGGAGTGGCAAAAGGTGCCATGCTGACTCATCGTAATATGTTAGCAAATCTGGAACAAGCCAAAGCATGTTATTCTCCATTATTGAAAATCGGGCAAGAGTTAGTAGTCACTGCATTGCCTCTGTACCATATCTTTGCTTTGACGATAAACTGCTTGTTTTTTATTGAACTCGGCGGGCAGAACCTGTTGATTACTAACCCTCGTGATGTTAATGGAACGGTCAAGGAGTTATCTCGTTATCGTTTCACAGCACTATCGGGTGTTAACACGCTATTCAATGCTTGGTTGAATAACTCTGAATTCCAGAAGATAAATTTTTCTTCATTACGCTTATCTGTTGGTGGTGGTATGGCGGTACAGAAAGTGGTTGCCGACAAGTGGGAAAATCTGACCGGTTGTCACCTGCTGGAAGGTTATGGATTAACAGAGTGTGCTCCTCTGGTTTCAGCCAATCCGCATGATTTGGCTCATTACAGTGGCAGTATTGGCTATCCCGTTGCTTCGACAGAAATCAAGCTGGTAGGGAGTGATGGTAATGAAGTTTCTCCGGGAGAAGCCGGCGAAATGTGGGTACGCGGGCCACAAGTCATGAAGGGTTACTGGGAACGCCCTGATGCCACGGATGAAGTGTTGAAAGATGGCTGGCTGGCAACAGGCGATATTGCCAACATAGATGAAAAAGGCTTTTTCCACATTGTTGATCGTAAAAAAGACATGATTCTGGTTTCCGGTTTTAATGTCTATCCAAACGAAGTAGAAGAAGTTGTTTCTTCCCATCCTAAAGTATTAGAGTCGGCAGCAGTGGGCGTTCCGAGCAAAAACTCAGGAGAAGCAGTCAAAGTCTTTGTTGTTCGTAAAGATCCCGGTTTAACTGAGGATGAATTGAAGACACACTGCCGTCGTTACCTGACGGGATATAAGGTACCGAAATTCGTTGAATTCCGCGATGAGTTGCCGAAATCCAACGTAGGTAAAATCCTTCGTAAAGAATTGCGTAATGAAGAATTAGCACAAGCGGATGATTCTGCGATAAATTGACATCGGAAAACAAACCTTATAACGGATTGTTAATTAATCAAATGGCAAAAAGAAAATACTCAAGGTAGTTTGTACAGGACCTCATAGATCTCATAGATAAAGGAGAAATGTTATGGGTATGTACATTGTTAGTTATGATGGTGTTGATGAGAATAATTTAGTTTTAGTTAGTACACAGATTTCACTGGATATCGATGTAAGTACACTAGCTTCGGCGAGTGATTTCTTAACTGTACTGGAGAATAACGCCTTAAATCATGCTGAAGGGTTATATGACGGTGGCGGTGTAGCAAGAATTGCTAACGTCAGAATACATCAGTTGTAATATACAACATATTAAATAACCCGCTTTTTGAAATGAACCCCGAAAGTTGGACATCCAACAATTCGGGGTTTTTTTACTTTTAACGCCGTTTAACTGCGGTTAGGTACTCCTTCGCCTCACATATCTCACCTTAATGTTTACTTGATATCATGTGATGTGAATTTCTCAAAATTGTGGCAAGTGGAAAGCATGTCTAATACTATAGAAACAGCTATCCGAATAAAGGATGTTTGAGATTTTTATTGTGTGTACATAACTGTGTACATTGTTATATTTTTTTAGTATTTATGGTTGTGTAACATAATGTATTTAAAGGATATTTTATTGTTTAATTGTAATTATCAGTTGATTACCACTGATGCTCAATTGCAGTCAATCTGTGAACGGGCAAAAAAACACGCAAGAATTGCATTAGATACTGAATTTATACGTACACGGACGTATTATCCCCAATTAGGTTTGATACAATTGTTTGATGGTGAACAGCTTTCTCTGATTGATCCCCTGGAAATTTCGCAATGGCAACCCTTCAGGGAATTATTGACTGATCCAGACGTTCTAAAATTTATCCATGCCGGTAGTGAAGATTTAGAAGTTTTCGGCAATAGTTTCCAATGCTTACCAGAGCCTATGATTGATACGCAGGTACTGGCTGCATTTATTGGTCATCCGATATCATGCGGTTTTGCAACGTTGGTTGCTGAATATCTGAATGTGGAATTGGATAAGAGTGAATCTCGTACTGATTGGCTGGCTCGTCCGTTAAGTGGCAAGCAATGTGAGTATGCCGCAGCAGATGTGTACTATTTATTGCCTCTGGCCGATATCTTGATGGCGAAAACAGAGCTGGTGGGATATTTAGATGCAGCAAAAAATGAAAGTGCTTTGATTGCCCAACGTCGTAAAGAAGTATTAATGCCGGAATGTGCTTATAAGGACATTGGCAATGCCTGGCAATTGCGCCCAAGACAATTAGCCTGTTTGAAAAAACTGGCGGCTTGGCGGTTAAATCAGGCTCGAGAACGTGATTTAGCGGTTAACTTTGTGATCCGTGAAGAAAATTTATGGCAAGTCGCCCGTTATATGCCGACTTCTTTGGGGGAATTGGATGCCTTGGGATTGAGCGGGCAGGAAATCCGTTGTCATGGCCGTCGGTTACTGGCTATGGTTGCAGAATGCAAAGATATTCCAGCAGAAGAATGTCCGGCTCAAATTATCAATTTAATTGACTATCCGGGTTATCGTAAGGCTTTTAAGGAAATTAAGTCATTGATTACTCAGGTGAGCGAATCTCATGCTTTTAGTGCGGAATTATTGGCTTCCCGTCGGCAAATTAATCAACTGCTTTGTTGGCATTGGAAATTGAAATCACCAGAGTATCAACCTGAATTACTTAAGGGTTGGCGTGGGAAATGGTTGGCTGAGTCCATCGTCGAAATATTGGAAAATTATTCAGTATGATAAAAACCAGCGTGATAGAGACTACAGTTCCATTTAAGGCATACCGTTTTTAAAAACACCGTTTTAATTCCCTGCCTGTTTATCAGGCAGGAAAGATAGGGGAGTGAACTTACTGTTGTGTTCGCTGTTCAAGAGCAACCAAATGATATCAATTGAGTGATTGGTGACTTAGTCGCAATACAGATTGCTGATCATCATAACTGTCTTTTGGCAAATGGTCTGGCAGTGTATTTGGGTATTCGTTTAATGTTATTAATAATGATTTAGATATCCGTATAATATAGTTATTTTATGGATAAAAAACTATAACAAAAATTTATTGCGCTATGTGATTTTTATATTAATTTTATTATATAAGCCAATTTAAGATGCAGCGCAGCTAATAGAGCGGAAACTTGAAAGACGACGTTCGGGTTCAGTTGTCCAATGGATATGTCAGCGCGTAATTCACAAATCATAACCACCCGCATAGCGGGTGGTTATGATTGAGAAATCACAGCCTTAAATTAAATAGCATCATTTGGTGCGGTTATTTTGGCGATTCCTCAACCTCAGGTAATGTTACATTAAGTTCCAGTACGGAAATATCATCATTCTTTTGCTCAAACTGTACAGAAAGCATGTCTGGATCAATTTGTACATATTTACAAATCACAGCCAGAATATCCCGTTTCATTTCAGGCAAATAGGCAGGCTCAGAGTCACCACGGCGCCGCTCTGCCACGATGATTTGTAGCCGCTCCTTGGCAATATTGGCTGTCGGTTTTTTTCTCGACAGGAAGAAATCTAACAAAGCCATGCGTTACCCCCCAAACAGGCGTTTTAAAAAGCCCTTTTTCTCTTCTTCGATGAAACGGAAAGGCCGTTCTTCACCAAGTAAACGTAAAACAGTATCTTCGTATGCCTTACCCGCATCAGATTCTTTATCCAGAATAACGGGTTCTCCCTGGTTAGACGAACGGAGAACAGATTGATCTTCCGGGATCACACCAAGTAAAGGAATACACAGAATTTCCAACACATCTTCCATGCTAAGCATATCACCGCGGTTCACTCGCCCAGGGTTATAACGTGTCAGCAGAAGATGTTCCTTGATAGGCTCATCCCCTTGTTCTGCACGGCGTGATTTAGATGCCAGGATACCTAAAATACGATCGGAATCACGAACAGATGAAACTTCCGGGTTTGTTGTAATAATGGCTTCATCGGCAAAGTAGAGTGCCATTAATGCACCGCTTTCAATACCTGCTGGTGAATCACAGATAATGAACTCAAACCCTTGTTGATCCAATTCGTTCAGAATTTTCTCGACGCCATCACGGGTGAGGGCTTCTTTATCGCGGGTTTGAGAGGCGGGCAAAATATAGAGATTCTCTGTACGCTTATCTTTAATAAGCGCTTGGTTTAAGCTGGCATCACCTTGAATGACGTTCACGAAGTCAAAAACCACTCGGCGTTCACAGCCCATAATCAAATCGAGGTTTCGTAGACCGATGTCAAAATCGACAACGGCAGTTTTTTTTCCTCTTTGGGCGAGACCGGTAGCAATGGCCGCGCTTGAAGTGGTTTTGCCAACGCCACCTTTACCAGATGTAACAACAATAATGCGTGCCATGAAGCGATTCCTTGTTATAAAGGCTAGACTAAGGTTTCAATAGTTAATTCATTGTTCACCAGACGTAATTTTGCCGCTTTACCAACAAAATTTTCTGGGATTTTTTCGCTGAGCCAATATTGACCGGCAATAGAGGTGAGTTCAGCGTTTAAATGGGTGCAGAAAATCTGGCTTTCTTGATCACCAGATGCGCCTGCCAATACGCGCCCACGCAGTACACCATATATATGAATATTTCCATCAGCGATTAATTCTGCGCCAGCGCTCACATTATTCGTTACGATGAGATCGCTATTCGGCGCATAAATTCTTTGTCCTGAACGAACAGGTGTATTAATTATACGAGTTTTTTTGAAAATAGGTTCAATCGGTTTATTTTCTTGAGTAAGAACTTTCTGACTTTTACCTTCTTTCAATAAAGGAAGTTCTGATTTCAGGACAATTTTCCGTTGTTCTTCATCTTGACAGCCGCTGATGCCAACAACACGCAACCCAACTGATTCTATGGCCCGGTGGAGTGCGAGGATATCTGCATCAACAGAGAGAGCAGATATATTGATAACAACGGGAGCATTTTTCAGGAATTCAGGCGCTTGATCCATTTTTTCCTGCATAGCTCTTTGGATGACTTCCGGCTGATCATCATACAAATGAACGACCGAAAGCGTAAAATTACTGCCTTTTAGCTCTATTGGCGATTGTGACATCGATATTTTGACTCAGCAAGGTTAGGTTTCCCAGGATAGTGTACTAAAAGTTTTTCCTAGTACGTCCTCTGAGAGACGTTATTCTGAAATATAATAAGCATGTTATAGTTAGTGAATTATTCAAGCAAGTCGCAGAGTTAATTTAAAAGAGTTTATGACAATGATTTGTGTAATCTACAGAAGCCCAAAACGTAACCAAACATATCTTTATATTGAAAGGAAAGGTGATTTTTCGCGCGTTCCTGAAGAGTTGTTAAAAACATTTGGTGAACCTCAATATTCAATGATGATTTCATTATCTGAAAGAAAAAAATTGGCCAATGCTGATATTGAAAAAGTAAAAACAGCGTTGAATGAGCAAGGGTTTTACTTGCAGGTACCACCGCCGGTAGAAAGCTTGATCAATGAACATCTGGCATCAAATAAAACAATAAAAAAATAGCCGGCAATTGCCTGATCCTGAACCGAGGAGCAGATTTATGAAATTAATCAGCGGGATAACCTTATTGTCAGCGATTCTATTCGCAGGGTGTAGTTCATCCAATGGAAAACAATTCAGTGGAAAAAAATTGTACGATCAATCTGTATTGACAGCGAGGTCGCAAGCAGAAGTCAAAACATTGGTGCATGATTTTCCATTAGACTCCCGTGAGCCATCACAATTTCCCGCCTATGTGGCTTTGCTGAAACAGCAGGCTCGGGAACAGGGCATCAGCGAAAAAACGTTGGATCGGGCATTTGCTAATATCCATTTTATCTCGCGCGTCATTAAGGCCGATCGCAACCAGCCAGAAAAGAAAATTACTTTGGAGGATTATCTGAACCGGGTGTTGCCGGCCTGGAAGATAGAGCAGGGTGCTAAGCAATATGAAGATAACCTTCCTCAGCTAGAAAAAATGAGTCGTAAATACGGTGTACCTAAAGCCTATATTGTTGCTTTGTGGGGATTAGAAAGCGGTTTTGGCAAGATTCAGGGTAAAGAAGATGTCATTTCGGCATTATCCACTCTGGCCTTTGAAGGGCGTCGGGAAGTCTTTTTTATCAAGCAGTTATTGGCAGCGCTGGAAATAATCGAGAATCAATATATCGATGAAGATCAAACTCTAAAAGGATCTTGGGCAGGCGCAATGGGGCAAAGCCAATTTATGCCAACTTCTTATTTAACCTATGGCGCTGATGGCAATGGAGATGGAAAAATAGATATTTGGCATAATAAGGAAGATGTTTTTGCTTCGGCTGCTAATTATTTGCACAAAGAGGGATGGCAACAAGGGTTACCGTGGGGATATGCCATCTCATTGCCTGCTGGTTTTGATGTTGCATTAGAAGGCATAAAATCCGAACAGGGGAAAACCATTGCTCAATGGCAGGCATTGGGAATTTCATCTCCGCATTTTGCGGAACTGCCGGTAAATACCAAAGGTTGGATAGTGATACCTGATGATCCGGAGAAACGGGCATTTTGGGTAACGCAAAATTTCCGTACTATTATGCACTGGAACCGTTCTTACTATTTTGCGCTTAGTGTTGGTATGATGGCAGACGGTATTATGCAACGAACTCATTTCCTCACTCACTGAAAATCGGGCTTTGAAAGACGACGGGTATAAGTGGGTTGAAAACTAGATGAAGGAAGAAAGTTATGTACCAGCATCGGGATTGGCAAGGTGTACTGCTGGATTGTCCTGCTAATAAAGTGGTTTGTGTCGGTAGTAATTATGTCAATCATATGAAAGAGATGGGCTCTCAACCCACTGAAGAGCCAGTAATATTCATCAAACCTGAAACGGCGCTTTGTGATCTTTGTCAGCCTGTTTTCATCCCACAGGAATTGGGTTCTGTACACCATGAAATTGAACTGGCTGTCTTGATTGGTTCAACGCTCAAAAATGCCAATGAGGAGCGGGTCAGTCAGGCAATTGCTGGTTTTGCGGTTGCATTGGATTTAACATTGCGTGATTTGCAGCGTGAATTTAAACAATCGGGGCAACCGTGGGAAAAGAGTAAGTCATTTGACAGATCATGCCCGATATCGGGTTTTATCCCTGTCAATGACTTTGGTGATCCACAAAATGCTCAACTTTCTTTAACAATAAATGGCGAATTGCGCCAAAACGGCAATACGAGTGACATGCGAACGCCAATCATCCCATTGATTAGCTATATGTCGCGCTTTTTTACCCTACGCCCGGGCGATATTATCCTGACGGGAACGCCGGAAGGTGTGGGGCCACTACAATCTGGTGATGTGTTGAATGTCTCTCTTAATGAGCACATTCTGACAACCAGAGTGATTTAACCATAAGGAATGACAGAAATTATGTCTCAACCTTTCTGGCAGGTGAAAACCCTGGAGCAAATGACAGACCAAGAGTGGGAAGCATTATGTGATGGCTGCGGCCAGTGCTGCCTGCATAAATTGATGGACGAAGATACTGATGAAATTTATTTCACCAATGTCGCTTGTAATCAATTGAATATTAAAACCTGCCAGTGCAAGAATTACGAAGATCGTTTCAGGTATGAACCTGATTGTATCAAATTGACTCGTGAAAATATGATCACCTTTGAATGGTTGCCGAAAACTTGCGCTTACCGTTTAATTGGTGAAGGGAAAAAACTTCTACCGTGGCATCCATTGATTAGTGGTTCAAAATCAGCCATGCATGCGGAACGTGTTTCTGTCAGGCATATTGCTGTACGTGAAGTAGATGTCGTGGAATGGGAAGATCATATTCTTAATAAGCCTGAATAGTTATTTTATTTATTGATATAAAAGGGATTTTATATCAATAATGGCAATTTGGGGACACATAGGCATATAATGCAAGTTCTGAAATTGCCATTAATATCGGATTTTTCTCTCGCTTTTCTGGCTTTAAACAGTAAAGGAAAACTGATAACTTGGATGTTCAATAGTCAATACAAGGAAAGAGAAATGGCAAGTTATTTGATTCGCGTGGAACTTTATGGCACAGGTTCTGACGGTTATGAAAAATTACATAAAAGGATGACGGCGAATCAATTCAGCCAATCTATCCGTTTTCCTAACGGGAAATGGCATCGTCTTCCTAGTGGAACTTATATTGGTAGTTCTTCAATGGAATCTATCGAATTAGCAGAAAAAATTAGATCTATGGCTACGCCGTTTTCAAACAAAGATCCTTCAATATTTGTCTGTACTTACAGTAACTGGAGTGCATCGCTCTATCCCGAAAAACAACACACTGAATCCGGTTCAGGTGAGTGATTTTTTATATCGTGGGCTAAATTATTAGCCCTTATGATTTGAATATCATGATCTGATTCGTCTCATCATTCAATTATTGTTCTGTTTTTACAACAACCCTGCCAATTCCATACCTATTGTAATAAATATTAGTATGGTACTTATGCTGCTTAACTAATATATATGAAGTACTGTTGGTACGGTTTCTGTATCAGACAGTCAAAGCCACTACCGTGCAGCTAGAGAAATTTGTTTGATAACAAGGGAGAGTAAAAATGAATAACAGATTGATGAGCTATATAACGTTTGTAGGGGTTTGGATTGCCATAACATTAACGATTGGTGTTATATTGTCTTAAGAACATGAAATTAAAATCAACTCTGTAGCCTCGCTTCGGCGAGGTTTTTATGATGCCGGATATTAGGTAGTCACTCTACAATTTTTAATATGATAAAGAATAATAAAATTTCGGAATTAGTATTAACAGATTACCCAGTAGCCTACTGGGTAATCAAACTATAATGTAAGGTAAAATATTCAAAGCGAGGAAAAATGTGGTATCAGGCTGAGTGAGTGCTATTTCACATAAGGTTATTGGTCAAGATCCCGCAGAATATAAACCAACGTATTTTTGCCATTAACCAATGTAAGTTGCTTGCCTATTAAGCTAACTTTTGCTCCTTTAGTTAGCATTTCAATGAGTACATTATCCCATTGATTGAGTCTTTCATTGATACAGTATATCCGGCTATTGTTCAAAATTTTTACTGTCAATATGTTGTTCTTTAATTTACTTACTCCCCCAAAACTGTTGCACATTGCGCCTGAAATACCCAATCTTTCATCAAACGCAATAGAAAGTTTGCTGTCTTCTTTATTTGAAACTTCCTCACTATTGACACTGACTAAAGCAAAATGATGATTCTTTAGATCCCTGACGCTGACATTCCCCGTGGCGTTGACCCCCGAAGATTGACATGCTGTGAGTAACAAGGTGGCGACCACTAACGGAATCGCTTTTTTCATTTTATCTCCTGATGTTTGTTGAGATTACCCAACAATATTCGGACAAGGTTCTCCAGAAGTTAATTGCTGGATATTTTGTAACGTTGTTTCACTGATGCTGGTTAACGCTTCCTCTGTTAAAAATGCTTGATGGCCAGTGAACAGTACATTATGGCAGGAAGATAAACGGCGGAAAATATCATCTTGAATAACGTCGTTTGATTTATCTTCAAAGAATAAATCGCGTTCGTTTTCGTAAACATCCATACCCAATGCGCCAATTTTTTGCTGTTTTAAGGCATTAATGGCCGCAATAGAATCAATTAAGGCGCCCCGGCTAGTATTAATAATCATCACGCCATCTTTCATTTTGTTGAATGCCGTTTCATCCAATAAGTGATGATTCCCTGGTGTCATCGGGCAATGTAGAGAAATGACATCAGACTCAGCGTATAAAGTATCTAAGTCCACATATTCTACGCCCATATCCAAGGCTTCTGGATTTGGGTATGGATCATGTGCTAATAAACGCATACCAAAACCTTTCAGAATTCTCAGCGTCGCAAGCCCAATTTTTCCCGTGCCGATAATACCTGCGGTACGTTTGTACATGTTGAAGCCAGTCAAGCCTTCCAGAGAAAAGTTGGCATCGCGAGTACGTTGATAGGCACGATGAATACGCCGATTCAGGCATAACATTAACCCAACGGTGTGTTCAGCAACTGATTCAGGTGAATAAGCGGGGACCCGAACGATTTGAATGCCTAATCCTTTAGCGGCGTCTAAATCGACATTGTTGAACCCGGCACAACGTAATGCCAAGATTTTGATGTTCATCTCTGCCAATTCTTGTAGGACTTCACGCCCACCGTCATCATTGACAAAAATACAGACAGCATCTGCACCAATCGCATTTTTGGCAGTTTGTGGACTCAGGGCAAAATCAAAAAACTCGATATGATAGTCAAGGCCAAGTTTTTGGTTGAGCATTTCAAAATGTTTACGGTCATACTGCTTTGTGCTGTAAACAACTAATTTCATAACAACATCTCCACCATATAGTAACTGTAGAATCATTCGAGCCATTCATTGAATTCACTTTGCTGCAAAACTGCTTACAATAATGACATCTGGTGAAGGTTCTAAGCGTTACCTATCGCTATACTCGAATAAATCGCCTAATAAGCTATTTACAGTAAAATAGCTTGTATAATAAATCAGCTCAGAGCCTGATATGAGACTATCATAACAGGAAGTTGATTTCAGGGTTAAAAGAAGATTTGGCGGAAATTTGCCACGAACTTAGTTTTTTATAGATATTATTAACACTATACTTGTCTTAGCTTCGTAGAAATGCAATGTGCCGGCTCGGTTGGGCAATTAGTTGACATCCTTGATAGTGAGGATTAAGAATAACATTATTCGTTACAATGAAAGAATTGACTTAGGATGTCTTATGAAACATAGCAGAAATGAAGTAGGGCGCTGGCGGATGATCCGCCAAAGTATCCGTCGTCGCCGACGCTGGCTAGAAGATCAATCGCGCCGTAATCTTCGTATTTATAAATTACGTAAAACAGATTCTTGCAATCGCCGTAGGTCGATTTTGTTTATCCAGAATCTGGAATGGCTTTAGCAGAGTGTGCAGCATGGTATAGATGTTTTTGATTCATGATTGAATATGATAGTCATTTGCATTTAAACTAGTGGTTATCTGAAACTGACTATCATGCTGCTAAGCAAGAATTTTCTTATGCGTTGGATACATTGGCCGATACTATTTTCCGTTTGTTTACATATTTCTATTGCTGCGGCACTTTTTCAGGCTATCAAACCTGAAAAGCAATCAGAACCCGTTCCTATGGCTGTTGCCATGATCCAATTGGCCGCTGAAGAGACATCTGTTTCTGAGTCAGCCATACCTGAATCTGTTCCTGAACCACCGACACCAGAGCCAGAACCTGAGCCTATTGCGAAAATCGCTCTGCCTAAACCGGAAAAGAAACCGGAAGTGAAAAAGCGAGAAGAGAAAAAGATTGTCAAAAAAGAGCCTAAGCCAATAGAGAAAAAGACAGAAAAAATCTCAGACCAGCCGTTGAAACCTGTTTCTGATCAGAATACCCAGATAGCGAAGAATCTGAATGATCAAAAATCGCCGGATTCTGCTGTAAGTAATAATACTAATGTTAGAAGTGGGCCAAGAGCTTTGAGCAGACCAAACCCTGAATATCCTCCCAGAGCGCAGCAGTTGGGCACAGAAGGGACGGTGAAGGTCAAGTTTGATGTTGATGAAGATGGGCGCATCAGGAACATTGAAATTATTTCTGCAAACCCTAAAAATGTCTTTGAACGTTATGTGAAAAATGCCATGAGAAAGTGGCGTTATGAAAAAATACCTGCTATTGGGTATGAAGCGACTATCGAGTTTAGAATAACGGGTATTTCGCAAACACGATAGGTCGACATATTTTCTATTCAAGGTGAAGGAGCGGAAAACGCTCCTTTAATTCACGAATTATTTTTTATAAACCGTTACTCTGAATCACTACCTTCCAATTTGAAGTGTCTTTTATCTTCAGGAAGAGGGCGAGAACGATTATTTTCATCAACGGCGACATACGTGAAAACCGCTTCTGTTGCACGGTAACGTTGCCCAACAGGCTCAGAAGCGACTTTTTTCACCCAAACTTCAATATGAATGGTAATAGATGAATTTCCCGTTTTGAGACAACGGGCATAACAGCATACGACGTCACCTACCGCAACCGGTTTCAGAAAACTGATGCCATTCACGCTAACAGTTACTACGCGTCCCAGTGCAATCTCTTTTGCCAGAATTGCGCCGCCAATATCCATTTGAGACATCAGCCAGCCACCGAAAATATCCCCATTGGCATTGGTATCAGCGGGCATGGCCAGTGTACGGAGAACCAATTCTCCGTTTGGTAAGGATTGTTGTTGTGTCATTAGAAAACTTGCTTTATTTGGTGAATATAACCATACCTGCCGCTGCACCGGCAGGTATCCATATGAGGGTCATTATATTATTTTTGTTCGCGAGGCAGATGACGGTAGATATATACCACACTCAATACAGTAAAAACTAGTGTCAAAGCGGTTAACCCGAACACTTTAAAGTTTACCCAAATATCTTGAGATAGCCAGAAAGCGACATAAATATTTGCTAATGCACAAATTATGAAGAAGATTGCCCAAGCCATGTTCAGTCTGTTCCAGATGAAATCGGGTAATTCTAACTCTTTACCTAACATTTTCTGAATCAAAGGTTTTTTCATGAACCATTGGCTGATAAGTAGAACCAGGGCAAAAATGGCATAAATGACAGTCACTTTCCATTTAATAAATAGATCACTGTGGAAAGCAAGTGTCAATGTGCCGAAAACAGCAACCATGACAAATGTAATTAAGGAAGATTTCTCGACTTTGCGATAAAGCAAATAAGTAATGACAACCGCTAACCCCGTGGCTGCAATCAACGCACCAGAAGCATAGAAAATGTCATACATTTTGTAGACAACAAAAAAAACGACTAATGGCAAAAAGTCTAAAAGTTGTTTCATAAATTGAACCTATCGTGATGCCAAGGATGGCATGTTCTTGAATTTGTGCCAGAGTGTATCAGATCTCAATGAAATGGTTTATTTATCGAGCCAAAAAACTTGTTTCATCTGTTGGTGTAATTTTATCACAATGAACGAAAAACTAAGTGTCAGTGATGAACTTGTGAGTTTTCATTTAACATCGCATTATAATACTTAACATTTTCACGAAAGGACATAAAGGTCATGTTGTGGGAAAGAATACATCGCTGGATGCCGGGCTTGGAAAGCCTCTGTCATTATCGTAAAGAATATTTTGGCTATGATGTGCGAGCGGGTCTCTCAGTCGCTGCGGTTGCACTGCCGGTGGCTATTGCTTATGCTGAATTAATGGGGATTAGTGCCATTATCGGCTTATATGCCTGTATTTTACCGATGTTTGCTTATGCGTTGTTTGGAACTTCCCGGCAGTTGATTGTTGGGCCAGATGCGGCAACTTGTGCTGTTATTGCTGCTGCTGTGACACCGCTTGCGTTAGGAAATGAACATATTCGTTGGCAACTCGCCATTGTGATGACATTAATGACAGGGTTCTGGTGTCTTCTGGCGAGCCATTTCCGGTTGGGGACATTCGCAGACTTTTTATCCCGTCCTATTTTGAAAGGCTTTATCAATGGTGTTGCAATTACCATTATGGCCGATCAGCTTGCTAAAGTGTTTGGGCTTTCTGGCTTACCAGCGGAATTGATCGAGCGGCTGATTGCTCTTCCTCATAAGCTGTTGGAATCTCATTGGCCGACAGTGGGAATGTCCGCTATGACTTTGCTGGTGCTGATTTGTATTAACTTTGTTCGGCCAAGTTGGCCTGCACCATTGATAGCAATGTTAGTGTCGACTTATATCAGTTGGCAATTTCAGCTCGATCAATATGGCATTCAGATTGTTGGTAATATGGAGAGTGGTTTGCCTGTTGTACCCCTGCCTGAATTTGAATTTGGCATATTGCGTGATTTGGTTGTTCCCTCCATTAACCTTGCCGTGATCAGCTTTGTCAGTTTTATGATGACAGCCCATAGTTTTGCCAGTAAAAATGGCTATCAGGTTGATGCGGATTTAGAACTCAGAGCATTAGGTATCGCTAATATCGCTTCTTCCTTATCACAAGGATTTGCTGTCAGTGCTGCCAGTAGCCGTACAGCAGTTAATGATGCGATTGGTGGCAAAACACAGATGGTGTCTGTGATTGCCGCCGGTGCCATTCTGTTGGTGCTATTATTTATGACCCAATTTCTGGGGCATATTCCATTATCATCGCTGGGGATTGTTTTGATATTTTCCTCATGGTCACTCTTGAGCTTAAAAAATATCTGGTCGTATCGGAAACGTAATCGTCAGGCGTTCATTCTCTCAATTTTCACATTGGTTGCGGTTTTACTGGTTGGAGTAATTGATGGCATAGGTTTTGCGGTATTACTGGGGCTGCTGCAATTCCTGCGCATTATTTTCCGGCCATCAGATCAATTGTTGGGAGTCAATGAACAAGGTATGGTACGTTCTATCCATCAAGATAATGATATCAAGCCCGTAGATGGCATCATGATGTATCGTTTCAATTCTCCCTTAACTTACTTTAACGTTGGCTACTTTAAAAAACGGGTATTGCAGCATGTGGATAGAGAGTTAAAGCGTCCTGAATGGCTGGTGGTCGATGCTGCGGTGAGTTTTACCCACGATGATGTCAGTGTGTTTGCTGCATTGGATGAATTGATTACGGAATTAAAAGAGAAGGGTGTGACATTGGTATTGGCAGGGCGCAGAACGGAACTTAATTTCTGGATTGAACAGAATAAACTCAGTCGCAGCGATGAAGACTTGATCGTGGTGCCCGATCTCTACTTTGCCATTCGTCTGATTCAAAGTAAGCGGCAAGTTGAGGAAAAACAAGAAACGTAACCACAGATTACCGAATGAAAGTTCACCTCGCACCATAAACTGTCGCTATAAAATGCGAGGTGAACTATGAATGTTTATTACATGCCGTTTGTGGTTGTATTTTGTGGTTTAACCAGCATATACAAACGGAACAGATAAATTAGTAACAGGGCTGATAATAAATTATTCAGCATTGATACGGCTATGCCGGGTATTTTAACTGACACAAGCTCCAGCACCAGCTTTACGGCAAACCATAGCAACATAGCAGGGATCAGCAACCGCATGTTGTTGAATGCCAATTTCCAACTTTCTTGCATAGCAGAAAAAACACTTTTCCCTTTTTCAAATAGAAAAATAGGTGCAAGTGCGAACGTGATAGAAAATAGTATTCCCGGCAGGAACATTAAGGCGTAACCAATTTGAACCAACAGGGTACAAATAAACATCAGCAAAAACATCTTAGGCAGTAGTTTTATCGATAATGTGCTGGCATGAATAGCATTAGTTTGTTGGCCGTGAGAGACGGCATGGATAAGCACCAACACGCTGGCAGTGATTAAAGTATTGCCGAATATGTTGCAAAATAGGATCCCGAATGCTGTGTGCAAAAACATGGTTTGTTCGTCTGTCGTTAATTGCGCCACAAAATCCCGGATGCCTGCATTGCCGCCTTCTTTTAAGGCATTTTGTAGCTCGATCAATAACTTGAGCTGTTCACCATTTGGCATCAGGAAATGCTCAAGCAGTGTTGTTACCAACGCGGCTAAAACAGAAAGTATGACAATATTCAACAGTTGGTTCTTAAAAAAGTTGAGGCTGTCATGATACAGGGTATTTGCCGTGATGGGCATGAAAGTGGCTCCTATCAAATAAAACAACAATAAATTAAAACAACAATCATGCTCAATTGTACCTTGCCAGAGGGATTATTGGATACCTAAGATTTGCCTCCCTGTCGTTGTTCTGCAACTTGGGGTTGATTGGGCATCAGAGACCTATTTTGTGTCAGGTGGTATCATTACTAAGGTTTATAAAAATGACAGATATATTATAAAAATGTTAATTAACTGAGGTATTAAATGAGGTATTTTCAACAGAACATTTCTATTCGTAATTTATTATTGATAACCAAAAATTGATATCGAAATATGAACCAAAAACAGTAATAAAATTAATAGTAAGTTAACTTTGATTTGGATCAATTTAAAATACTTCACAGGTGAAATAATAAAATCGTAAGTACCTTATTTTGCCAAAAATCTTTAAAAGATGTGATCTGTCTTAGATCATAATAGTAAACAAACGGGTATATTTCTGACTGTTTTAAAACCACATAATTGGGATGGATAATGAAAAAGATTTCTGCGCTCATCTTGGCTGCGACTACACTAGCTCCGTCATTTACCTTTGCTCATGAAGCAGGTGACTTCCTGTTCCGTGCAGGTACAGCAACAGTAAGGCCAAATACTGGATCTGAAAATGTATTAGGATTGGGATCTTTTGGTGTCAATAATAATACTGAGATGGGTTTAACTTTTGGCTATATGATCACCGACAACATTGGTGTTGAATTATTGGCAGCGACACCATTCCAGCACAAAGTAAGTTTACCTAAAGCTGGAGAAATCGCTGAAGTCAAACATTTACCACCAACCCTAATGGCACAATATTATTTTGGTTCCAGAGAAGATAAATTGCGTCCTTATGTTGGGGTTGGCGTTAACTACACCACATTCTTTAGCGAAAAATTTAATAGTGGTAATTCCACAGTACAGGCTGCTAATTTAAATAGTTTGGATCTGAAAGATTCTTGGGGAGTCGCGGGCCAAGTAGGTTTGGATTATAAACTGGATAAAAACTGGATGCTGAATACCTCACTTTGGTGGATGAATATCGAAACTGACGTGAAATTCAAATCCGGTGATACTCAGTACAAATATAAAACTCGCCTTGATCCATGGGTCTTCATGTTCGGCGTGGGATACAGTTTCTAACTGTCTGAGTGTTTAGAAGAAGTAAGTTACGTGTGTTTGATATAAGAGAGAACCAATGGGGCGTAATTGCCCCATTTTTTGTACCCGTTACTTGGGCATAGTAAGAAGCCTGCGGTTATGCAGGGCTGTTTTTATTGATAAGTTAACGTAATTGTCGCTGTTGCATCCGCTTTGCCCGGTGTAATTTTCGCTTCTGTCTGGATATAACGTGCATGCAGTGGAATTGTTATTTTGCCTCCTGACTGGCTGGAACCAGACACAACCGGCTGGCGCATTGATACGAGGTGGTTTTGGTATAATATCTGCAAACCAACTCCTTTTGCCGTGACGTTGTCACCATGATCCAACGCCCAGATATTTCTGTTATTCCAGCTTGCAGGGTTTCCATCCAGTGTCAATGTGACATCCACATCAGCATCGCAATCTATTGTGATATCAAAATCCCGCATTCCTACTGTACTGTTAATGCCTCGGAAGTCACTTTTTTTAATCTCTCCCATATTGACTAAGATCATCTTTTGGCTGAGAGAACAACCTTTGGTCATGATATACGTATTCGACAAATTGAAAGTATGAACAAGGAGGTTTTGGCCTAATTTGGCACGAGTCAATTTTACTGACTTAACAATACCTGACCCCGTTGTTGGCGCAATCTTGATCAATTGTACCGTTATATAACCCCATGATTTACCACAATATTGTTTTTTCCATTGAAATTGCCATGGTGGAGGGCAAGTGACTGGATCGGTTGCGGTTCTGGGCAGCCAATCAATCCCATAACCGGGTGCCCATGTGTTAATACGGATACCAACCCCCGGAACACCGGATTCATAAATGGCATCATAGTTATAGCTTGCAGGTGCAAGATCGGGTTTTTCCCATGTTGTAGGTGTATGGGTATTGCAGAGGGCAATATTACCTTTTTCATCCACTTGATCCAGACGTATTTCTTTGATAGTTGTCCCGATGGGATGGCTTCGAGGAACTGTAATTGTACCAAAAGAAACCAGAGTTGTTCTGGGCACGAAACCCTCTGAATACTGGCAATAATAATTCGCTAAACTATCAAAACTACTCATCGTGCCGATGAAAAATATACTTGCCAATAATAATTTCAATCTGTTGTCCATAGAATGATTTCCACTATTTATTAATATATATCAAACAAATATGTCTATACTGTTATTCGCAAGAGGCTTCAATCATATGCAATCCGGAAGCCGGATCTTCATCAGGGAGTTGATAATTGACACGACACTCCTGTATTTCTTTGTGCCCCCACTTAACCCATATCCGACCCGATTTAGGAATGCCACTGAGATAAACTTGTCCATCATTGCTGACAATTGCGCTGTTGGATTCATCAATGTCATGCTGTTTTTCCAACGTTGCAGTTGCACCAAATGGGATCTCTTTACCTTTATGGGAAAGTATCATCAAAACGCGATAACCAATGCGAGTCTGGAAATTGGCCAGAGTCAGTGAACCCTGAGTTGGGATAATAGTTTGCGTATTGATATCAATATCAACATTGTTACCCATTGAATAAGTATCCAGTGCAATACGGTTTTTCCGATAGTTACTGACATAAGGCACAATGGCATAGCCTTTCCAGTCAGTCTTGATGCCGGTATGGTTTTGCACTTTGACGCCTGAAGCACCATTGGCACGCACTAATACCAAGGTATCACCCAAAGATTGGGAAAGGGTGATGCCATAAGGATGGACAACAATCCCTCCATTTAAACCATAATTCAGTTGACTGGAGTATTTGTCGTAATTGTAACCAGCGTTGATTTGACCATAGGATCCCTTATATTCTGCACTGATATTTCCGCCAGCGTCTTTATTGTGGCTGGTATAATTTTGCTGAATGTTATAAATCAGTTTGTCATCTTCAAGAGCTGTACCATTTAAACTGAGTTGATGAGATGTATCACTGTTTTTGCTGCTGGTCATGTTATAGCTTACCCAGCTATTCTTTAGCCAACGATCAAGGGGAATCTGAACGCTGAATGAGACAATTTGCTCATTATGAGCCGAGCCGGGGAAAGCACTGTGAGAATAATTCAAGCTATAATTGATTGAATTGTAATTTTTGTTATAACCAGCACTAACATTCCTTTCGTAACCTTTTTGATGCCAGTAATTCTGTTGGAAAGCCGATAAATAGATGGTTCCCCAATTACCAAGAGACTGATTAATATGTAACTGCAATTTATTGCGTTTATTGGTGCTATTGTGGATTATTCCATTAATTGCAGTATCTAACTCATTCGCATCTTTAAAATCGTAAAAATTTTGTGTCGAGTAACGATAACCCGCGAGAGTGAAGTTAGTTCCCGTCCGAGAGAGATCTTTGGCATATTGGAAACGATAAGATTGACCATAAGAACCGGAACCCGATATTAAATTGGTTTTGGCATAAGTTGCATCAAAAGAAAAGGAACCCCAATCAGAGAGACTATAGCCTGTACCCAAGGCAATGGATTGATAATCTTTTGCAATTGTGGTTCCGCCATAGGCAGTGATACGGTTGGAAATACCATAAATTACCGTACCCTGCATGAAGTAAGGTTCTTTTCCACGATGGGAATTAGATTGATATTTTCCCAAGGTCAAAGAATGTCGCAGGCTATTTTCCCGTAGCATAAGCGGTACAGTAGAAAAAGTTTGCACAGAACGACGTTCTTTCCCATTGGCTTCCTTGACAATGATCTCCATATCTCCCGTTGAAGTTGTTGGATAGAGATCATTGATGACAAAAGGTCCGGGAGAAACGTAAGATTCATAGATAATGTAACCATTTTGCTTGATGGTGACTTGAGCATTGCTTTGGGCAATTCCCCTGATTGTCGGTGCAAATCCTTTTAAGCTATCGGGCAACATATTGTCATCGGAAGACAATTGTATTCCACGAAACTGGAAGCTATCAAAGATAGGTGAGGGCGTGTAACTGTCACCTAATATTAATTGGCTTTTTAGTGCATGAATATCTCGCTGAAGGTATGTATTGAGATTTTGCCATTTTCTATTCTGACTGCTGTAAGTGGAATAATTCCGCAAACGCCATGCTTCCCAATTGGCGCCCATTCTGAGGTTGAGAAAATGGTTTTTTGTTGAGCCGGGTTGATTATCCTGCCAGACCATGGATCCATTATAGTTATAGTTGAGCAACAGGGACGTTAATCCCTGATCCCACAAATGGGGTGGCACATAGTCTTTCGTCTGACTATTCAACGCAGCTTGAGGAATACTGATATCCAGTCGCTGGCGTTTGAAATCAAAAGATGTCGAAGCGGATGGAATATATTGAACAAGATCAGTGAGTTCCGTTTCTTGTGGCAAATTAAGCAATTTGGGAACTGACCCAATATTCACTCCCATTTTTCTGAGTTGTTGTACTTTAAGTTTGGGAGATAGCTTATTATTTACAATAATAAAATCGATATTTCCGGTATCCACTTTTTCCCGATTAAGATAGATATCTACCCAATAATAGCCGGGAGGTTGTTGATCTTCTTGAGTAAAAATTGATAGATCAATATTCTCTGGAAAACCTGAATGAGTTTCCAGCGCATTAATGTTGAAATACTCTTCAGCATAAGCTTTATTGTTATACACCCAAATAAATGTAGTTAACAATGCACAGAGAGGCATCTTACTATATAGGCCACGCAAGCTAAGCTTGATAAATAACGCCCAATTATCAGAAATATTTTGTTGAAGATAATGACGATAGTTATCCATGATAATGTTCTAATTTTGCTATACCCTCCATCATTCAAATAATCCTTTGAATTCTATTGGGTATATAGTTTGTATAATAGTTTGTATAATTTTTTAATTACAGCCCGCGTTTTTCTTCTGGCATTATGCCACCAAAATCATTAATCGTTTTCCAAGTCACTTGATTGATGTTTTGGATAGGAACATCCCAGCTCACTTGATCAAAAGGCGGGATCATACCGGCAGATTTTATTTCATAATTTTTAGCACCGTTGCCGGTATATAACTCAGAAAAAGAGATATAGTAGGGAGTCGGATTTTCCGCAATAAGTTTGTGGCCATCGGTTTTGAACTTCAATGCCTTATAGGCCTCGTTGGCATTGTCTGCCAGGCTGGCAGGGCGGAAGAAAAGTTTAAACCGAGATTTTACCGTGATTTGCAATTGATTTTGTTCTGTTTTGGCTGTAGCAGGAATAGATTTAATATTGAGCCAGAATAAAGATTCTCTGTCATCTGGTAAATTATTTCCGATTTTAACAATCCGTAAAATATTCTCATTCCCAGCCGTTAATTTAAAAAGCGGGGGAGTGATAATAAAAGGTACTTTGGTTTCATTATGTTCGTCCTGAACCCACGATTGGATGAGATAAGAAATATCAGTTTCTGGATTATTAATGGAAATCGACGCTTCTTTTTGGTCACTAAGATAAACAACACGTGTACCGCCAATGACAACGCCGGCAAGAGAGATATTGGTGCTGAAGATGTAGATAAAAATAAGCATTAAAATGCGAAAGAATTTCAAAATGGCCGCTCCAAACAATATTATTTTTAAGTTTATTAATAAATGAATAGTCCGTCGGCTATTATCATTTTTTAACATTGAGATTAATTTTATATTGTTTTGGCTTCCTTGCCATAAATTCCGTTAGTTATAAACGATAGTGAAGTTAGCTACTGCATCACCTGAGCCTGGAGTCACAACCTGGTTTGTTGCTATATATTTAGCAACGAAATTCAACTGTTCAGATTTTTTGCCTGAAAAAGGCTGAGTGCGTGAGTTTTCTGCCAGTGGGATCAATGTGTTACTGTCATTTTCATAAAGAGCAATTGCAACACCTGTAGCTGAATTTTCTCCACGAGCATTACTTAACGCTAAAAGTCCTGGATTGTTTACAGGCGTTTGACCATCAAATTTGACCAGTGCTCCGCCCACCTCTTTTGGGCAATCCGTTAATTTAATACTAAAGCGAGTAGGAGCGGAGGTACTACCAACCTTATCGAATGAACTTGAGCTGATGGTTCCCATATTTACGGTTTGATTAAGTGAGTTTGAGTCAACTTTACACGCTGTTGCGGTAATTTTTCCCGTAAATCTGATTTGCCCATCAGCAGCGTGCGCGGCAGACATAAATACAGATGAAACAAATAAAGATGAAATAATTAACTTGGTTTTCATTTTCTAATACATCCCACCTCTGCCGAATTGATACGACAGAAAAATAGATTATTGAGTTAACGTTAATGCCGTACATTAATACAGCAAATGAATTGTTTAAATTTACACCTAAGAAACAACAAAAAATAACAGTTAATATTTCCTTATCAACAGATAAGGTGAAGAATATAGTAGCGAGTAATTAGAAAAGTTCAAAATAATAACTTGACTAATTTCAGAATTTGGAATTTTTGTGCCGTTAAGTTGAGATTAATAGAATTGTTATTCACAAAGTAGAGTGTTTTTCAAACGTGAATGAACTTTTATTCTATTTTATAAATTTAACTATTAATTGATGATATTTTGTAAAATCAAAAATGAGAAAAAACACATAAATGTTTTCGATTTTTTGTTTGTTATTTAATTAAATTAAATATTATATTTTTGTGAACAACCTCAGAAAGCTTGGTTTTTAATCTTAATCTTTTACATAAGATGGGATTATTCTCTTTACTTATGTGGAATTAAGATAATAACAACCAGAAAAGGTTAATTTACCCCACAGTAATATCTAGCGAGCTATTTTTGGGATCTGCAGGGATGTTTTATTAATATAACAAATAAATAACATGTGAAACAGAATAAATATTTATGTATAGAGCGGATTTTGAACTTTCTCAGGTGTTTTAGTTACAACATACTTATTAAAAACAAAAAACTAAAATTATCTGAAACTAATAAGAAAACATCAAAGCCCTGCTACATGCCACAAAAAAATCAACGCCCAAGCCCAAAAAACAACAAAATAGAACTAAAATTTGTTACTAATCATGCTATTCATATAATAAGTATCCCCCGGCATAGCCGGGGGTTTTTCATATGCGCCTATAAGGCTCTCTTGCCAGCCGCGCCCTAACAGGCGCATCGCAATCTGACATTTGCATTCTATTGATTACTTACGGCCCGTAAACGGGCTACCTGGATATGGGATCGATAATTGTTCTCCCAATTTATCCGCTTCCAGTTGGTGCCTTATATATTCCTGTATCCTGACTGTATTTTTTCCCACTGTATCAACGTAATACCCTCTACACCAAAACTCTCGATGGCGATATTTGAATTTGAGATCACCAAATTGCTCATAAAGCATCAGGCTACTTTTACCCTTCAGATATGCGCTAAGCTCTTTTCATCCCTCATTGTGGGACCCCCTTTCGATTTCTTGATTCACTTTTGCAGTTGCCAGACCGCAAGGTGTTTTAACAAATCAAAAGGGGTTTTTATAGCGGATTTATAGCTGAAAGCTCTACGGAACCCCCTGCCTAGCAGCTGTCTCTTCTACACAAATCCCTCGATTGAATCGAGGGATATTTTTGAACCTTTTTCTGCCTGGCTGATCTCAACAAGAAATACCACGTTGAGGTAACGTATGATGTTTTCTACAAACACTGAGCAA